>NZ_JBYVNY010000010.1:0-105290 GCF_058146105.1 Sporacetigenium sp. TC11 | reverse complement strand
AATTTCAATATAATGTGGTTACAATAGCAAAGAGGATACACCTGTTCCCATTCCGAACACAGAAGTTAAGCTCTTTAGCGCCAATGGTACTTGGTGGGAAGCTGCCTGGGAGAGTAGGACGTAGCCAGATAATGTTCCGAGGTAGCTCAACGGTGGAGCAACCGGCTGTTAACCGGTAGGTTGTGGGTTCGAGCCCCACCCTCGGAGCCATTAATTTAATAAGGCCCATTGGTCAAGCGGTCAAGACACCGCCCTTTCACGGCGGTAACAGGGGTTCGATTCCCCTATGGGTCACCAAAATTTGGGATTATAGCTCAGCTGGGAGAGCACCTGCCTTACAAGCAGGGGGTCACAGGTTCGAACCCTGTTAATCCCACCATTTGCGGCCTGGTAGTTCAGTTGGTTAGAATGCCAGCCTGTCACGCTGGAGGTCGAGGGTTCGAGTCCCTTCCAGGTCGCCATAAATGCGGGAGTAGTTCAGTGGTAGAGCGCCACCTTGCCAAGGTGGAAGTCGCGAGTTCGAATCTCGTCTCCCGCTCCAATAAAAAATATGTGCTTGTAGCTCAGCTGGATAGAGCAACGCCCTTCTAAGGCGTGTGTCCGGGGTTCGAATCCCTGCTGGCACGCCAGTAAAAGAGTTTCACTGATGTGAAACTCTTTTTTTTAATTTCCAACTGATAAACTCGAGCAAGGTCTCAGCTGCTCAAGGTCGTTGGTGACATGACGGTCGGGAAATTTTTATATATGAATATATCACTCTAAATATAAAATAATATTATAGTATAGTATTATTTGAAAATAAGTATAAATTTTAAATCAATTGAATTTAGTATTGCAATTATATTATAATATTTAATATATATGTTAAATAGATATACAATAGGAGGATTATAAATTGTCTAATATAAATGCCATTTGGTATGATTTAACAAGCCTTATATTCAATATGGGTATAACAGACATTATAGATATAGCTATCGTATGTTATATTTGTTATAAAATATTTATGTTTATAAAAGATACACGAGCTGAGCAAGTTTTAAAAGGAATGTTGTTTTTACTTGTAACCACAAAGGCAAGTGAAATTTTACAACTTCATACTTTAAATTGGATATTAGTCTATACATTACAAGTTGGAGTTATTGCATTTCTAATTATATTTCAACCTGAATTAAGAGCAGGACTTGAACATATAGGAAGAGCTAGATTTAATTTTATAGGAAAAAACAGTATAAGTATATCAGAGGATCAGTTAAAACAGAGCATTGAAGAAATGGTAGAGGCTATATATTCTCTATCTAGACAAAAAATAGGTGCTTTAATAGTTATAGAGAGAGAGACAAAAATAGGAGAAATAATTAATACAGGAACAATAATAGATGGTGAAATATCTACGCAATTACTTATAAATATATTCATACCTAACACTCCTTTACATGATGGGGCAGTAGTAATCAGAGGTGATAAGATAAAAGCGGCTGCTTGTTTCTTACCACTAACTGAAAGTAAAGACTTGAGTAAGGATTTGGGTACAAGACATAGAGCTGCGATAGGGATAAGTGAAATATCAGACTGTCTAGCACTTACAGTATCAGAGGAGACAGGTGCAGTATCTGTTGCTAGACTAGGTAAACTGTATAGAAATTTATCTAAAGAAAGATTAACAAATATATTGCGTAGTAATCTGAAATTTAACGATGAAAAAAGTTTTTTCAAAGGTGGTATATTTAAATGATGAATAAATTGAAACATAATACAAGAATGAAGATAATATCTTTATTCAGTGCAATAGTATTATGGTTGTACGTTATGACTGTGGTAGACCCCGTCATAGTTCAATCATACAGGGATGTACCTGTTACTATAACTAATGTGGATGATATAAAAAGTGAGAATTTATCTATATACTCAAGTTCAGATTTAAATACTGACATATACATAAAAGGAAGAATGTCATCATTAAAAAGAATAAAGAAATCAGATATATATATACACGGAGAGGTAGACCAACCAAGAGATGGTAAAAATGTAGTAGATTTAGAAGCAGATTTACCCAATGGTGCAACTTATCAACTTAATCCACAAATGGTTACTGTAGATTTAGAAAAGCAAATTAGTCTTAATAAGAAGATAGAAGTGAAATTAGAAGGAAGGTCATCTAATGAAATAGGAGATATACAAATGAGTAAGAGTACTACATATGTATATGGCCCAAGAAGTCTAGTAAATAAGGTAGATAAAGTAGTAGGAGTTTTAAAAGTAGAAGATAAAACAGAAAATCTCTCATATAAGATAGTTCTAATGGCAGTAGATAAATATGGAAAAGAAGTAAAAAATGTAAGTATACAGGATAAATCAATTATAGTCAATGCAACTTTGCTAGAATCAAAACAAGTACCTGTTAATATTAAATTTGATGGGAATTTACCTGATGGATATGAATTAAGAGAATATAACTTAAGTCAGCAAAACATAATAATAAGGGGAAAAGAGGATGTTTTATCTAAAATAGATAGTATAGATACCTTTCCAATTAATTTAAGTAGCATTGATAAAGATACTAATATAGATATTAAGTTACAGTTGCCAGAAGACGTGTCGTCAAATAGTAAATACATAGCTGTAAAGCTAGATATATCTAAAAATATATCTAGTACATTTGAGATATCTAAAGGTAATGTATCTTTTATAAATAATAATGGAAATATAGATACAAATAAAAATAACCTTCCAGATAAGATTAAGATAACTGTAAGTTATTCTGACGAAATAGAAAACCTAAATCAGAATGACATAAAATTATATGTTGATTTAGAAGATAATTCCTTAGGAGATAATAAATACAAAATTAATCATAATATACCTTATGAGGTAAATAAAGTAACCATAGAGCCTGAAAACGTTACCCTGGCACGCTAATAGACAATTAACATCAAGATGCGACAAAAAAGGAATCCAAAATATGTCCTTTTCTGTTGCATCTTTTTTGATTTAGGTATATTATAGAGGTATAAAGTATACAAAAAAAGAAATTTATTAAAGAGGGGATAATGATGAAAAGGGAATATATTTTGGTCATAAATCCAGGGTCAACATCTACAAAAGTATCACTTTTTAAAGGTTTAGAAAACGTTATTCAAGAAAATATAAATCATTCTTCTGAAGAAATATCAAAATTTGACAGAATATACGATCAATTAGATATGAGAAGAAATACCATATTAGAATGGGTTAATGAAAAGGGATATTCTACATCGCAATTAATTGCTGTTGTTGGTAGAGGTGGAATGCTGAGACCTATGCCAGGGGGAACTTATAAAGTTACAGAAAAAATGGTAGATGATTTAAAAATAGGTGTACAAGGAGAACATGCTTCAAATTTAGGAGGATTAATAGCAAAATCAATAGGAGATATAGAAAATATAGAAAGTTATATAGTAGATCCAGTTGCTGTTGATGAGTTTGAAGACGTAGCTAGAATATCAGGTATACCAGAAATAGAAAGAAAATCACAGGGACATGCCCTTAATATAAAGGCAATTGGAAGAAGAGTAGCGCAATCGCTAGGAAAAAACTTCGATGAAACAAATATGATAGTTGTACATTTAGGTGGAGGTATAAGTATAGCACCTCTTAAAAATGGTAAAGCGATAGATTATAATAATGCAAATGAAATGGGGCCATTTTCTCCAGAAAGAACTGGAGGGTTACCTGTTGGAGATTTAGTTAAATTATGCTTTAGTGGAAAATATACAGAAAAAGAAATAAAATCAAAGTTAAGAGGAAAAGGTGGTCTTACAGCATATTTAGGCACTAATGATGCAAGAGAAGTCATGAAAATGATAGAAAATGGAGATAATAATGCAGAATTAGTTTTTAATGCTATGGGATATCAAATAGGAAAAGAAATCGGAGCTATGGCTACAGTGCTAAACGGAGATACTGAAGCAATAGTGATAACAGGTGGACTGGCATATTCAAAATATTTAACTGATTATATAAAGAATATGGTGGAGTTTATATCTCCAGTATATATAGAGCCTGGTGAAGATGAAATGAGGGCATTAAATGAAGGTGCTCTTAGAGTCATAAATAAGGAAGAAATAGCTAAAATATACGAATATGAGGTGAAGTTGTAATGAGAAGTTTTTCAGAGGTAATAAAATTCGCAAGAGAAAGAGGCCCTAAGACTATATCAGTAGCTTGTTCTCAAGACAAAGAAGTTTTAATGGCTGTAGAAATGGCTAGAAAAGAAGGAATAGCTAAAGCTATATTAGTTGGAGACATAGAAAGAACTATAGAAATAGCTAATGAAATAGGTATAGACATAAATAACTATGAAACAATAGAAGAAAAAGATTTAGGATTAGCATCTAGAAAAGCAGTTGAACTAGTATCTACTGGTAAAGCGCATATGGTTATGAAGGGACTTGTTGATACATCTATAATATTAAAGGCTGTATTAGATAAAGAAATAGGACTTAGAACAGGTAGCGTACTAAGTCATGTTGCTGTATTTGATGTGCCAGGATATGATAGATTATTCTTTGTAACTGATGCAGCAATGAACTTAGCTCCAGATTTACAAGCTAAAAAACTAATAATAGAAAATGCTTGTCAAATAGCTAATGCATTAGATATAGAAGAGCCAAAGGTAGCTGTTATATGCGCTAAAGAAAAGGTTAATCCTAAGATGCCTGACACAGTAGATGCAAAAGCATTAGAAGATATGTGTAATGCAGGAGAAATAAAAGGATGTTTAGTTGGTGGTCCATTTGCACTAGATAATGCTGTATCAGTAGAAGCAGCTAGACACAAAGGAATAGATCATCCAGTTGCAGGTAAGGCAGATATACTTTTAGCTCCAGATATTGAAGCTGGAAATATATTATACAAATCAATGGTATTCTTTGGAAATTCTAAGAATGCAGGAGTTATAGTTGGTGCAAAAGCTCCGATAATATTAACTTCTAGAGCAGACAATGAAGAAACAAAATTAAATTCTATAGCACTAGGCGTATTAATTGCGGCTAAGGCTACAAACTAATATATTCAACGGGAGGAAACACCAAGATGAAAGATGTATTCAGAATACTTACTATAAACCCAGGATCTACTTCTACTAAAATAGCTGTATATGACAACGAAACAGAAGTATTTGAAAAGACTCTAAGACACTCTGCAGAAGAAATAGGTCAATATGCTAAAATAGCAGATCAATTTGAATTCAGAAAAAATGTTATAGAAGATGCTTTAAAAGAAGCTAATATCAAAGCAGAAGAATTAGATGCTGTAGTTGGTAGAGGTGGACTTTTAAGACCTATAAAGGGTGGAACTTATGCAGTAAGCAAGAACATGACGCATGATTTAATGGAAGGCCCAAGAGAACATGCTTCTAACTTAGGTGGAGTAATAGCTAAAGAAATAGCTGATTCAGTTAATATACCATCATATATAGTAGATCCAGTTGTTGTAGATGAATTAAGTGATGTAGCTAGAATATCTGGTATGCCAGAAATAGAAAGAGCTAGTATATTCCATGCATTAAATCAAAAAGCAATTGCAAGAAGAGCAGCTGTAGAAATGGAAAAATCATATGCTGAATGTAACTTTGTAGTAGCTCATCTAGGTGGCGGTGTATCTGTTGGTGCACACGAAAATGGAAGAGTTGTAGAAGTTGCAAATGCATTAGACGGAGAAGGACCATTCTCTCCAGAAAGAAGTGGAGGACTTCCTGTTGGAGATTTAGCAAAAATGTGCTTCAGTGGAGAATACACTCTAGATGAAATAAAGAAAAAGATAACAGGTAAAGGTGGATTAGTAGCATATCTTGGAACTAGTGATGGTAGAGATGTTGAAGCTATGATAGAAGCTGGAGATAAAAAAGCTGAATTAGTTTATGAAGCTATGGCATACCAAGTTGCAAAAGAAATAGGAGCTTGTGCTGCTGTACTAAAAGGTAAAGTTGATGCTATACTAATAACTGGAGGAATATCTTACTCTAAGATGTTCGTAGACATGATAAAAGAAAGAGTAGCATTCATAGCAGATATAAAAGTATATCCAGGTGAAGATGAAATGTTAGCTTTAGCACAAGGTGGACTTAGAGTTTTAAAAGGTGAAGAAGAAGCTCAAGTATATCCTGAAGTATAGGATTTAATATAAAAGACACACTTTAGTAGGTGATTATATGATAACTGATGACAAAAGAATAAGAATCATTACAGGACATTATGGAAGTGGAAAATCAGAGTTTTCCATGAACTATATAACT
This sequence comes from Sporacetigenium sp. TC11, assembly GCF_058146105.1. Lineage (NCBI taxonomy): Bacteria > Bacillati > Bacillota > Clostridia > Peptostreptococcales > Tepidibacteraceae > Sporacetigenium > Sporacetigenium sp. TC11. The sequence goes on along the minus strand of NZ_JBYVNY010000010.1, from coordinate 99,016 downwards.
AAATTAAGAGAGTTAGTTGATGGCAAAGTTGCTATTGCAGACCTAGATGTAGTTAATGTATACTTTAGAACTAGAGAAAAAAGAGAACTTCTAGAATCTAAAGGTATAACAGTAATAGATAGTTCAGTAAGGGCTTCAACTTTAGATGTTCCAGCAGTATCTCCTCAAATAGCATCTACAGCAGGTGATCCAAGTTATAATTATCTAATGGATGTAGGTGGAGACTCTGTAGGAGCAAGAGTTCTTGGAAGATTCAGTAGTCATATAACAAATGAAGATTATGATATGTTCTTTGTAATTAATGCAAATAGAGAAGAAACTACTACACCTGAACAGGTAATAGAACATATAAGATCTATAGAAAGAACTTCTAAGTTAAAGGTTACAGGACTTATAAATAATACACATCTTGTGAGAGAAACAACTATAGATGATGTATTAAAAGGACAAGAACTAGCTAAAAGAGTATCTAGCATGACAAACATACCAATAAAGTATGTTGTATGTCTAGAGACTTTTATAGATAAATTACCTCAAAATATAGAGGGCCAAGTATTCCCTATAAAATTATATATGAGGGATCCTTGGATGTAAGTAATATAATACTACTACTATAATGGCAAGGGGGTCTAGAAAATGGCTAAAGGAAAAGTTACTTTTAATGAAGATATTTGTAAAGGTTGCGAACTTTGTGTAGCTGTATGTCCAGTTAAAATAATAACTCTGGATAAAGCAAAGATGAATAAAAAAGGATATAATCCTGCAACTGTAAAAGAAATGGACAAATGTATAGGATGCGCAAGCTGTGCTTTAATGTGTCCAGACTCAGTTATAACAGTAGAAAGAGACTAATAATAGATAGGGGGACTAAATAATGGCTAAGATATTAATGAAGGGTAACGAAGCTATAGGTAAAGCAGCTATGGAAGCTGGCTGTAAGTATTTCTTCGGTTATCCAATAACACCTCAAAATGAATTACCTGAATATATGGCAAAAGAATTAGGAAAAGTTGGTGGAGCTTTTGTTCAAGCTGAATCAGAAGTAGCTGCTATAAATATGGTTTACGGTGGAGCTGGAGCTGGAGCTAGAGTTATGACTTCGTCATCTTCTCCTGGTATAGCTTTAAAGCAAGAAGGTATAACATATATAGCTGGTGCTGAACTTCCATGTGTTATAGTTAACATAATGAGAGGTGGACCAGGACTAGGTGGAATACAACCATCACAAGCTGACTACTTTATGTCAACAAGAGGAGGAGGAAATGGAGACTACAGAACTCCAGTATATGCTCCTGCTACAATTCAAGAAGCTGTTGATATGACTATGGAAGCTTTCAACGTTGCTGATTACTACAGAACTCCAGTTATGATAGTTGCTGATGGTATGATAGGACAAATGATGGAACCAGTTGAATTCAACCCTCCAAAAGCTAGAAATTTAGAAGCAAAAACTTGGGCTACAACAGGTACTAAAGGAGAAAGAAAACCTAATGTAATAAACTCTTTATACCTAGATGCTCAACAATTAGAAGATCACAACTTTAAATTAGATGCTAAATATAAAGAAATAGAAGCTAATGAAACTCAATACGAAATGTACCAAACTGAAGATGCTGAAATAGTATTCGTTGCATATGGAACTACTTCAAGAATAGTTAAAAATGCTGTTGTAGCATTAAGAGCAGAAGGAGTAAAGGCTGGTCTTATAAGACCTAAGACTTTATGGCCATTCCCATGGAAAGCTTTTGATGAAATACCTGCAGCTAAAGATTTATTAACTGTAGAAATGAGTATGGGACAGATGATAGATGACGTTAAATTAGCTATAGCTGGAAAACTTCCAGTTCACTTCTATGGAAGAACTGGTGGTATAATACCAACTCCAGACGAAATAGCTGATAAAGCTAAAGAAATAGTACAAGCTACAGGGGGTGCTAAATAATGGCAGTTGTATTCCAAAAAACTCAAGGTTTAACAGATAAACAAACTCACTACTGTCCAGGGTGTACTCATGGTTTAATACACAGACTAGTAGGTGAAGTTTTAGAAGAATTAAACGTATTAGGTGATACTATAGGTGTTGCTCCAGTTGGATGTTCAGTTTTAGCTTACGACTACTTTAACTGTGATATGCACGAAGCATCTCACGGTAGAGCACCAGCAGTTGCTACTGGTGTAAAAAGAGTTCATCCTGATAAAGTAGTATTTACTTATCAAGGAGATGGAGACTTAGCTTCGATAGGTGCTGCTGAAATAGTTCATGCTGCTGCTAGAGGAGAGAAAATAACTACTATATTCGTAAACAATGCTATATATGGAATGACAGGTGGACAAATGGCTCCAACTACATTAGTTGGTCAAAAAGCTACTACAGCTCCTTATGGTAGAAGTGTAGAAACTCAAGGTTCTCCAATAAAAGTTTCTGAAATGTTAGCTACTTTAGATGGTGCAGTGTTTGTAGAAAGAGTTTCTGTTGACACACCAGCTAACGTAAGAAAAGCTAAAAAAGCTATAAAGAAAGCTTTTGAAGTTCAAATAGCTGGAAAAGGCTTTGGTATAGTAGAAGTATTATCTACATGTCCAACTAACTGGGGTATGCATCCAGTAGATTCATTACAATGGTTAAGAGACAATATGATGCCTAAATACCCATTAGGAAACTTAAAAGACATTACTAATGAGGAGGCGAAATAATATGGCAGTAAATAAGGTTATATGTGCAGGATTTGGTGGACAAGGTGTTATGTCTATGGGCCAATTATTAACGTATGCAGGGATGTTAGAAGGTAAAGAAGTTTCTTGGTTACCATCTTATGGACCTGAAATGCGTGGAGGAACAGCTAACTGTGCAGTTATAGTATCAGATACTCCAGTTGGATCTCCAGTTATAACTAATGATGCTACTAGCGCAGTAGTTATGAACTTACCTTCATTAATAAAGTTCGAAAATGATGTAGTTGCTGGTGGTAATATATTAGTAAATACTTCATTAATAGAGCAAAAAGTTGAAAGAACTGACGTAACAGCTTATTATATACCAGCTAATGAATTAGCTGCAGAGCTTGGAAACCCAAAAGTTGCTAACATGGTTATGTTAGGTGCTTTCCTTGAAGTAAACAAAGCTGTAGAAACTGAATCAGTTTTAGACGCTTTCAAAAAAGTTTTCGGACCAAGCAAAGAGAAATTCGTTCCATTAAACAGAGAAGCATTATTAAAAGGTGCTGAAGCTGTAAGAAAATAGTTTAATATATGAAAGGCAATAGCTCATGTGGGTTATTGCCTTTTTTTCGCACAAATCCGTATAGACACTACAGGGTAACTATATTATTGATTTATTCATATAATGTATGGTATTATTACTAAGTGTGATATTGCGCATTTTTCTTTTTTTGAAAGGAGATTTCTCAATGAGAAAGTATTTTGGTACAGATGGAGTTAGAGGTATAGCTAATACTGAATTAACTTGTGAACTTGCATATAAATTAGGAAGAGCTGGTGGATATGTTCTTACGCAGGGAAAGAAAAAACTAAAAGTTGTAGTTGGAAAAGATACTAGAATATCGGGAGATATGTTAGAAGCTGCTCTTATATCAGGCATAATGTCTGTTGGAGGAGATGTAGTATGTGTTGGTGTAGCACCTACTCCTGCTGTAGCATATTTAACTAGGTTCTATGGCGCTGATTGCGGTGTTGTTATATCGGCTTCTCATAACCCAGTAGAATATAATGGAATAAAGTTTTTTAATAAAGATGGATATAAGTTAGATGATGAAATAGAATTAAAAATAGAAGAGTATATAGAAAATTTAGATAAAATAGATTACCATCCTATAGGAGAAGAAGTTGGAACTAAAGTTTATAAGCATGATGCAGTAAGAGACTATGTAAACTTTTTAAAGTCAACAACAGATGTTGATTTTAGCAACCTAAAAGTAGTACTAGACTGTGCAAATGGTGCAGCTTATGAATCAGCTCCTATAGTTTTTGAAGAGCTAGGAGCAAAAGTTATAGCGATAAATAATAATCCAAATGGTAATAATATAAACTTAAACTGTGGCTCGACTCATCCTAAAGATTTACAACAAGAAGTTATAAATAATAATGCAGATATAGGTCTTGCATATGATGGTGATGCCGATAGATTAATTGCCGTAAATGAAAAGGGTCAAATTGTTGATGGCGATCATATAATGATATTGAGTGCATTATCTCTAAAGAAACAAAATAAACTAGCTAAAGATACTTTAGTTGTAACAGTTATGAGTAACATAGGACTTATTATAGCAGCTAAAGAAAACAATATAAATCTTGCTACAACATCAGTTGGAGATAGATATGTGTTAGAAGAAATGGTAAAAGGTGATTATAATTTAGGAGGAGAACAATCAGGTCATATGATATTCCTAGATTACAATACTACAGGAGACGGAATACTAAGTTCTCTAATATTATCATCAATAATAGCTAAAGAAAATAAACCCTTATCAGAATTAGCATCTATTATGACTAATTACCCACAGGTATTAGTAAATGCTAAGATAAAAAATGAAAATAAAGATAAGTATATGAATGATCCTGAAATAAAGGCTGAGATAGAAAGAATAGAGTCTCTATTATCTGGAGAAGGAAGAGTATTAATAAGACCATCAGGAACAGAACCATTAGTAAGAGTAATGTTAGAGGGTAAAGAGGAAGGTCAATTAAGAGAATTAGCTACAAATTTAGCTAATCTTATACACAGTAAGTTATCTTAATGATAATAGTGAATACACAATAAGTGTATTCACATTATAAGCGCCAGGACTTAAAATATATTATTTTAAGTTGACGAGGACAGAGTTAATCGAGTAATCGGCGGATGCTCTGCGGTGTTTTGCCACCGATAAAGACTTCACAAAGAATACAAGTGATTGTATGGACAAATGAAGTTGGGTAAACTGACCTTTTCTCTTTAATTATATACCTAATTATATTTTTAAGGAGGATAATTTAATATGTGTGGAATAGTTGGATATGTAGGATTTAGAGAGGCTACAGAAGTTCTTATGGAAGGGCTTTCAAAACTTGAGTATAGAGGTTATGACTCAGCTGGAGTATCTATAAATAGAAATGAAGAGCTAGAAGTTAGAAAATTTAAAGGAAGATTAGCCGTATTAGCAGATGATCTAAAAGAAAACCCTATTAATGGTAATTTAGGTATAGGGCATACTAGATGGGCAACTCATGGTGCACCTTCAGATGTTAACTCACATCCCCATTCAAATATGGCTGGAACAATATCTGTAGTTCACAATGGAATAATAGAAAACTATATCGAATTAAAAGAAGAGTTAATGGCTCAAGGAGTTGTATTTAAGTCACAAACAGATACAGAAGTTGTAGCTCATTTAGTAGATAAATATTATGAAGGAAACTTATTAGAAGCTGTATTTAAGGCTCTAGATAGATTGAGAGGGGCTTATGCTCTAGGTGTTATATGTAAAGATAATCCTGACGAACTTGTAGCAGTTAGAAAGGACAGTCCATTAGTAGTAGGACTTGGAGAAAATGAAAACTTTATAGCATCTGATATACCAGCAATATTAAAATATACTAGAAATGTATACTTTTTAGAAAATGGAGAAGTTGTTTATTTAACTAAGGATAATGTAAAAGTATATAATGAAAATAAAGAAGAAGTTAATAAGGATGTATTTAGAGTAACTTGGGATGTTGAAGCAGCATCAAAGGGCGGATACCCTCATTTTATGCTAAAGGAAATATATGAACAACCAAGTGGAGTAAAAGAAACTTTAATAAGAAGATTAGATGAAAATGAAAATATAAAATTAGATGATATAAAAATGTCTAAAGAAGATTTAGATAAGATAAACAAAGTTTATATAATTGCATGTGGAACAGCTTTCCATGCAGGTTTAGTTGGAAAATATGCAATAGAAAAATTTGCTAAGATACCAGTTATAACTGATATAGCATCAGAATTTAGATATAGAGATGCATTTGTAGATGAAAATACTTTAGTAATAGTTGTTAGTCAATCTGGAGAAACTGCAGATACATTAGCAGCTCTAAGAGAAGCTAAAGACAAAGGGGCTAGAATATTAGCTGTAACTAACGTTGTTGGATCTTCTATAGCTAGAGAATCAGACGATGTATTCTATACTTGGGCAGGACCAGAAATATCAGTTGCATCTACTAAAGCGTATACAACACAATTAGTTTCTTTATATATGATAGCACTAGATTTTGCTATTAAGAAAGGAACTATTACAAACGAATTCTATAGAGATATGATAAATAAACTAAAGGATATGCCTTCAAAGGTAGACGAAGTATTAAAGTTAGATGATTATCTAAAAGAAGTAGCAGAGTCTATAAAAGAAGCTAACAGTGCCTTTTATTTAGGAAGAGGGCTTGATTATAATATAGCTATGGAAGGTGCTCTAAAAATAAAAGAAATATCTTATATACATGCAGAAGCCTTTGCAGCTGGAGAATTAAAGCATGGAACTATAGCTTTAATAGAAAAGAACACTCCAGTTATAGCAATAGCGAGCCAGGAAAACTTATTTGAAAAGATGGTTTCAAATATGCAAGAAGTTAAAGCTAGAGGAGCTTATGTAATAGCAATTGCTCAAGATGGAAATAAAGAAGTAGAGAATGCTGCAGACAAGGTAATATATATACCAAAGGTAGATGATATATTATCTAGTATATTAACTGTTATACCTCTTCAATTATTATCTTATCATGTTTCTGTGATAAGAGGATGTGATGTAGATAAACCAAGAAATTTAGCAAAATCAGTAACAGTTGAATAATATTTTAACTAAGCAACAATAATACTAAGTTTATAAACTATAAAATGATGTATAACCTCCTTAAAAATGTCAATAATTAAAGTATAATTATTGATTTTTAAGGGGGTATTTTCATGAAGAAGTTATTTAGTATATCTATTGTGTTAATATTATTTTTTGGAATAATAAATTCATATGCAGGGTACAGCGAAAACTATGGATATGATAAGCTTATAAATACATTTGAAAATAGTAATGCTGAATTTAAATATTATAATATGAAGGCATCAATAACTATAGATAAAGACTTAAATATACAAGAAATGAAAGACATAGCTATAGAATTGAATCAAGAATTAGGATTTAATGAAGATGGTGTTAAATTGAGTCAACTTACAGAAGATGGATTAAATCAAATCTACGCTCAATCAAATAAAGATAATATAAATATGTCAGTTATTATAGAAAATAATTCTAAAGAAAATAAAGGAGAATCGTATATAATAGTTGACATAAATGAAAATAAAGTATATAAAAATATAGTGGGCAATTATGCTAAGCTTCAAAAAAGCTTAGAAAAGTATTCAGATAAAGTAGATATATATACTTGTTTAATAGGAGAATACGATAAAAAAATATCTTTAAATAGATGTAATAATATAGTTACAAATATATTAAATAATTTAAATGCAAAAGAGATTGAAAGAATAGAAGACGATAATTTTATGTCTATAACGGCATATAGCAAAAAATTAAATGGAACGAATATAGAATACCTTGGAAAGAAAATTAACTTAAATATTGGAATGAGATATAGTGAATATGATCAAAAAACACTTATTTACGTTGCGACTCCATTGATAAAACTAGATTACTAAGAAAGGAATAAAAACTTATGGCTAAAATACTTGTAAAAAGAAGTAATTCACTTAACGGTACAGTTAAAATAGATGGTGCAAAAAATGCAGTTTTACCTATAATAACAGCAACTTTATTAGCTAAAGGAACATCAATTATAAAAGGGGTTCCAAACTTAAAGGATGTACATGTTATATCTGATTTATTAAGACATTTAGGAGCTAAAGTAGAATATAATGAAAATACATTAACAGTAGATGCCACTAATATAAACACATGTGAGGCTCCATATGAATTAGTAAGAAAAATGAGAGCCTCATTTTTAGTTATGGGACCATTACTTGCTAGATTTAATAATACAAAGGTATCCATGCCTGGAGGCTGTGCAATAGGTACTAGACCTATAGACCTACATCTAAAGGGATTTAAGGCATTAGGCGCTGAGGTTATAATGGAACATGGATTCGTTGAATCAAAAACTGATAAACTTGTTGGGACTAAGTTATACTTAGACTTCCCTTCTGTTGGTGCTACGGAAAATATAATGATGGCAGCAACATTAGCTGAAGGTACAACTATAATAGAAAATGTTGCAGAAGAACCAGAGATAGTAGACTTAGCAAACTTCTTAAATGAAATGGGAGCAAATATAAAAGGTGCAGGTACGAATACAATAAGGATAAAGGGTGTAAAAGAGCTAAAAGGAGCTACACATACAGTTATCCCAGATAGAATAGAAGCTGCTACATTTATGGTTGCAGCAGCTATGACTAAAGGAGATATAACAATAGAAAATGTAATTCTAGAGCATTTAAAGCCTGTTGTTGCAAAGTTAAAGGAAGCTGGTTGTGAAGTTATAGAAATGGAAAATAGCGTTAGGGTTATAGGCCCTGAAGTTATAAAATCAATAGATATAAAGACATTACCTCATCCAGGATTCCCAACAGATGTTCAGGCTCAGTTTATGGCTATGCTAACTGTAGCTAATGGTACAGGTGTTGTAATAGAAACTGTGTTTGAAAATAGATTTATGCACGTTGCTGAATTCAATAGAATGGGAGCGGATATAAAGATTGAAGGAAGAAGTGCTGTAGTTCACGGAGTTAATCAATTACATGGATCTAATGTAAATGCAACGGATTTAAGAGCAGGTGCTGCACTTATATTATGTGGCTTATTAGCTGAAGGTGAAACTACAATTGGAGAAATATATCACATACAGAGAGGTTATGTAGATATAGACAAGAAGATAAGAGCATTAGGTGGAAATATAGAGATAATAGAAGATTAAAAATGTGATATTTTATTAGGGTTGTTCATATACTTTACTGATTAGAAACTATCTAAGGAGGAAAGTATATGAAGAACCCTTTATTAATTTTAATATGCTCAATAGTAATCATGGTTACCGTACCTATAATATTGAGTATAACTGTGTATGATGATAAGGATGAATTTAAAATTAATACAAAAGGTAAGTTAACCCAAGAAGATGATAGTGAATACATAGAAAACAATATATACGAGAAAGTAAATAAGGAGTCTCCAAAAATAAAGGTATATAATCATAAAAAAGACAAAGTAGAAAATATAGATATAGAAGAATACTTATATAGTGTAGTAGCGGGTGAAATGCCTTCAGATTTCGAAGAGGAGGCCCTAAGAGCACAAGCTGTGGCTGCAAGAACCTTTGTATACTATAAAAAAGAACATGATTCAAATAAAGACCCAAAACATAAAGGGGCAGATGTATGTACTAATTTTAACCACTGTCAAGAATATTTAAGTGAAAAGGAATTGAAAAAAATTCATGGGGATAAATGGATTAAAGAATCCTGGACAAAAATTAAGAAAGCTGTAGATCAAACAAGAGGGCAAATATTAGTTTATGACGATAAAGCTATATTACCAATGTACTTTTCAACTGCAGCAGGAAGAACAGAAAATAGCGAAGAGGTATTTAGTAGTAAGGAGCCCTATCTAAGGTCTGTTGAAAGTCCATATGATAAATCATCGCCTAAATATATATCTAATTATAAAATAAGTAAAAATGAGTTTGTAAAACATATAAAAAAGTCATATAATATAAATTTATCTACAGCTACATTAGATTCTAATATAAAGATTATAGAAAGAACAGAAGGTGGTTCTGTAGAGAAGATTAAAATAGGAGATAAACAACTAAGCGGTAGAGATATGAGAAGCTCATTTAATTTAAATTCCACTAATTTTGATATTAGTATAAAAAATGATTATATAGATATTCTAGTTAAGGGTTATGGACATGGTGTTGGTATGAGTCAATGGGGAGCAAATGGAATGGCTGATGAAGGATATAAATATGATAAAATACTTAAACATTACTATACTGGATCAGATATAAAAGACAAATATTAAATAATAATGTTATATAAAATGGAAAAGTAATAATACTTTTCCATTTTTTTATGAAAATTATTTATAAAATGTATAAAACTAGAAAAAAAAGTACACAATACAAATGTAGAAATACATATGGAGGTGTAATATGAAAAACAAAAAAATACTAGAGAGAGATGGGTTTTATTTAGCTCTATTTTTATGCGTATGTCTAGTAGCTGTAGGCGCTGTTTGGGTTACTAAGAATAGCATAGACGATTTAGCTACAAATGGTTTTGTGAACTACAGCGATGATGAATTAGCAAAAGGGGACGATGAAGTACATCTAATAAAAGAAAAGGATAAATCAGTTCCAACTACAACTAATTCAGATCAAAATTTAGCAAAAGCAAAAGAAGAAAAGGCTAAAGAGAGTACAGTAGTAGCTAAAAATTTAATGCCTGTTCAAGGTGAAGTTTCAAGAGAATATGCACAAAAAGAACCTAGCTATAATAAGACATTAGATCAATGGGAAATACACAAAGCAGTGGACATACAAGCTAAAATTGGAACTACAGTTAAATCTATAGCAAGCGGGAAGGTTATAGATGTATCTAACAATGATAAGTATGGAACAAGTGTAAAAATAGAATCTTCTAACAAGACAGTTTTAGTCTATAGCAACTTAAATAAAGATGTTAATGTTAAAGTTGGTCAAAGTATTAAAGCTGGAGATACTATAGCGAAAATAGGAAATACTTCTACAGTTGAAAGTGCTGAGGGTGCACACCTTCACTTAGAAGCTTTCAAAGATGGAAAATCTATAAATCCAATGGATTTAATAAAATAATTTTAAAGAACAGACTTGATCAATTTGATCAAGTCTGTTCTATTTTTTTTAGAAACCTCATATATATGATTAAGGAAATATAGTAAGGAGGGGGAAGAATTGAGATCCCATATAGAAGAAAGAGCTATAGTTGTTGCCAAATATATACTAGAGAAAGAAACAACTGTTAGACAGACAGCAAAAACCTTCGGGGTAAGCAAAAGTACTATACATAAAGATGTAACCGAGCGATTAGAGGAGATAAATCCATCTTTAGCAAAAGAAGTAAAGATGGTTTTAGAAAAAAATAAATCTGAACGTCACTTAAGAGGCGGGATGGCTACAAAATTAAAGTATGAAATAAAGGATCAAAAAGATGTAGGTTAAAAATACCTACATTTTTTTCTTGACTAAAATTTGTTTTTTGTATATTTTTGTAGGTAGGGCTATTTTAAGTAAAAAACTAATTTTAGTTCATATAGATAATAAACGAATGATAAGGAGTTGGAGATAATGGCAAGAGCTGATATTGGGATAGACTTAGGTACAGCAAATGTTCTTGTTTATGTTGGTGGCAAAGGGATAGTTTTAAGGGAGCCGTCTGTAGTTGCCATAGAAACAAGAAGCAATTCAGTACTAGCAGTTGGAGAAGAAGCTAGAAGAATGATAGGTAGAACGCCAGGAAATATAGTTGCTATAAGACCGTTAAAAGATGGAGTTATATCAGATTATGATATTACAGAAAAAATGTTAAGATATTTCGTTGAGAAGGTGGTAGACAAAAAAGGTTTTGGAAGGTTTTTTATGCCTAGAGTTATGGTCTGTGTGCCATCAGGAGTTACTGAAGTAGAAAAAAGGGCAGTAGAGGAAGCCACAAGACAAGCTGGAGCTAGAGAAGTATATATCATAGAAGAACCTATAGCAGCAGCCATAGGGGCAGGTATAGACATAGCTCAGCCAGATGGGAATATGGTTATAGATATAGGTGGAGGAACTGCTGATATAGCTGTAATATCTCTAGGCGGTGTAGTTGTAAGTGAATCTCTAAAAGTTGGTGGGGATAAATTTGACGAGGCCATAGTTAGATATATGAGAAAACAACACAACTTACTAATAGGAGAAAGAACTGCAGAACAGGTAAAATTAAATATAGGAACGGCATTCCCAAGAGAGCAAGAAGAGTTTATGAATGTAAGTGGTAGAAACTTAGTTAAAGGGCTTCCTGAAACGATACAAATAAGCTCTACTGAGATATTAGAAGCATTAAAAGAGAGTGTTGAGCAAATAGCTGCGACTGCGCATTCAGTTCTAGAAAAAACACCTCCAGAGCTAGGAGCAGATATAAGTGATAGAGGTATAATAATGACAGGTGGAGGAGCCTTATTATACGGTTTGGACAAGCTTATAAAGCAGAGAACAGGGATGGAAGTACACATTGCTGAAGACCCTTTATCTTGCGTTGCAAAAGGTACTGGAGAAGCTTTAAAATCTTTAAAGTTATTAGAAACAGGAGGAACTATTCCTTTTAGAAAGAAATAGATAATTATACGAAAATACTAAGGGAGGGTAATTATGCTAAATGTAGATCAAATAAAGGAATTAATACCGCACAGATATCCATTTTTATTAGTAGATAAAGTAGTTGAATTAGATCCAGGGAAAAAGGCTATCGGTATAAAAAATGTTACCGTTAATGAACCGTTTTTCCAAGGCCACTTTCCAAGCTATCCACTAATGCCGGGAGTTTTAATAATAGAAGCTATGGCACAAGTAGGAGCAGTTGCTATGATGTCTATGGAAGAAAACAAAGGTAAATTAGGAGTATTTGCAGGAATAGATGGTGTTAGATTTAAAAGAGAAGTAAGACCTGGAGATACATTGAGAATGGAAGTTGAATTAAATTCATTTAGAAGAAGCATTGGGAAAGCTAGTGCTAGTGCTTATGTTGGTGAAGAATTAGTCTGCAGTGGAGAATTGATGTTTGCCTTAGTTGAAAAACAAAAATAATTTTTAAAAATATTAAGTCCCAATATAATTATTGGGACTTTTTTCAAAGTAAGGGGGTAATAACCTCTATGTTGCAAGTATAGTGGATAAAGCAATTATCTCAGCTAGCTCAACTACAAAGCTCAGTCTTATATTATTAAATGAAAACTTATTGTTTTCATCTATTCTATCTACTATACCAACTATAGAATAGTTACCTATTTCAGGAAGTTTTTTGCCAACACCTTTTCCAGGAAGTATAGGGCCTTCTCGTATTTGAATATTCCCTATATTGTCTTTTGATCCTAGGCATGCATCTATAGCTAGGAAATTTCCCTTTGGATGCTTATTTTTTATATGCTCTAAAGATTCAAATATATTTAACGCATGTATAGGTTTATCTAATGTTCCATATACAGGATATTTAAAATCACTATTTTTTAACATAGTTCCAACCAAAGGACCTAAAGCATCTCCTATGGCTCTATCAGTTCCTATACAAACGATTATGGTATTTTCTTTTATTATATTTTTTAAAACTTCACTAAGATTTTGTATGACATTCTCTTCTTTATAATTCGTTTTAACTAGATACATCGATACACCTCCTTACCTAAAATATATGAAATTATATATAAAAAAAGACCTATACCCATTCTAGTTAGCAATTTTTAAGCAATTCCTAGTATAACTAATCATATAATTTAATTAATAGAAAAACTATTTAAGAAGATGTAGTTAGGGAGGGGATAAAATTTGAAATATATATTGCTTATGATAATGTCATCTGTCCCTATCATAGAGCTTAGAGGGGCTATACCAGTAGGAATATCATGGGGATTAAATTTGATTTATGTGTACATATGTTGTGTTATAGGATCCACACTTATATCAATACCGCTTATTATAACTTTTAGGCAGATTTTACATGAGCTCAAAAGGCACAAAAAAATGTATAAGCTAGGTTATTTTATAGATAATAAAATAAATAGAAGAGTGAAAAAAATGAAAAATGTAACTATAATAGGCCTAATACTGTTTGTAGGAGTGCCACTCCCTACCACTGGGGCATGGACTGCAGCAGCAATAGCATCTATATTTAAGATGAGAATTAGAGATGCAGTACTAGGTATATTCATAGGGAATATGCTCTCAGGTATAATTGTATCAGCAATATCATTAAAGATTATATAGTGTGTTTTGCAAAAAAGTTGATAAATAGTAAAAAAAATGTTGACATATAATAAATAAAATAGTAATATAAATTCTGTACTAAAAACTTATGAAATCTTAATTACCTTATTAAGAGCGGCGGAGGGATAGGCCCTATGAAGCCCAGCAACCACCCAATTGGGAAATGGTGCTAAATCCTACAGAATTTTATTCTGGAAGATGAGGTTAGTTAATTAACTATGTAATTAACCTCTTTATGTTTAAAGAGGTTTTTTTGTTTTAAAAAAGTTACGATGCATCGAAATAAAACGTAATAATTGTCAATAATATAGTAGAGACTATAGAAGTATAAATTTATAACTTATATACATAAGAGGAGGAACAAAAATGGCAAGACACTTATTTACATCAGAATCAGTTACAGAGGGACATCCAGACAAAATATGCGATCAGATATCAGATTCTATATTAGACGCATTATTAGCGAAAGATCCTCAAGCCAGAGTTGCATGTGAGACTACAGTTACTACAGGACTTGTATTAGTAGCAGGAGAAATATCTACTTCAGCATATGTTGATATACCAAAATTAGTAAGAAGTACAATAGAAGACATAGGATATACAAGAGCTAAATATGGATTTGACGCTGACACTTGTGCTGTGATAACTTCTATAGATGAGCAATCTTCGGATATAGCTATGGGTGTAGACGAAGCTCTAGAAAGCAAAAAAGGCGAAGATACAGATGAAGAGCTAGAAAATGTAGGAGCAGGGGACCAAGGTATAATGTTTGGTTTTGCATGTAATGAAACAGAAGAATTAATGCCTCTACCAATATCTTTAGCTCACAAACTTGCTAGAAGACTAACAGAAGTTAGAAAAAATGGAATGTTAGATTATCTAAGACCAGATGGTAAAACTCAAGTTACTGTTGAATATGAAGATGGCAAGCCAGTTAGAGTACACACTGTTTTAATATCTACTCAACATAGTCCAGAAGTAGATAATAAAACAATAGAAAGAGATTTAAGAGATCACGTAATAAGTAAAGTAGTACCAAATAACTTAATGGATTCTGAAACTAAAGTATATATAAACCCAACAGGAAGATTCGTTATAGGTGGGCCACAAGGAGATACTGGATTAACAGGAAGAAAGATAATAGTAGATACTTACGGTGGATATGCTAGACACGGCGGTGGAGCATTCTCAGGAAAAGATGCAACAAAGGTTGATAGATCTGCTGCTTATGCTGCAAGATATGTTGCTAAAAACATAGTAGCTTCTGGCCTTGCTGATAAGTGTGAAATAGAATTAGCTTATGCTATAGGTGTTGCACAACCTTTATCTATACTAGTTGAAACTTTTGGAACTGGAAAAGTTAGCGAAGAAAAATTAGTAGAATTAGTTAAAAAGCATTTTGACTTAAGACCAGGTGCAATAATAAGAGACTTAGATTTAAAAAGACCTATCTATAGAAAAATTGCAGCTTATGGACACTTTGGTAGAACTGATGTAGATTTAACATGGGAAAGAACAGATAAAGCGGATATATTAAGAAAAGAAGCTTTAGGTGAATAATATAAATTATTTAAAGCCCTGTATATTATACAGGGCTTTATTTTATGTTAATATACCTGTATAATAGTTACAAATTATGTAAATTATAACCGTATCACTAAAATGGTAGGAGAATCGGTATGGAAAAATTGCAGGGAACTATAAGTGATATAATATTTAAGAACGAAGAAAATGGATATACAATAGCAAACTTAACAAATGAAAACGATGAAGTTACAATAGTAGGTTGTATGCCGACGTTAACAATAGGTGAAAGTATAGAAATAGAAGGAAAATGGACAAGTCATAAGTTATATGGATTACAATTTGAAGTAGATAATTTTATTCCAATTACTCCATCTTCAGTAGATGGGATATATGCTTATTTAACATCTGGCATGATAAAAGGTATAGGGGATAAAATGGCAAAAAAAATAATAGAAAAGTTCGGAATACATACTATAGAAATAATACAAAATACCCCAGAAAGATTACAAGAAGTAGAAGGTATAGGAGAGAAGAAAGTAGATCAAATAGTAAAAGGTTTTCAAGAAAATAGAGAATTAAGAAATTTAATAATAGAACTATCTAAATACGGTATAAGCCCTAACTATTGCTTAAAAATATATAAAAAATATAAATCTAAAGCCATCCAAACTATACATGAAAATCCATATAAACTAGCAGAAGATATAAGAGGTATAGGATTTAAATTGGCTGATAATATAGCATCGAAAATAGGGGTAGATAAATATTCAGAAGATAGAATAGCCCAAGGTATAATATATACATTAAATCATGCTCTTACAAATGGACATACATATTTACCTAAAAGCTTATTAATGAACGAAGCTAGTCAACTTTTAAATATAGAAAAAGGATATGTAGAAGAAGGAATATTAAAATTAGCATTAGATCAGAAAATACAAATTGAAAAAAGCCTTACAGAAGATATTATATATTTAATACCGTATTATATATCCGAAAATGGAGTATGTAAACAACTTGTGAGGTTATCTCAATATGAATTTGAAGATTTACATATAAATATAGATAGAGAAGTAATTAACTTAGAGAATAAGAATAATATAAAATTAGCAAAAAATCAGTTCAAAGCTGTTGAGCAAGCTATAGACAATGGGGTTATGGTTATAACAGGTGGGCCAGGAACTGGTAAAACAACAACTATTAATACTATAATACAAATATTTGAAAATAATAAAATGGAAGTTATTTTAGCTGCTCCTACAGGAAGGGCTGCTAAGAGAATGAGCGAAACATCTAATAAAGAAGCTAAAACTATACACAGATTATTAGAGATGGGATATTCTAATAATGATGAAGAGATGGTATTTATGAAAAGCGAAGATGACCCTATAGAAGCTGATGTAGTAATTGTCGATGAAGTGTCTATGGTAGATATAAATCTTATGTATAGTTTGTTAAAGGCCATTAAACCTGGAACTAGAGTAATATTAGTTGGAGATAGTGATCAATTACCTTCAGTAGGTGCAGGAAACGTTCTAGGAGATATTATAGATTCAGATGTTATAAAGATAGTTAGATTAACAGAAATATTTAGACAAGCTCAGGAGAGTATGATAGTAGTAAATGCGCACAGAATAAATGAAGGTCAGCCATTATTTTTAAATTCAAAAAATAAGGATTTTTATTTTATCAAAAAAGAAGATAATGAGAATATTATAAGTGAAATAATAGGCTTAGTGGATAAAAGGCTACCAGAATATTATAAGGTAGATAAAATAAGAGATATACAAATATTATCTCCTATGAGAAAAGGAGATTTAGGAGTTACAAATTTAAATATAGAATTACAAAAATATTTAAACCCACCTGGAAAATTTAAGACTGAAGAAAACTTTACAAGAAGAATACTTAGGGTTGGGGACAAAGTAATGCAAGTAAAAAATAACTATAATAAAAAATGGGAAAATGAAGATAAAAGTGAAACTGGAGAAGGTATATATAATGGAGATATAGGATATGTATATCATATAGATAAGGAAAATAAAAATATATATGTAGTATACGATGAAATTAAGATAGTTAATTATGACTATAATGAACTAGATGAAATAGAGCATAGCTTTTGTACTACTATACACAAAAGTCAGGGAAGTGAATTTCCAGTAGTTGTAATACCTATATCTTGGGCTCCTCCTATGTTATTAAGTAGAAACTTATTATATACAGCTGTAACACGTGCTAAGAAGTTGGTTATATTGGTAGGGCAGACTAAGTATCTCGAGTATATGATAAAAAATAACAAGACACAAAATAGATATTCTAATTTACATGGAAAATTATCTAGGTTTAAAAGAGAAGGGCTGTTGGTAAAAAATTAAAAATGTAATAAGTATAATATTAGATTATATATATCCCAAAAACATAAAGTGCATATTGTGTAATAATCCTATAGATAAGAATAACACCTACTCATTGTGCAAAAGCTGTTTTGATAATATTTCTTTTATAAAAGATGGGTGTATAAAATGTGGGAAACCTATTGAAAATAATAATAGCATAAGTACCATTGATGAGTGCAGCTATTGTAGTGATAAGGATTTTTATTTTAATAAAGCTATATCCTGTATAGAATATGATGAGACCACAAGTAGACTTATATATAACTTGAAATATGGTAGAAAAACATACATCTCTTATCACATGGCACAAATAATAAGGGATAAGTTAAAATATGAAAATATAAACTTTGACTTTATAGTATACGTCCCTCTTCACAAAAGTAGATATAAAAAACGTGGATTTAATCAGTGTGAATTAATTGCTAAAAATCTAGAAAGTTTTACAAATAAAAAAGTAATTAATTGTTTATATAGAAAAAATAAAACTAGATATTTATCTAAATTAAGTAAAAATGAAAGAAGCAAAGAATTAAGGGGTGCATTTAAAGTAAAGGATAATATAAAAGAGATATATAATAAAAACATATTATTAATAGACGATATATTCACAACAGGGAGCACTGTTAATGAAATAAGCAAACTTCTAAAAGATAACAATGTTAATAATATATATGTATGCTGTGTATTAACTGGAAGAAATTTATATTGACATAAATATGAGATGCTATTAGAATAAATAAGTGATGTTATAGGTCTGTGGTTGAAAGTCCATGCCAGTCGCAGGCAAAAGGACCCACGTAAGTTAATTCAAAAATTGAATTAATGAGCATGGTGCGGCTTAGAAGTAAGTCCTGCCGATATAAAATCGAGAGGGTTAATAGTGCGGCAACCCCAAGCGAAATCCCCAGCAGGCGAGTGTGGGGGCAAAGATCAGGTCAGCTATAATATCCCAAAAGTACCTTAATAGGTGCTTTTTTTATTTACAAGGATATTATAATTTATAATATCCAACTCATATACTTGAGCATCGGACCTGATTTTTAATGCCGATTAAGACATGAGCGTGGCGAATTTTCTATTTTCAACAAATAACAACAAATAATTAACATTATTGTGATTAATTTGTGGATAAATGTAAATAGCTATATATATTGAAATTTAAAGTTATTAACAAAGTTATGCACATTATCCACAATTTTCATTAATATTACTTTAAACATATTAACAATATTAATTAGCAAAAATTAATAATATATAGAGAGAATATAAATTCTACAAAAGTTAAAAATAAAAATTAAAGGAATGACTATGTTTTTATAGAACTAATTATAAAGCATAAACTTTCATATTATACTAAATCAAAATATTAGATTAAAAGGTAGTATCTGTGGTATATAATAACTTGAAGGGAGATGTTGTCATGAATCTAATTTTATCTGGAAAACAATTAGAATTAACAGATGGTATAAGAAATGCAATAGAAGAAAAGCTGGGAGGAATAGAACAATATTTTCATCCAGAAACACAAGTTAAAGTCACAGTAAGTGCTACAAAAACTAGACATGCAATAGAAGTTACAATCTTTCCTATAAGCGGACCAATAATAAGAGCAGAAGATAGACAAGAAAATCTATACGCAGCTATAGATATAGTACATGACAAACTTTATAAGCAAATAAGAAAATATAAAACAAAAATGATGAATAAACATCAAGACCATAGAAGTATAAGATTTGGAAATGTAGAAGAATTAGGCGATTTTAAAGACATGGATGATGATAGTTATCATAATGGAAATGAAGAACCAATGAACATAGTTATAGAAAGAAGAAAAAAATTTGATATGAAGCCTATGAGTTCAGAAGAAGCCGTGCTTCAAATGGAACTTTTAGGACATGATTTCTATATGTTTAGAAATATGGATACTGATGAAATAAGTACTGTATATAGACGAGAAATTGGTGGGTATGGTCTTATAGAACATGAATAATTTTTATAAAAGCTACTGATTATATAGTCAGTAGCCTTTTTTGTTAAAAAATCTTGTTTTAATAATGCAACTCATATATATTAAGGTATATAGTTATTTTTAGCGGATGTCAAAATAATTTTCGGTAGCTTTTTATTTTATGGTAAAATTATATCGTATATAAAAATGTATGAAATGAGGGAACAATTATGGGTTTTTTGGATAATATATTCAATATGGCAGAAAAAAGAGAGTTAAAAAAGTTTAGCTCTATAGTTGATAAAATAGATGATTTAGAAACTAAATTTGAATCTATGAGTGATAAAGAAATTAAAAATATGACTAATATATTTAAAGAGAGATTAAATAATGGAGAAACACTAGATGATATACTTCCTGAAGCTTTTGCTGTAGTTAGAGAAGCTTCAAAAAGAGTTTTAGGCATGAGACATTATAGAGTACAACTTATAGGTGGAATTGTGCTACATCAAGGAAGAATAGCTGAAATGAAAACTGGAGAAGGTAAAACATTAGTTGCAACGAGTCCAGTATATTTAAATGCATTAACAGGCAAAGGAGTTCATGTAATTACAGTAAATGACTATCTTGCAAAGCGTGATAAAGAAACTATGAGTAAGCTATATGAGTTTTTAGGAATGAGCGTAGGAGTTATAGTACATGGTCAGTCACCAGAAGAAAGACAAATTCAATATGCTTGTGATATAACTTATGGGACAAACAATGAATATGGATTTGACTACCTAAAAGATAATATGGTAATACATAAAGAGCAAATGGCACAAAGAGAACTCAACTATGCTATAGTAGATGAAGTTGACTCTATATTAATAGATGAAGCTAGAACGCCACTTATAATATCGGGACCTGGAGATAAGTCTACCCATTTATATACAGATGCAAATACGTTTATACTAACGTTAAAAGAATCAGACTACGAAAAAGATGAGAAGCAAAAAGCAGTATCTTTAACAGAATCAGGTATAGATAAGGCAGAAAAATACTTTAATGTAGAAAACGTAACGGATATATCACATACTGAACTATTCCATCATATAAATCAAGCATTAAAAGCACATAAGATGATGAAAAGAGATGTAGATTATGTGGATAAAGATGGAGAAATAGTTATAGTAGATGAGTTTACAGGAAGATTAATGTTTGGTAGAAGATACTCTGAAGGATTGCATCAAGCTATAGAAGCAAAAGAAGGGTTAAAAGTTCAGAGAGAGTCTAAGACTTTAGCTACAATAACATTCCAAAATTATTTTAGAATGTATAAAAAATTATCTGGGATGACAGGTACAGCTAAAACAGAGGAAGAAGAATTTAGATCTATATACAGAATGGATGTTGTTCAAATACCTACAAATAAACCTATTGTAAGAACGGATATGTCAGATGCTGTATATAAAAATGAAATAGGTAAATTTAAAGCAGTAGTAGAAGAAATAGTAGAAAGAAATAAGGTGCAACAACCTATGCTTGTAGGTACAGTATCTATAGAAAAATCTGAATTATTATCATCTATGTTAAAGAAAAGAGGAGTAAAACACGAGGTATTAAATGCAAAGTATCATGAAAAAGAAGCTGAAATAATAGCTCAAGCTGGTAGAATAGGAGCTGTAACTATAGCTACTAATATGGCTGGTCGTGGTACGGATATAATGCTAGGTGGAAATCCAGAATTCTTAACTAAAAGAGAAATGAAAAGAATGGGATATGATGATAGTATTTTATATAAAATAGCGAGCCCATTAGAAGATGAAGAAGATTTACAAAATGAAGAATTAGTAAAAGCTAGAGAAAATTATGAAAGATTATATAAAGAATTTAAGAAAAAAACTGAGGATGAACAATTAAAAGTTATAGAAGCTGGAGGACTTGCCATAATAGGTACCGAAAGACACGAATCTAGAAGAATAGATAATCAGCTTCGTGGTCGTGCTGGACGTCAAGGAGACCCAGGTAACTCTAGATTCTATATAAGTTTACAAGATGACTTAATGAGGTTGTTTGGAACTGAGAGAGTACTAGGTATTGTAGAAAAGTTAGGTATGGAAGATGACATGCCTATAGAACATAAAATACTATCTAGATCAATAGAGAATGCACAAAAGAAAGTAGAAGGAAAGAACTTTGGTATAAGAAAACACGTACTTCAATATGATGATGTTATGAATAAACAAAGAGAAATAATATACGCAGAGAGAAGACGTGTATTAGAAGGCGAAAACTTAAAAGAAAATGTAGAAGCTATGATAGAAAACACAATAGAAGACGCTTTAAATATTTATATGGGAGAAGATAAATCATCTTGGAACTTAGATAATCTTAAAGATCATCTTTATCAAACATTCTTACCAAAAGGAAGTATAGAAATAGATAGCTTAGATAACTATTCTAGAGAAGATATAAAACAACAAATACTTGATTTATCTATTAAGATATATGAAGCTAAAGAAGATATAGTAGGATTTGAGAGAATGAGAGAAATAGAGAGAGTTATACTTCTTCAAGTTGTAGATTCTCACTGGGTAGATCATATAGATGCTATGGATCAATTACGTCAAGGTATAGGCCTTAGAGCAATAGGTCAAGAGGATCCTGTAAGGGCATACACTATAGAAGGATTCGATATGTTCGAAGCTATGAATAAATCTATACAAGATGATACTGTTAGATATCTATTTAACTTTACAATAGAAGAACCTATACAAAGAAAACAGGTTATAGATGTAGACCATATATCTTCTAATGCATCAGATCAACCAGTTAATAAAACTATAACAAAGGACGATGAAGCGGGAAGAAACGCAATATGTCCTTGTGGAAGCGGCAAAAAATACAAAAAGTGTTGTGGTAAATAAGGCATCTGGAGGTATTATATGCTTAATATACAAGAATATAGACAGAAGATAGATACTATGAAAGACTATATAAAAGAATTGAGGGCTTCTCTTTGACATAGGAACTATTAATGAAAAAATAGAAGCCTATGAAAATGAGATGAGCGACCAGAACTTTTGGAATGATAATGAAAAGGCACAGAGAATACTTCAAGAAAATAAGTCTTTAAAAGATTCTTTAGATGAATTTAATGATTTGCAAAGTTCACTAGATGATATAATTATTCTTATGGAACTTGCAGAAGAAGAAAACGACCTATCTTTAGAAAAGGAAATAATAGAATCTATAGAGCAATTAGAGTGCAAAATAGATTCTATTAAAATAAAGACTCTTTTAAATGGAGAGTACGATAGAAATAATGCTATAATATCTATACATGCAGGAACAGGTGGACTTGATGCTCAAGATTGGGCAAAGATGCTTCTGAGAATGTATGATAGGTGGGCACAATCAAAAGGATATAAGGTTAATACACTAGATATAATTGCAGACCCTGAAGCAGGGATAAAAAGTGTAACAATACTAGTAGAAGGATTAAATTCATATGGATATTTAAAAAGTGAAAAAGGAGTTCATAGGCTAGTTAGAATATCTCCTTTTGATTCATCTGGAAAAAGACATACATCTTTTGCATCAGTGGATATTATTCCAGAATTAGATGATAGTATAAAAATAGATATAAACCCTAACGATTTGAAAATAGATACATATAAGGCTTCTGGTGCAGGCGGGCAGCATGTAAACAAAACTGAGTCTGCAGTTAGAATAACACATATACCTACTGGAGTAGTTGTTCAATGCCAAAGTGAAAGATCACAACACATTAACAAAGATAGAGCAATGAAGATGCTTATGGCGAAACTTATAGAAATTAAAGAAATAGAACAAAAAGAAAAAATAGAAGACTTACAAGGTCAGTATTCTCAAATAGCATGGGGAAGTCAAATAAGGTCTTATGTTTTTCAACCATACACATTAGTAAAAGATCATAGAACTAATGCTGAAATAGGCAATGTTCAATCTGTTATGGATGGAAATATAGATTTGTTTATAAATGAGTATTTAAAGATGAGTAAAAAATAGCTTAGATGGGGCTTAAGAGATTATTCTTAGGTCCCATTTTTGAATTTGTAGTAGGAGGAAATTATGAATATAAATTATATGTTAAAAAATGAATTCAGCTTAAAAGATTTTCAAGTAGAAAACACTATAAAACTCATAGATGAAGGAAATACAATACCTTTTATAGCTAGATACAGAAAAGAAGTAACAGGTGAACTTAGTGATGTAGTTTTAAGACAATTTTATGATAGACTTGTATATTTAAGAAATCTTAAAAATAGAAAAGAAGATATAATTAGATTAATAAAAGAACAAGGAAAATTAAGTGAAGACATAACAAATAATGTGGAAAAAGCAACTACACTTCAAGAAATAGAAGATATATATGCACCATTTAAACCTAAAAAAAGAACTAGAGCGACTATTGCAAAAGAAAAGGGATTAGAGCCTTTAGCTTTAGATATATTAAACAAAGATATAGATATAAATACTGAAGCAAATAAATATATAAACCCAGAGAAAGAAGTAAATACTTTTGAAGATGCTATAAAAGGTTCATCTGATATAATAGCTGAAATAATAGCTGAGGATTCATATGTTAGAAAGTATATAAGAAATCTAGCTTTAAGCGAAGGATTAATTAATACAAAAAACTCCAAGGATGAAAAGTCAGTATACGATATGTATTATAATTATAGTGAAAATATAAAAACTATAGCACCACATAGAATACTGGCCATAAATAGAGGAGAAAAAGAAGAATACATAAAAGTTAAAGTAGAAATTAATAGTGAAAAGATAATAGATAATATAAAGAAAAGGTATATAAAAGATATAAATAAAAAATGTAGTCACTATATAGAAAATTCTATAGAAGATTCTTATAAAAGGCTAATATATCCATCTATAGAAAGAGAGATAAGAACTTATTTAACAGATATAGCTCAAGAAAGAGCAATAAGCGTATTTGGTAAAAACGTCAAAAATTTATTATTACAGCCACCTATAAAAAGTAAGGTTGTAATGGGATTTGACCCAGCTTTTAGGACTGGATGTAAAATAGCTATAGTAGATGAAAATGGAAAATTGCTACATACTACAACTATATATCCTACGATGTCTGAAAATGAAGTAGAAAAATCAAAAAAAGAACTTACTAATATTATAAGAAATTATAAAGTAGATATAATAGCTATCGGAAACGGTACTGCGTCAAGGGAATCAGAAATATTTGTTGCAGATATACTAAAGGAAATAGATAGTGAAGTAAGATATATAATCGTAAGTGAAGCTGGTGCCTCAGTTTATTCTGCATCTGAGCTTGCGAGTGAAGAACATCCAGATATAAATGTGTCTTTAAGAGGTGCTATATCTATAGGTAGAAGGATACAAGATCCATTGGCAGAGCTTGTAAAAATAGACCCTAAGAGTATAGGTGTAGGACAATACCAACATGATTTAAATCAAAAAAGATTAGAGGAAGTTTTATCGGGAGTAGTAGAAGATGCTGTAAATAGTGTAGGTGTAGACTTAAACACTGCATCTTATTCTTTACTTCAATATGTTGCAGGTATAACTAAGTCTATAGCTAAAAACATAGTAAGTTATAGAGAAGAAAATGGAGAGTTTACTTCAAGGATTCAATTGAAAAAGGTTAAAAGGTTGGGGCCTTCAGCATTTTTACAGTGTGCAGGGTTTATGAGAATATCAGATGCTAAAAATCCACTAGATAATACAGGAGTACATCCAGAAAGTTATGATATATGCAAAAAACTAATAGAAAAACTAGGATATAAATTAGATGATATATCAAATAAAAATATAGAAGATATAGACGCTCAAATTAATAAGGTAGGTATAGAAAATTTAAGCAAAGAACTTAATGTAGGGACACCTACATTAAAAGATATCATAAATGAGATTAAAAAACCAGGTAGAGACCCTAGAGAAGAAGGTATGAAGCCTATATTTAGAAGTGATGTATTAAAAATAGAGGATATAAAACCAGGCATGATACTTAAAGGAACAGTTAGAAATGTTGTAGATTTCGGCGCTTTTATAGATATAGGAATTAAAAATGATGGATTAGTTCATAAATCAGAGATGAGTGATAAGTTTGTAAAAAATCCTATGGATATAGTATCTATAGGAGATACTGTAGATATTAAAGTAATATCTGTAGATTTAAGTAAACAACGTGTATCTTTATCTATGAAGTCTATATAAAATAATAAAGAATGTATTTATGTTATAATAAGGAGTATGTATAGTTAAATCAGGAGGAAGTATAATGTTATTCATAAAAAATGGTATTATTAATACTGTGACTAATGGAGTTATAGAGGGAGATATTCTTATAGAAAATGGAAAGATAGTTGAAATTGGAAAGGATATAGTAGTCCCACTAGATGTTGAAGTTATAGATGCTACAGGAAAGTATATATATCCTGGATTTATAGATGCTCATACACACTTAGGTTTATGGGAAGATGGTATGGGCTTTGAAGGGGCAGATGGAAACGAAGAAACAGATCCAATAACTCCACATTTAAATCCCATAGATGGAGTAAATCCTATGGATAGAACTTTTGCAGAAGCTGTATCTGGAGGAATAACATCTGCATGTACTACTCCCGGAAGTGCAAATGTCATGGGAGGGCAATGTATAGCTATAAAAACTCATGGTAAGAGAATAGATAAAATGATTATAAAAAACCCTGTTGCTTCTAAAATAGCTTTTGGTGAAAATCCAAAGAATGTATATGGAAAAGATGACAAAATGCCTCAAACTAGAATGGCTATAGCTGCACTTTTAAGAGAAACACTTAAAAAGGCAGAAGAGTACTTAGAAGATATTGTTGCTCAAGAAGAAGATGAAGACAATGAAAAGCCAGAATACGATATAAAGATGGAATCGCTATTGCCTGTGCTTAGAAGAGAAATACCTTTTAAAGTACATGCCCATAGAGCAGACGATATGTTTACAGCTATAAGAATAGCAAAGGAATTTAATATAAGATTATCATTAGACCATTGTACTGAAGGACACCTTATAGTAGATGAACTAGTTGAAGAAGGATATCCTGTTATAGTAGGGCCAAGTTTATCTGAAAGGTCAAAGATAGAACTAAGAAATTTAACCTTTGATACTGCCGGGATACTATCTAATGCTGGACTTGATGTATGTTTAATGACAGACCACCCAGTTATACCTATTCAGTACTTGCCACTATGTGCTGCCATTGCTATAAAACATGGTATGAAAAAAGAAAAGGCTATAGAATCTATAACTATAAATCCTGCAAAGGTTTTGGGAATAGAAGATAGAGTAGGGTCTATAGAAGTGGGAAAAGATGCGGATATAGTTATATGGGATAATGAACCTTTAGATGTTCAAAGTTATGTAGAATATACATTAATAGATGGAAAAGTTGTATATAAAAAATTATAATTGACGAATAGTTTTATTCAGTATAAAATATAATTATAACAAGAAAAAATTAAATAAAAGATAAATCTTCAGGGCGGGGTGAAATTCCCGACCGGCGGTATAGCCCGCGAGCTACTATGTAGCTGACTTGGTTAAATTCCAAGGCCGACAGTAAAGTCTGGATGAAAGAAGATTAAGTGCATAATTATATTTATTATGTATTTATATTCATTGTGAACAAAAGTCTGAAGATTTATCTTCGGACTTATTTATTTTCTAATCAAAAATTTATTTAGGAGGTATTCACAATGCAAGAAATAACAAAACAATATAAAACTGGATATTTTTCAACATCAACTTTAGTTAAAGTAGCTATACTATCATCGATATGTTATGTTCTTATGTTTCTACAATTCCCAATACCAGCACTTTTCCCAGACTTTTTAAAGATAGATATATCAGACGTTCCTGCTATATTAGGCGGTATGGCATTAGGACCTGTTGCTGGAATAACAATTGAACTTATAAAAAATATATTACAAGCTTTAACAAATACTCAAACAGGTGGAGTAGGAGAACTAGCTAACTTTTTAATTGGTGGTTCATTTGTATTAGTAACATCAGTTATATATAGAAGAAAAAAAGAGTTAAAAGGGTCTATAATAGCTCTTATACTAGGTACTATATTTATGACTGCAGTAGGGGCATTAGCTAATTACTATATACTAATACCATTCTATACAAACTTTATGCCAATGGAAGCTATAATAGGTATGGGAAGTGCATTAAATCCTAAGATTGTAGATTTACCTACTTATATACTATGGATGGTATCACCTTTTAATATAATAAAGGGAATTTTAATGTCAATAATAATAGTATTAATATATAAGAAAGTAGAACCTATATTGAAAAAAGGATAAAAAAGATAAAAAAGCGCTTAAAGCGCTTTTTTTATTTTGCAAAGCTTTATTAAAATAGTTGGTTATAATATAATAGTATAGTTAATCTTTATAATGGAGATGGTTGAATGGTGAAAATATATTTAGAAAATGAAGAAAAGACAAAAGATATAGGATATAAATTAGGGAAATTACTAGATAAAAAAAGTATTTTATGCTTAATAGGAGATTTAGGAGCAGGAAAAACTACTTTGACACAGAGTATAGCTAAAGGATTAGAAGTCGATGATTATATAACTAGTCCTACATTTACAATAGTAAACGAATATGAAGGTAGAGTACCTCTATACCACTTTGATGTATATAGAATAGGAAGTAGTGATGAAATGTACGATATAGGATTTGATGAGTACATAAACTCAGATGGAGTTTGTATAATAGAATGGGCAAATTTAATTGAGGATATACTTCCTGATGAATATTTATATATAGACCTTAAATACAAAGAAAATGGGCGAGAAATGATATTAAACCCAAAAGGAGAAAAATACGAAGAAATTATTAAGGAGTTGTTGATTTAATGAAAGTATTAGGCATAGATACATCTTCACAAACTGCTAGTATCGCTATAATGGACAATGAAAAATTAATAGCAGAATACACTATAAATACTAAGAAAACTCATTCTCAAAAACTTATGCCGATGATAGAAGAGATGTTTAATGAAAGCGATGTTAAAATAGATGAGATAGATTTAATAGGTGTATGTATAGGTCCAGGATCGTTTACAGGGCTTAGAATAGGGATGGCGACAGCAAAGGCCATAGCACATGTTAGGGATATACCTATTGTTGGAGTAAACTCATTAGAATCCATGGCATTTAATATGAATTTATCTAAGTTCACTATATCTCCTATAATAGATGCCCAAAGAAATCAAGTATATACTAGTAAGTATACATGGGAAGACAATAAATTAATATCAATAGATGATATAAATGTAGTATCAATAGATGAACTAGTAGAAAATATAAAAAATGGAGCTGAAGAAGTAATTTTATTAGGAGAAGCTATAAATTTATATAAAGAAAATCTTGAAAATATTAAAAATATAAATATATCACCTAAATCTCACAATATATCTAGAGCAAGTAGCTTATGTGAATTAGCTATTGATAAATACAATAGAAATATAGACGTTCATAATTGCTATACTATAAATCCAATGTATATAAGAAAATCTCAAGCTGAAGTTCAATATGATGAAAAAATGATGAGGATACAGAAGAATGAACAATAACTTAATAATAAGAGATATGAAACTTAAAGACATAGATGGAGTATATAACGTTGAGAAGTCTTGTTTTCCAGATCCTTGGAGTAAAGAATCATTTAAGAAAGAGATACAAAATAAATTAGCAAAGTATTTGGTTGCACAGATAGAGGACAAGGTAGTTGGTTATGTTGGAGCTTGGTTTATAATAGATGAGGCACATATAACTAATGTAGCTGTAAGCCCAGAATACAGGGGTCAAAAAATAGGTGACAAAATAGTAAAATACCTTATAGATGAATGTAATGATAATAAAATTAAGGCTATGACTTTAGAAGTTAGAGTATCAAATATTGTAGCTCAAAACCTATATAAAAAATATGGTTTTAAGTTAGCTGGTGTTAGAAAAGAATACTACAGTGACAATAAAGAAGATGCTCTTATAATGTGGAAGCATTTATAAAAAAGAGGTGTATTTATGAAAGATATAATAACTTTAGCTATAGAAACTAGTTGTGATGAAACTTCAGCAGCAGTTTTAAAAAATGGTAGAGAAATATTGTCAAATATAGTTTCTACTCAAATTGAACTACATAAAAAGTTCGGAGGAGTAGTTCCTGAGGTTGCTTCTAGAAAACATATAGAAAATATAGATATGGTAGTACAAGAATCTTTAGATAATGCTAATATAGGTTTTAATGACATAGACAATATAGCAGTAACATATGGACCGGGATTAGTTGGTGCACTACTTGTTGGATTATCTACTGCAAAAGCTTTAGCTTATACTCTGGGGATACCTTTAGTTGGAGTTAATCATATAGAGGGACATATAAGTGCAAATTATATAGAAGATAAAAAACTAGAACCGCCATTTATATGTTTAATAGTGTCTGGAGGACATACTCATTTAGTTGAGGTTAAGGATTACGGTAGTTATGATATACTAGGTAAAACTAGAGACGATGCATCAGGCGAAGCATTTGACAAAATAGCTAGGGCTCTAAATTTAGGTTATCCAGGAGGACCTATAATAGACAAGCTCTCTAAAGTTGGAAATAAAAATGCAATAAGTTTTCCAAGGGCTTACATAGATAATGGATATGATTTTAGTTTTAGTGGATTAAAATCATCTGTACTAAATTATATAAATTCTAAAAAAATGAAAAATGAAGATCTAATAGTAGAAGATGTAGCTGCATCATTTCAAGAGGCTGTTGTTGA
This sequence comes from Sporacetigenium sp. TC11, assembly GCF_058146105.1. Lineage (NCBI taxonomy): Bacteria > Bacillati > Bacillota > Clostridia > Peptostreptococcales > Tepidibacteraceae > Sporacetigenium > Sporacetigenium sp. TC11. The sequence continues at coordinate 68,277 of NZ_JBYVNY010000010.1, read as the reverse complement.
AGTATTAGCTACTAAAGCTATAAAAGCAGCATTAGAAAAAGGATATGATAAAGTCGTTTTAGCTGGAGGAGTTGCAGCAAATACAGGATTGAGAGAAAAGTTACAAGAATTGGGAAGTAGTAAAAATATAACTATAAAATACCCACCTATAGACTTATGCACAGATAATGCGGCTATGATAGGCTGTGCAGGGTATTATAATTATATAAAAGGTAAGACTCACGATATGAGTTTAAATGCAATATCAAATTTAAAATTAGGGCAATAGCATCCATAAAATGTGGGTGCTTTTTTTTGCTATTTTTTTTATAATATAAAATTCAACAAAAACATATTAATTATTTGCGCGCGTTATATTTTTTTTCGACATGAGGTATGTATTATAATACTTTTATATATTAAAATACTTTTATTAATTGGGGATAGATTATGAAAATAAGTAAAGTAAATAGTTTTAAATCGTATGATTTTATGGGAGCACATTTTGTAGAGCTAGAAAATAAAAAAGGAGTAAGTTTTACTGTTTGGGCCCCTAATGCAAAAGGGGTATATTTGGTCGGAGACTTTAACAATTGGAATAAAAAATCCCATCCAATGAGAAGAATAAATTCCGGGAATTGGCATATATTTATTGAGAATATAAATGAAGGTATTGCATATAAATATATAATTATAGGAAAAGATGGAATATCTAGGATGAAATCTGACCCATATGGATTCTTTAGTGAGAAAAGGCCTAATAATGCTTCCATAATATATGAAGTTGAAGGTTATAAGTGGAATGATGCGAGGTGGATGATAGATAGAGAAAAAGATAATATATATGAAAAACCTATAAACATATATGAAGTTCATCTAGGGTCATGGAAAAGAAGATGGGATGGAGAATTTTCAAATTTTGAAGAACTTTATGAAATTATAGATTATGTAAAAGATATGGGCTATACACATATAGAAATACTACCAATAACTGAACATCCACTAGATGAGTCGTGGGGTTATCAAACTATAGGATATTATAGTGTAACTAGTAGATATGGAACTCCTAAGGGTTTTATGGAATTTATAGATAGGTGCCATATGAATGATATAGGAGTAATTTTGGACTTTGCATATAGTCACTTTTGTAAAGATGAACATGGACTTTATAAATTTGATGGAACATCACAATACGAATATAGTGACCCTACAAAAGCTGAAAATATTGGGTGGGGTACAGCACATTTCGATTTAGGAAAGCCAGAAGTTCAAGATTTTTTAATATCAAATGCTTTATTTTGGTTTGATAAATTTCATATAGATGGAATAAGAGTAGATGCTGTTGCAAGTATGCTTTATTTAGATTATGACATAGGACATTGGAAACCAAATATATACGGAGGAAGAGAGAACTTAGAGGCTGTAGAATTTTTAAAAAAGTTCAATGAAGTTATTTTCAAAAACATTAAAAATCCCCTTATTATAGCAGAGGAATCTACTTCTTGGCCAATGGTTACAGGACCTACATATAAAGGTGGATTGGGGTTTAATTATAAGTGGAATATGGGATGGATGAATGATACATTAAAATACATGGAAATGGACCCTATATATAGAAAATATCATCATGAATTAATTACTTTTTCATTTACATATGCTTTTTCTGAAAACTTCATACTTCCACTCTCTCATGATGAAGTAGTACATGGCAAAAAATCTTTAATAGATAAAATGCCTGGAGATAAGTGGAGAAAATTTGCAGGGCTTAGGTTGCTATATTCATATATGATGGTCCATCCTGGAAAGAAGCTTTTATTTATGGGAAGTGAATTTGGACAATACTTAGAGTGGAGATATTCATATAGCTTAGACTGGGAACTACTATTACAAGAAGAAAATAAAAAGATGCAAGATTATGTTAAGGATTTAAATAAATTATATGTAGATGAAAAAGCCTTATATGAAATAGATTACAGTAATAGTGGATTTGATTTTATAGATCCTCATAATAATGAACAAAGTGTAGTTACACTTATGAGAATAGGAAAAGATAAAAAGGATTTTATAATTGCAGTAATAAACTTTACTCCTGTAGTTTATTACGATTATAGAATAGGGGTTCCTTATGAGGGAGTATATCAAGAAGTATTTAATAGTGACGACGAAAAATATTGGGGATCAGGACAAACTATGGGTGATTCTAAGTTATATTCACAAAAACAAAAATGGCATAATAAGGACTACTCAATAACAATAAAAGTACCTCCATTAGGGGCTACTTTTATAAAGGGAATAAAGATAGTAGATGAAGATACTATGAAAGATGAGGTAGAGGGGGAGTTTTAGGTTATGATAAAAAAGGAAATGATGGCTATGATATTGGCTGGGGGTCAAGGATCAAGGTTAGGAAGTTTTACGAAAAATTTGGCAAAACCAGCAGTTCCTTTTGGAGGAAAATATAGAATTATAGATTTCGTATTAAGCAACTGTTCAAATTCAGGAGTAGATACTGTAGGGGTTTTAACTCAATATAGACCATTAATATTAAATTCCCATATCGGAATAGGAAGTCCATGGGATTTAGATAGACAAAATGGAGGGGTATCTATATTGTCGCCATATACAAAAGAAAAAGAAGGAAGCTGGTATAGAGGAACATCACACGCTATATATGAGAATATGCATTTTATTGATAGATATAAGCCGGAATATCTTTTAGTTTTATCAGGGGATCATATATATAAAATGGATTATAGCAAAATGCTAGAATATCATAAGGAAAAAGAGGCAAAGGCTACAATCGCAGTAATAGAAGTTGACTGGGAAGAAGCATCTAGGTTTGGGATAATGAATACTGAATCTGATGGAAAAATCTATGAATTTGATGAAAAGCCAGAAAATCCAAAAAGCAATTTAGCTTCTATGGGAATATATATATTTGATTGGCAACTATTAAAACAATATTTATTAGAAGGTGAAAGTAAAGAAACAAATTATGATGATTTTGGTAAGGATATAATTCCAAAGATGTTACAAGATGAGATAAATATGGTAGCTTATCCTTTTGAAGGATATTGGAGAGATGTTGGTACTATAGATAGCTTATGGCAAGCAAATATGGATTTAATAAACACAGAAAATAATTTTAACTTGTATGATTCTAATTGGAAAATATACACTGATCATTTAGCTATGCCACCCCAATATATAGGTAAAAACTCTAAAGTAAATAAATCTATTTTAACTGATGGATCTGTTGTATTAGGAGATATAGAAAACTCAGTAATATCATATGGAGTACGTATAGAAGAAGGAAGCATAATAAAAGATTCAGTAATAATGCCAAATGTAAAAATAGGCAAAAACGTTATTATAAATAAGGCTATGATAGGAGAAGGGGCCATAATAAAAGATAATTGTAATATAGATAGCGGAAATGGGGACATAACTGTTATAGCAGAAAAACAGGAAATATCTATGGATACTGAGTTGGCTTAAGGGGGATAAAAAATGAACAAAGAGTGTATGGGGATAATAAATTTAAATAAAAGAGGTAGTTCTATAAGTAAACTAACTCATAACAGACCTGTAGCATCTATACCTATAGGTGGAAGATACCGTGTTATAGATTTTGCATTATCAAATATGGTAAATTCAGAGATACAAAATATAGGAATATTCGCAGATGATAGGCACAGATCATTAATAGATCACTTAGATAATGGAAAGCACTGGGATTTAAATAGAAAGATAGATGGACTTTTTATATTTAGTCCAGAAAACAAGTCAAAAAATAATTCCTATGCCATAAAAAGTGGAGATATATATAATATATTTTCAAATATAGATTATATAGAAAAAAGCAGACAAAAGTATGTTTTAATATCTCCAAGCTATATGGTATGCAATATAAATTATAAGGATATATTGGATCAACATAAAAAATCTAATTGTGACATAACAGTAGTATATAAGGAAGTATACAATGCACAGGATGACTTTCTAAAATGTAGTACGTTGAATATAGATGAGAAAGGAAAGGTTGTAAGTATAGGAAATAATACTGGAGCAAGGAAAGATTGCAATATATCTATGGAAATGTATGTTATGTCTAAAGACCTATTTTTAAATCTTATATATGAGTCAATATCAACAGGTGAATATAGTACTATAGATAGTTTCATAGAGGGTAATATAAATAGATTTAATTTAGAAGGATACAACTTCAGAGGATATTTAAAATGTATAAACTCTATACAGTCTTATTTCGAAGCTAATAATGATTTTCTAAAAACTAATGTTTCTGAGGAATTATTTTACTCATATAGAAAAATATTAACAAAGATAAAAGATGAGCCACCTACATTTTACGCATCAAATTCAGAAGTTGAAAATTCATTTATATCTAATGGGTGTGTAATAGAAGGGACTGTAAAAAATAGTATATTATTTAGAAGGGTCAATGTAGAAAAAGGTGCTGTAATTGAAAATTCTATAATAATGCAAAATTGTATAATAAAAAGAGATGTTAAACTAGACAATGTAGTTTTTGATAAGAATGTAGTAATCTCAAAGGGTAAAGAACTAAAAGGGGATAAGAAGATGCCTATTATAGTTGATAAGAACGCTAGAATTTAAGGGGGTTATATTTGTGAAAGTATTTTTTGTAACGGCAGAATGTTGGCCATTTGCAAAAACAGGTGGACTAGGGGATGTAGCGTATGCTTTGCCAAAAGCTTTAAAAAAAGAAGGTGTTGATGCAAGGGTAATAATGCCTAAGTATGGAAATATACCAAATTATTTAAAAGAAAAAATGGAAGAAGTAGCTATATTTAATGTAAATGTAGGCTGGAGAAACCAATATTGCGGATTATATAAATTAGAGCATGATGGAATAATATTTTACTTTATAGATAATGAATACTATTTTAAAAGAGAAGGTCCGTACACATATCTGTATGGATATGGAGATGATGCAGAAAGATTTACATTTTTCTGTAATGCAGCTCTAGAAACTATATCTAGAATAGATTTTTATCCTGATGTAATTCATTGTAATGATTGGCATACAGGTATAATACCTGCTCTATTAAATGAACATTATAGATATAGAATAGGGTTTGAAAATATAAAGACTATATTTACAATACATAATTTACAATATCAAGGGGTATTTCCAAGAAGAGTGCTTAGCGATGTATTATCATTACCAGATTGGTATTTAGATGAAGGGCACTTAGAGTTTTATGGTGGGGTAAATTTTATGAAGTCTGGAATTGTATTTTCAGATGCAATTACAACAGTAAGCCCTACATATGTAGAAGAAATACAGACTGAATATTATGGAGAGGGACTACATGGTCTTTTAAAAGACTACGCATATAAATTAAAAGGTATATTAAATGGAATAGATTATGATATATACAATCCTGTTACAGATGAAAATCTATATGTAAATTATGATTTTGATACTATAAAAAATAAATCAAAAAATAAAATTGAATTACAAAAAATAATGGCTCTTGAGGTAGATGAGGATATTCCTGTAATAGGTGTTGTATCTAGATTAGTATCTCAGAAGGGGATGGACCTAATATCATATATGATGCCAGAGATAATAGCGAAAAAACTACAGCTTGTAGTTTTAGGAACAGGAGATGAAAGATACGAATCTATGTTCAATTATCATTCATGGAATTATCCTGATAAAGTGGCTTCAAGAATAATGTTTGATAGTGCTTTAGCTCAAAAAATTTATGCAGGTTCAGATATGTTCTTAATGCCGTCTTTATTTGAACCTTGTGGAATAGGCCAAATGCTAGCTATGAGATATGGAACTTTGCCTATAGTAAGAGAAACTGGAGGGCTAAAGGATACTGTAGATTCCTACAATCAGTATACCGGTGAAGGGAATGGATTTAGTTTCGAAAATTATAACGCTCATGAGATGTTTGATGCTATACAAAGAGGTATAGAAATATACGACAACAAGGAAAAATGGAACGATGTAGTAAATAATGCAATGAATACAGACAATAGTTGGGAAAGATCTGCAAGAGAGTATATAGACCTTTATGAAAATATATCATCAAAGTAAATATTGTATAGTTATATAGAAAGGGGGGGATTGCTTGATTAACTTAGATAAAGAGGAATTTAAAAATGATTTTAAGAGTAAAATGTATAGCCTATACGCTCAGTCAATTGAAGGTGCTACAAATGAACAACTTTTTACAGCGTTATCGTGTGTAATAAAGGATTATATATCAAAGAATTGGGCTGAAGCAAATATAAATAAGGATACAGGAAAGCAAGTGTATTATTTTTGTATAGAGTTTTTATTAGGGAGGCAACTTAGTTCTAATCTCTTAAATTTAGGAATTAAAAATATAGTAAAACAAGGTATAGAAGAACTTGGATTAAACTTTGAAGAAATTAAAGACTCGGAAGTAGACCCTGCCCTTGGGAATGGGGGATTAGGGAGATTAGCAGCTTGTTTTTTAGATTCTATGGCTTCCTTAGGAATTAAGGGACATGGATGTGGGATAAGATATAAATATGGTTTATTTGAACAAAAATTTGTAAATGGATATCAAATAGAAATGCCCGAATATTGGTTAAAAGAAGGATATTATCCATGGGAAGTAAGAAGACCAAATAAATCCTTAATAGTAAAATTTGGAGGAGATATAGAATTAATAAATGAAGATAACAGATTAAAGGTTATCCATAAAAATTATATTCCGGTAATGGCTATACCTTATGATATACCTATAATAGGTTATGAAAACGAAACAATAAATACACTAAGGCTTTGGAGTGCAGAAATACCTAGAGAAGATTATGATATATCTCTAAAAGATGCTAGAAAAATGTCGGGTTCTTATCAAAAAGCACTACAACATAAATACGATATAGAAGCTATATCTCAAGTTCTATATCCGGATGATTCTAACCATGAAGGAAGATTACTTAGATTAAAACAAGAATACTTCTTAGTTTCAGCTGGAGTTCAAAGTATAGTAAGAAGGTTTAAAGTTTCGAAACTTTCATTTAAAGAATTTTCACAAAAGATAGGGATACATATAAATGATACTCATCCATCCCTATGTGTACCAGAACTTATGAGAATTTTAATGGATGAAGAAGGCTTTGGATGGGATGAAGCATGGGATATAACTAAAAATACTATATCTTATACAAATCATACAATAATGGCTGAGGCTATGGAAAAATGGCCTGTGGGTATGTTTAAAAGTATTTTACCTAGAATTTATATGATAATAGAAGAAATAAACAGAAGGCATTGTATGGAGTTGTTAGGAAAATATTATAACCAACAAGAAAAAATAAACAATATGGCTATAATATCCAACGACTATATAAATATGGCTAATTTATCAATACTAGGTAGCTACAGTGTAAATGGAGTTGCCAAATTACACACAGAATTGCTAAAAAAACAAGTACTTAGCAACTTCTATTATCATACACCAGATAAATTCAACAACAAAACTAATGGAATAGCTCATAGAAGATGGTTAATTCTTTCTAATCCAAGGCTATCTAATTTAATTACAGAATTAATCGGAGAATCATGGAAAACTAATACAATGGAATTGCAGAATTTAAGAAAGTATGAAAATGATAAAATTGTACTACAAGAAATTGAAAAGATAAAGCAACAAAATAAAATGGATCTTACAAAATTAATATATAAGAAAAATAATATAGTTATAGATGAAAACTCAATATTCGATGTTCAAGTAAAGAGACTTCATGGATATAAAAGACAGCTTCTAAATTCACTTCATATACTACATCTATATCATCAAATACTTGAAAATCCAAGAATGCAAATACAACCTAGAACATTTATATTTGGAGCTAAGGCAGCGCCAGGATACCACTTTGCAAAAAGTGTAATAAAGTTCATAAATTCGTTAGCAGAGAAAATAAATAATGATCCTATAGCTAGGGAAAAAATAAAAATAATATTTATAGAAAATTATGGTGTTTCACTAGCAGAAAAGATAATACCAGCTGCAAATGTGAGTCAACAGATATCTACTACAACTAAAGAGGCATCAGGGACTAGTAATATGAAATTTATGATGAATGGGGCAATCACATTAGCTACTATGGATGGAGCAAATATAGAAATATATGATCAAGTAGGAAATGAAAATATAGTTACATTTGGATTATCATCAGAACAGGTATTAGATTATTATACACATGGAGGTTATTCATCGACGGATGTCTATATTTCAGATAATAATGTAAAGAAAGCCATAGATGATCTTGTAAATGGATTTATACCTTCAATAGGAATAGAGGGCAAAGAAATATATGATTCACTTATAACTTATAACGATGAGTTTTTTGTTTTAAGAGATTTTGATAACTATAGATTAGCACAAAAAAAGATTGGTGAAATATATCAAGACAAGTATAAATGGAATCAGATGGCACTTGTTAATATAGCCGGATCGGGTATATTTTCCACTGACAGGACTATACAAGAATATGCAGAGGACATATGGTATAAGAACACAAGTAGTGTTGGAATAACCACATAAGATGTGTTCAAAAGAGGGGGAACAAATGAATAACTTAATAAAATACGACTCATGGAGTGAAGATTTTAAATTTCCATTCGGGGCTATAAAAATTAATGAAAATATAGATATAAAAGTAAAAGTAAATCATTATATTAATATTAAATCTATAACTTTAGTATTAATTGAAGATAATCAAAATATTATAAATAAAAATATAGAAAATGTAAAAGAAACTACAAAACTTCCCATGGGAAAAGATGGCGATTATTTTAAATTAAACTTCAAAGTAAATCATAAAGAAAGCTTATATTTTTATTATTTTGAAGTAATAGATCAAAATGAAGAAATCCATTACTATGGAAAAGATGGTATTGAAGGGCATATCCGTCAATACCAATCCTTAAATGATTTGAATTTATATCAGTTGACAATTTATAAAAATGAGAAAGTACCTAATTGGTTTAAGGAAGGCATACTCTACCATATATTTGTAGATAGATTTAATAATGGAAATAAAAGTGGAAAGGTAGATAACCCTAAGTCAAATAGTTTTATATATGCAAATTGGGAAGATATACCTATGTATATAAAAGATAACAAAGGGGATATAATTAGGTGGGACTTTTATGGAGGAAATATAAAGGGAATAACTGAAAAGTTAGACTATCTAAAAGATTTAGGTATTACAATAATATATTTAAGTCCTATATTCAAAGCCACAAGCAACCACAAGTATGATACTGGAGATTATAAACAAATAGACCCTATGTTCGGAAATGAAAGGATTTTTAAAAAATTCATTCAAGAATGTGAATCAAGGGGTATATCAGTAGTACTAGATGGAGTATTTAGCCACACTGGAGCTGATAGCATATACTTTAACAAATATAGAAATTATGACGCTAGTGGAGCATATGAATCAAAGGAATCGGAGTATTATGATTGGTATAATTTTAAGGATTATCCAGATGAGTATGACTGTTGGTGGGGTATAAAAGCACTGCCTAATGTAGATGAATTGAACCCATCATATATGGATTATATAATATACGATAACGATAGCGTGTTAAAAAAGTGGATGAAACTCAAAATAAAAGGATGGAGATTTGACGTAGCAGATGAATTGCCTTCTAAGTTCATAGAAGAGTTTAGAAAAGAGATAAAAAAAATAGATGAAGATTCCATTTTATTTGGAGAGGTTTGGGAAGATGCTTCTAACAAGATAAGTTATGAAACAAGAAGAAATTATCTTTTAGGAAATCAATTAGACAGTGTAACTGGATATCCCTTTAGAAATTTAGTCTTAAAATTTTTAAAGGGGGAGCATGATTCTAATTATTTATATAATGAGTTTATGACAATAATGGAAAATTACCCTGAGGAAAAATTTAAATCAAATTTAAATATACTTGGAAGTCACGATGTTAGGAGATTAAATAGCGAGTTAAGTGAAGATAGAAATTTATTAAAAATGGCTGTAGCACTACAGATGACATTTGAAGGAGTTCCATATATATATTATGGAGATGAAACGGGAATTCGTGGAGAAAAAGATCCAGATAATAGAAGAACTTATCCTTGGGGAAAAGAAGATCATGATTTATTAAATTTTTACAAAAAACTAATATCTTTAAGAAAAGAAAACAATGTTTTGGTAGAAGGAAAAACTAAGTTTTTAAAAACAGACGCAAATGTATTTTCTTATATAAGATATACTAATGAAAATAGTATACTAGTCGTATTTAACAGAAGTGAACATGACTATATTTTAAATTTGAATTTTATTAGTAACATTAATATTACAAAGGACTTGTTTTCTAATAAAGAAGAAATTTGTAGTGAGTTGCTAATAAAAGGAAAATCATTTAAAATAATAGAGTTAATATAACTAGTGTCGGAGGTAGAGATATGAAACATATTGAAAACTATAATATATGGCTAGAAAATGATTATTTTGATGAAAATACAAAGAAAGAACTTATAGATATAAAAGAAGATGAAAAAGAAATAAAAGAAAGATTTTATAAGGATTTAGAATTTGGAACAGCAGGATTAAGAGGAATAATAGGTGCTGGGAGCAATAGAATAAATAAATATACTGTTAGAAGAGCGAGCTTTGGACTTTCTAATTATATAATAAAAAATGTTGGAGAAGAAGGAAAAAAAAGAGGAGTAGTAATAGCATACGATAATAGACATAAATCAAGGGAATTTTGCTTAGAGACTGCAAGAACTCTAGCGGCTTGTGGAATAAAAGCATACATATTTGATGATTTAAGAACAACTCCAGAATTATCTTTTGCAATAAGACATTTAAATACAATAGCAGGGGTAGTCATAACGGCAAGTCATAATCCACCTGAGTACAATGGTTATAAGGTATATTGGGAAGATGGAGCTCAAGTTATGCCACATATAGCTAAAGATATAATACAAGAAGTTAACAGTATAACTGATTATAGTATAATACCAACTTTAGATGAAAAAGAAGGTATACAAAAGGAACTAATACAAGTTTTAGATAAAGAAATAGATACAGCATTTATAGAGGAAGTTAAGAGACAATTATTGAGAAGAGATATAATAGATAAAGTAGGAAAAGAGTTTAAAATTGTATATACTCCATTAAGTGGAACGGGCAATATACCCATAAGAAGAGTATTAAAAGAAACAGGATTTGAAAATGTTATAGTGGTAAAAGAACAAGCAAATCCAGATCCGAATTTTGCAGGAATTGAATATCCAAACCCAGAAGAAAAGACAGCTTTAAATAAAGGGATAGAATTAGCTAAAATTGAAAATGCAGATATAGTTATAGCGACAGATCCAGATTGTGATAGAGTTGGGTTAGCAGTTAAAAGTAATACTGGAGAATACGTATTATTAACAGGAAATCAAATAGGTGCATTATTAGCTAATTATATACTAGAAAGCTTATCTATGAAAAATGAAATTCCTAAAAACGGAACTATAATAAAAACCATAGTTACATCTGAATTAGGTTATAAAATAGCAAAGCATTATGGAGTAGATTGTTTAAATGTACTAACAGGCTTTAAGTTTATAGGAGATAAAATAAAGGAATTTGAAGTAACAAATGAATATTCCTTTATAATGGGATATGAAGAAAGTTATGGATACCTAGTAGGTACACACGCTAGAGATAAAGATGGGGTTGTAGCATCTATGCTTATATCGGAAATGGCAGCTTTCTATAATTCTAAAGGAATGAGTTTATATGAAGGACTTATAGAATTATATGGTAAGTTCGGATACTACAAAGAAGATATGATATCTGTAACATTAAAAGGTATAGAAGGAATGGAGAAAATAAAGGAGATAATGAAGTCCTTTAGAGAAAACAAGCTAGAAAATATAGGTGGAATAAATGTAAAGGAATTTAAAGATTATAGCCGTGGAATAGATAACCTTCCAAAATCTGATGTAATAAAATATATACTTCAAGATGATTCTTGGGTAGCTATAAGACCTTCAGGGACAGAGCCAAAGTTAAAATTCTACTTGGCTGTATCTGATAATGCAGAAGATTCTTCTAGTAACAAATTAGCAACTTTAAAGACTGATATAAAAAGTATATTAGATAAACTAGTATAAAAAAGGTATCTCAATTGAGATACCTTTTTAAATTACAATATAAATATAATAAGCTCAAGCAAGGTCCCATCTTCGTCTTGGCGACATGAGCAAGGCGAATTTTTACATGTTTTCTACTATGTTATTTGCCCATTTTTTAGATATTGCTCTAGGTATTCCAAATATAAATTTAATTATTTCTTCGGTATAACTAATTAATACTAAGATATATACTGGAGCCCCGTTATATGCAGCTAAGAAAGTAAGGGGTATTGAAAATAACCACATACATCCTAATTCTAAGAATAAAGAGAATTTAGTATCGCCGCCACTTCTAAGCATACCTATTATAAGGAATATATTAAATGCTCTAAGTCCCATAAATAATCCCATAACAATAAATATATTACTTATACCACTTGATAAATCGCTAGATACGCTAAACAATTTCAGTAGTAGAGGTATATTCAGATATAGAATTAAGCCAAATATAGAACCAACTATAGATATGAGAATTGAAAATTTTTTAGCATAATCTACAGCAACTTTTTTATTATCTGCGCCTAGTTCATTACCTATCATAATAGAACTTCCTATTGCAATACAAACAGATGTCATTATAAAGAAGTTTTGAACACTAGTAGCTATTTGACTGGCTGCTATTGCAGAAGTACCCGCTTTTGAATAAGCAACGGAGTATAAAACAGTTCCTAAGGCCCATGTTGCATCATTTATTATTACAGGAGAACTTTTATCAAAAAATGAACTTATAAAGTTTTTATTTATATTTTTAATATCTTTTAGTCTAAATTTAAGAACATAATCTTTTTTATAAAAATATACATAAGAAACCATAAGAGAACACTCTATAGCCCTAGATATAAGTGTTGCAACGGCAGCACCTGAAACACCAAGTTTAGGAGCTCCAAAGTTACCAAATATAAGTAGGTAATTAAGTATAGTATTAGATAAAAGAGCTACTAAACTGCATATCATACCTAATTTAGGATTTCTTATACTTCTTGAACTATTAGAAAAAGCGAGACTTATACAAGTTAGAGGATAAGAAAATCCAACTATCTTTAAATAAGATGAACATAAATCTACAACAGTTTCGTCATATGTAAAAAAATGAATTATAGTTTCTGGAAAAAATATAGCAGGAATTGCAAAGAATAAACCAAACGCTAATCCTAAAGTAACTGACAAAGCAGTTGTTTTTTTTATGTTTTTATAATCACCTTTACCGTAAAACTGAGATATGAATATACCCGAACCACTAAATATACCTCCAGTTACCATTGCGAATAAAAAGAAAAATTGATTGGCTACACCTACTGCAGCTATAGATTTTTCTCCTAAATTACTGACCATAATTGTATCTATAACATTAACAGAATTAGATATAAGGTTTTGAATTATTATTGGTATACATAGAAATATTAATGTTTTATAGAATTTTTTGTTTTCATCATTCCACGATAATATATTTTGCACTACATCACCCCAACGGTTTTATATTATTTAGTTCATCTATACAATATAATACATCTAGGCTTGTATTATCAAGTAAAAACAAATAAGTATATAAAAAAGAGCTTATTATTCAATAAGCCCTTCCCATTTTTCATAAAGTTCTTCTAGTTTTTGTTCAAGTTCAGATTTAGTTTGATTAACTTCCCTAGATTTACCGGGATTAGAATAAACATCTTCATTACACATAAGATTATCTAATTCTTCTATTTTATCTTCTATTTCCATGATTTCCTTTTCTATATTTTGCCTTTGGATTCTAACCTTTTTTCCTTCTTCCCTTTTCTCTTTTTCTTTTCTTTTTTCTTCTTTTATTTGCGTTTTAGTTTTTTCTTCTAGTGCCATAGGTTGGCTAAGTTCTTCTAATTGTTTTTTCTTTTCCGTATAGTAACGGTAGTTTCCATGATATTCAGTAATTCCAAGTTCATCCAAAACAAGTATTTTATCTATAACTTTATTCAAAAAATATCTATCATGAGATATAACAAACAGTGTACCTGAATAATTTACTAGAGCGTCTTCTAATACCTCTTTAGAATCTATATCTAAGTGATTTGTAGGCTCATCAAGTAATAATAAATTAGATTTTGATAATATAAGCTTTAATATAGCAACTCTAGCACGCTCTCCACCACTTAAAGTGGATATTTTTTTGAATACATCGTCGCCTTCAAATAACAATGCTCCAAGCATAGTTCTTATAGTTGTTTGAGTTAGCCTAGGGTTATCATCCCATATTTCATCTATTATTGTATTATCTAAATTTAGAGTTTTTTGCTCTTGATGAAAATAATTTACAGTTACATTTGCACCTAAACTTATATTTCCGCATAATGGAATTATCTCATTAGTTATTATTTTAAATAATGTAGACTTACCTATACCATTAGACCCTATTAGTGCTACTTTTTCACCTCTATATATATCTAAGTTTATATCCTTAAATAATATTCTACTTCCATAACCCATAGTTAAATCTCTAATTTGAAGTACATCATTTCCACTAATTACTGCAGGGTCAAACTTTATCTTTGATTTTTTGCGATATTCCTCAGGTTTATCTACTAATTCTACTTTATCTAAGGCCTTTTCTTTACTACGAGCTCTCTTTACATGTTTTTCTCTTCCGAAAGCCTTTAGTTGTTGAATAGATTCTTCTTGCCTTTTTATATCTTTTTGTTGTTCTTCATACTTTTTTGATTCTATATCTCGTTGCGTTTGAGATAAATCTATGAAGTTTGTATAATTGCCGTTATAAGACTTTAATTTTTTATTGTGTATTTCGAATATTCTACTTACAACTTGGTCTAAGAAGTATCTATCATGTGATATTATAAGTACAGTACCTTTGTACTGTTTAAGAAATATCTCTAGCCATTCTATGGCATCTGTATCTAGATGGTTAGTAGGTTCATCAAGAAGAAGTAAATTAGGTTTTTTTAGAAGTAATCTTGCTAAAAGAACCCTTGTTTTTTCTCCACCAGAAAGTATGTTTATAGGTTTAGAAAAGTCTTCCTCACTAAATCCTAGTCCTCTGAGAACACCTTTGGCTTCAGACTTATAACCATATCCATTTTGCTCAGAAAATGACTCTAACTTGTTAGCGTATTCATCCATGAGACTTTGGAGAGTGCTTGAGCCACTTTTTTGGCTTTCTTCAGCTATATTAAGCTCTAGCTTTCTAAGATATTCTTCCATTTTCATAAGGTCGCTAAATACTTCCAAAACTTCATCTAATATATTTTTAGATGATTGAAAGTTTGTATTTTGTTGTAGGTATGCTATTTCTATATTTTTAGAAGTATAGATTTCTCCGCTATCATATCCATATTCTCCAGAGAGTATTTTAAATAGGGTAGTTTTACCTGTACCATTAACGCCTATTATTCCTACTTTATCACCCTCATTAACAGTAAAGCTAATATTTTCTAATATATTATCTATGCCAAAACTTTTATTTAAGTTATTACATGCTAAAATTATCATTTTATACCTCCTTGGCTATTTTAAATTATAATATTTGGATACAATATAATCAAGGTTGTAATTGCATAGAATAAAAGTTGACCAATAAAATAATATCTGTTATATTTTTTAATATAATTATTATGTTAATATTCTGACAGGAGGCTTTTAAATATGAATAATAAAAACATATCAATGGCAGTAATAAGAAGGCTGCCCAAATATCATAGATATCTTAGAGACCTATTGGAAAAAGAGATATATAGAATATCTTCTAAAGAGCTAAGTGAAATAATAGGATTTACAGCTTCTCAAATAAGACAAGATTTAAATAACTTTGGAGGATTTGGTCAGCAAGGTTATGGATATAATGTAGAAGAATTGCACGGGGAGATAAGCAAAATATTAGGCTTAGATAAAAAATACAATACTATAGTTATTGGTGCGGGGAACTTGGGTCATGCTATAGCAAATTACGCTGGATTTACAAAGTCTGGATATGAGATAAAAGCCCTTTTCGATATAAATCCAAGACTGATTGGTCTAAAAATGAGGGACTTAGAAATACTAGATATAGAAAATATAGAAAGTTATATAAAAGAAAATGACATAACTATAGGTGTTTTATGTATACCTAAAGGTGGGGCACAAGAAGTAGCTGAAAAGCTTATAAATGCAGGTATAAAAGGTATATGGAACTTTGCACCAGTTGATTTAGAAGTTCCAAAAGATATTGTTGTAGAAAATGTTAATCTAACAGAAAGTCTATTTACATTATCTTATTTAATGAGTGAAGAAAATTAAAAGCTACCTACTATGTAGGTAGCTTTTAATTTGTTATTCTGGTTGAGGTGCATCTACTGGACATACTCCAGCACAAGCTCCACATTCTATACAAACGTTTTCATCTATTAGGTACTTGTCATCTCCTGCACTTATACAGTTAACTGGACATTCTGGTTCACAAGCTCCACAGCTTATACAAGCATCTGATATTATGTAAGACATTGTAAATTCCTCCTTGATAATAAAAATTTTTACTCGCTATAATTATAACAAAACTTTTTATAAATAACAATGAAATTATATTAGCTAACAGAAAAAAATTATATAAATCAATTACAAAATTGTAATTTGATTTATATAGGCAATTATTTATAATAGATAATATGAATTAAATCATAGGAAAGGAGAATCTGTATATGAGAAAAGTAAATAAATTAAGATTGTCTTTGGTTTTTTTAGTTATAGGATCATTAGTAGGAATATGTTATTTTACAATAATGAATTTTAATAAAAAACTTGAAGAAGATAAATTGGCTGATTCAAAAAAACAAGAGACATCTATAAAAAAACCAAAAGAAGAGATAAAACCAGTAAGTATAACAATAAGTGCTGCAGGCGACGTAACTATGGGGAACTATAAAGGCGGATCTTATTATGGAAGCTTTGACCAAGAATTTGAGAACCAAAATGGCAACTTTTCATACTTTTTCGAAAATGTAAAGTCTGTATTTGAAAATGATGATTTATCAATAATAAATCTAGAAGGACCATTGACTAAATCTAGCGAGGCTCAAATTAAACAATTTGCATTTAAAGGAGATCCTTCGTATGTAAATATACTAAGAGAAGGAGATATAGAGGCTGCAAACTTAGCAAATAATCACTCAAATGATTATTATGATAAAGGTTTTAGCGATACTAAACAAATATTAAATCAAAATAATATAAGTTATTTTGGTTTAAATGAAAAAGATATATTAAAGTCAAAAGGTATAAAAATAGGAATGTTAGGTTATAAGGGATGGCCAGAATATTATACTAAAGAAAATTTAGATAAAATAAAAAATGATTTAGAATATATGAGAGAAAATGCAGATATGACTATAGTATTTTTTCACTGGGGAAATGAAAATCAATACTATCCAGAAAAGGCTCAAAAAGATTTCGCACATTACGTAATAGATAATGGTGCAGATGTAGTATTAGGGGGTCATCCTCATGTAGTTCAAGGAATAGAACAATATAAAGGAAAAACTATAGCATATAGTTTAGGAAATTTCTCCTTTGGAGGAAACAAAAACCCAAGAGATAAGGATACATTTATATACCAACAAACATTTACTTTTAATGATAATAAACTAACAAAGGCATCTCAACCTAATATAATTCCTTGTTCTATATCTTCTACAAATTCTAGAAATGACTATAAACCTACCATTTTAGAAGGATTGGAAAAGGAGAGATTATTAAATAAGATAAAAGGTCTTAGTGAGCCACTAAGTGATAATAATAAATAATTTTAAAGTTGTCGTTAATACGGCAACTTTTTTATATTTAAATATAAGATGGTTAATTAATAAACTATACATGAAAGGGAAAGTTAATAGAAGAATTAGAAAAAATTGGGTGAAAATTTAATAAAATAAAAGAAAAACTATAGTGCATGTAGAATTATATGATATAGTTTTTTATCAATTTAAAGAGGAGGGGGGACTATGCAAGTTTATGCATTAATAGGCCCTAGTGGAACTGGAAAAAGTTATAGAGCTATAAAGGTAGCATATGAAAACGATATAGAATACATAATTGATGATGGCATATTAATACATAAAAATAAGATATTAGGCGGAAGATCAGCAAAGCAGGCAGATACTAAAATGGAAGCTGTTAGAAGGGCTATATTTGATAATGAACAACACAGGGAAGAAGTAAAAGACATAATAAAATTACAAGATATAAAAAAGATATTATTAATAGGTACTTCTAAAAAAATGGTAAATCAAATAGCGAATAGATTAGAATTAGGGCCTATAAACATAGAAATAAGTATATACGATATAGCTACAATACAGGAGATAGAAGGTGCAAAGAAATCTAGGTTAGAGGAAGGGAGCCATATAATACCTGTACCTACATTAGAAGTAAAGAAACGTTTTTTTGGAATAACTACAAACCCTATAAAATTATTTTTAAAAAATAAAAATAATCAACAAACTAGTGAAGTTGAAAAGACTGTAGTTAGACCGACATTTAGTTATATGGGAAAATATTATATAACATCTTCTGCAATAAAACAAATTGTTAGCTATGAAATAAGTAAATATGAGCATATATGCAAGTTAAATAATATAAACATTAATAATATAAAGCAAAACATGGAAATCAGTGTAAATATAGATATTAAAAGTTGTAATATAGCAGAACTTTGTGAATCACTTCAAAAAAATATATACAATATATTAAGTCAAATGACTTTAATGAATGTGACAAAAATCGACATTTACTTAAATAAATTACGTTAAAAGATAGTCAAACTAATTTTTAAAAAATATATTCACATTACGACAAAATATGCTATAATCTAGTTGAAAGCGGTAGCAATCGTTTTCAGGGGGCTTATGATTAGATGTCGCTTAGCGGCAAAATATATAAAGGGGGCTTTAAAATGGCTGAAAAAACTTTAAATCCGTTTGAAATTGCAAGAACACAAGTAAAAACTGCATGTGATAAATTAGGTGCAGATCCAGCGGTTTACGAAATATTAAAAAACCCAATGAGAGTATTAGAAGTATCATTCCCAGTTAAAATGGATGATGGAACTGTAAGATCATTTACAGGATACAGATCTCAACATAATAACGCTTGTGGACCATTTAAAGGTGGTTTAAGATTCCATCCAGATGTAAACATAGATGAAGTAAAAGCTTTATCTACTTGGATGACATTCAAGTGTTCAGTAACTGGTATACCATATGGTGGTGGTAAAGGTGGTATGGCCATCGATCCAAGAGATTTTTCTGAAGGTGAATTAGAAAGAATATCTAGAGGATTTGCAAAATCTATAGCTCCAATAATAGGAGAAAAAGAAGACATACCAGCTCCAGACGTAAACACTAATGGTCAAATAATGGCTTGGATGGTTGATGAGTATGCAAACGTAACAGGAGAATTTGCTCCTGGAGTATTCACTGGAAAACCAGTTGATTTCTATGGTTCTTTAGCTAGAAATGAAGCTACAGGATATGGAGTAGCTATGATGGCAAGAGAAGCTGCTAAGAAAATAAACTTAGACTTAAATACTGTTAAAGTAGCTGTTCAAGGATTTGGTAACGTAGGAAGCTTTGCTGCTATGTATATGGAAGAAATGGGAGCTAAAGTAGTTGCAATATCTGACCACACTGCTACACTATACAACGAAAGTGGTATAAATGTAAAAGAATTAATGGCTTATGCTAAACAACATAGATGTATAAAAGGATTCGAAGGCGCAGTAGAAGTTGCTGAGAATATATTAACTATGAACGTTGATATATTAATGCCATGTGCATTAGAAAACCAATTAACTTCAGCTAATGCAGGAGATGTAAAAGCTAAAATAGTATCTGAAGGTGCTAATGGTCCAACAACTCCAGAAGCTGATAAAATATTCGCTCAAAATGGAGTAGTATTAATTCCAGATATCCTAGCAAATAGTGGAGGAGTTACAGTTTCATACTTTGAATGGGTACAAAACTTAATGAGATACAACTGGGGCTTTGAAGAAGTTCAAGAAAAGCAAGAAGTATTAATGGTTAAAGCATTCAATGAAATATGGAACTTAAAGACTGAGCACAGTGTTGATATGAGAACTGCTGCATACATGATGTCTATAAAGAGAATAGCAGATGCTATGAAATTAAGAGGATGGTACTAGGAAATAGTAAGTCCTATGAATTTTAATATAAAATAAAAAGGCTGCATTTGATGCAGCCTTTTGTTTTATTATAGAGGTGATTATATGATAGATTGCCATATTCATATATCTTTAAATGGAATGGATTTTAAAAAATATAGGGAAGATTTGATGAAAGACACAAAAAAACATATTAGAAACACACTTTTAGAATATAAAAAACGAAATATAACTGTATTGAGAGACGGTGGCGATAGTTTAGGCATATCTTATATAGCGAGAGATATAGCTAAAGAGGAAGGAATGATACTAAAAACTCCATTATATGCAGTATATAAAAAAGGATATTATGGAAACTTTTTAGGAAAAGGAGTAAGTGATATAGCAGATTTTAAGAATTTATTTGAGGAACTTAAAAATAAAGAAATAGATCATTTAAAGGTAATAATAAGTGGAGTCGTTAGTTTTGATGAATATAAAAAGATAGGAGATATAGGTTTTAAATATAGTGAATTAGATTATATGGTAAAACTTGCAAAGTACAATAATTTGCCTATAATGGCACATGTAAATTCTGTAGAAGGAATAAATATGGCAATTAAATGTGGAGTTAACACTATAGAACATGGATACTTTATCACGAAAGAACAATTACAAGTAATAAAGGAAAAAGAGATAATTTGGGTTCCAACATTATCTCCATTAGGGAATATTATTGATAAGAAGGATAAAAAGTTTGATAAAAATATGTATATTATAGAACGTATATATAATGAACATTTAAATATGGTAAAAGAGGCCTATGATTTAAATGTGAAAATGGCTATTGGAAGCGATAGTGGGTGTTATAGAGTCTTTCATGGTCAAGGGTTATTAGATGAAATAAATCATTTTTGTAAATGTGGAATAAAAAAAGAAGAGATAATTAGGATGAATATAGATAACGGAAAGATAGCATGTGGGTTGTAAATCGACAAAAAACTTTACTATTTTCCAAAAATAGTATATTATATAGATTGAGTACATGTTTAGGTGATATTTGGATAAAATAATACATTTTGAATTAAATTTTTATTTTTTGATATACAAGATATTATATTTTTACATATTAATAATACAATAAAAAATGTAATGATTAGTTACAAAAGAGTTACAAACATTTTTTAAATATCTTGTGTATTAGTATTTTATCCTACATAAGTTTCATCTATAAAAATACCATATAAGGACATTCTTATGATGAATTTTTAGGAGGAAAAAACTATGAAGAGAAAAATATTAGTACCGATGTTTGCGTCATTTATGGCTTTATCAATTAATTCTGTTGCATTTGCAGACCAAGACGTAGATAAAACTAATAGTTCAACTGAAACACAAGACAATGGGACAGAAGAATATAAGGAATTATCATTTAAGGTTGCAGACGTTAAAGAAGGAACTGCTGTTAAAATAAGAAAAGTAGGACAAGTTCAAGATGTTGCTTATGAAGGGGATTCTTTAAAAGTAATAGGCCAACAAGGTGAATGGTTAAAGGTAAAATTAGATGAGGAAACAGTAGGATGGGCGCCAGCTAGATATTTAGAATTAAAAAATGCAACGGCTTATATAAATGCTGAAAAGGTTAACTTTAGATCAGAACCTAATATTGAATCAGAGTTATACGATGAATTAGAACTTGCAGATTCAATAAAAGTTATAGAGGAACAAGGTAATTGGATTAAAATAGAAGTAGATGGAAAAGAAGGATATATAAGATCTTTATATATTTCTGAAGAAAAACCAGAAATAGAAGAAGAACAAACAGAAGAAGCACAACCACAAGAAACTTCAAGAAGCACGTCAACTAGAGTTTCTTCTAATGTTTCGAAACAAACATCTACAAAAGAAGAAGTTAGAACTCAAAGCAATACTAATTATTCATCATCAAAAGCTAGTTCTATAATAAATACAGCTTATTCTAAAATGGGTAAACCATATGTATGGGGAGCTGAAGGGCCAAATTCATTTGACTGTTCAGGATTTACTTCTTACGCGTTTAGAAATGGGGCAGGAATTTCATTACCAAGAACATCAATAGCTCAAGCAGGAGTTGGTGTATCTGTTAGCAAAAGTGAATTAAAATCAGGAGACTTAGTATTCTTTGACTCAGATAGAGATGGCGATATAAGCCACGTTGGTATATACGTAGGTGGAGGACAGTTTATACATGCATCTTCAAGTAAAGGTGTAACAGTATCTAGCTTAAATTCTGCATTCTATTCAAGTGTTTATAAAGGGGCAAAAAGAGTATTGTAATATAATGTCGTTGGATAATCCAACGACTTTTTATATTTAAGAAAATTGTTATTTTTAACTTATAAACTTGAGCAACGTAAATTTTTTGATTTAAACAATGTTGACATATAATTATAATAATGATATGATAACAAAAAAAGAAAACAATACTTTAAATTAGTCCAGAGAGGCTAAAAAGGAGGACATAATAATGTTAAAAGGAAGACATTTAATCCAACCAGAAGACTTTTCTATAGAAGAATTAAACAAAATTCTATCTTTATCTCAAGATATAATACAAAACCAATCTAAATACTCTCGTGTATGTGAAGGTAAATTACTGGCAACTTTATTTTATGAGCCATCAACTAGAACTAGATTTAGCTTTGAAGCTGCAATGTCTAGATTAGGTGGAAGAGTTATAGGATTTTCTGAACCTAATGCATCATCTGTGGCAAAAGGAGAAAGTTTAGGAGATACTATAAAAACTGTAGCTTCTTACTGTGATGCAATAGTAATGAGGCATCCAAAATCAGGTGCAGCTCTGGAAGCATCAAAGTTTGCTAATATACCCTTTATAAATGCAGGAGACGGTGACAACCAACACCCAACTCAAACTCTTACAGATCTTTTTACAATAAAATCCCTTAAAAAAACATTGGAAAATAATACTATAGGTTTATGCGGAGACTTAAAATACGGCAGAACAGTACACTCTTTAGTAAAAGCCATGGCTAGGTATAAAAACACAAAATTCGTATTTATATCTCCTGAAGAATTGAAAATGCCTGAATATATAAAAGAAAGTATAAAAGGCCATGCATACTATGAAACATCTAATTTAGATGAAGCTATAGGAAGCCTAGATGTACTTTATATGACTAGAGTTCAAAAAGAAAGATTTAATAATAAAGAAGAATATATAAATTTAAAGGAATCTTGGATGCTTAACAAATCTAAATTAGATAAAGCTAGAAAAGATATGTTAGTTATGCACCCGTTACCAAGAAATAATGAAATAGAAGAAGAAATCGATATAGATCCTAGAGCTGTATATTTCAAACAAGCCAACTATGGAATGTATGTTAGAATGGCACTTATAATTAAGCTATTAGGAGTTGATATCAATGAGTAATTTAATAATAAAGAATGCTCATATAATAGATGCAAAACAAGATATATACAGCGACATATTAATAGAAAATGGAATAATTACTAAAATTGATAAAGACATAAATGCAGATGACTATAATGTTATACGTGAAACAAGTTATATAGTTATGCCATCGTTTATAGATATGCATACCCATCTAAGAGATCCTGGATACACTTATAAAGAAGACTTAGAAAGTGGACAAAGGGCAGCTCTAAAAGGCGGATACACGACATTATGTTCAATGGCAAATACAAAACCTGTATGTGATAATACAAAAACCATAGAATATATAATAAATAAATCTAAAGAACTAAACTTATGTAATATAAAGCAAGTAAGTTCAATAAGTAAGAATTTAAATGGAAAAGAAATAGTAGATATTTCTTCAATGAGAAACTATACAGAACTATTTTCAGACGATGGAAATACAATACTAAATGAAGAAATAATGAAAGAAGCGCTAAGGTTATCTTCAAAGCATAACTTTAAATTACTTACTCACTGTCAACCTGAATATGAAATAGTAAGTAGGGATTTAAGTCTATTAAAGACTATAGGCGGCAATTTACATATATGCCATATAAGCTTAGAAGATACTTTAGAAGAAATTAAAAAATATAAGGATGAAGGGATAAACTTTACTTGTGAAATTAGCCCACATCACATATTTTCATATGAATTTGATTATAAAGTAAATCCATCTTTTGCAAAAAAAGAAGATTTATATGCTCTTATAAAAGGAATAAAAGACGGATATATAGATGTTATTGGAACTGACCATGCTCCTCATAGTAAAGAAGACAAAATAAATGGAGCACCTGGAATATCTAATATAGAAGTTGCATTTAGTATGATTTATAAAGTATTTAGCGAAAATAATATATCACTTAATAAATTAAGTGAAATGATGTCATACAATCCAGCAAATATATTAGGTATGAATAGTGGACTTATAAAAGAAGGATATAAAGCAGATTTAGTTTTTATTGATATAAATAAAGAATACAAAATAAATACAGATGAATTTATTTCAAAAGGAAAGAATAATCCCTTTAATGGTTACGAAGTAAAAGGAAAAGTAGTTACTACTATAAAGGATGGAAATATAGTCTATGATGTTAGGGGGACTCAAAATGTATAAAGTGTTAAGTAATGATTATATGGGAGAAGGTATGTATCTTCTAAAAGTAGAAGGTAATTTTAAAGGCAATATGGGGCAATTTTATATGGTAAGGGCTTGGGATAACTTCCCTTTGTTATCTAGACCTATAAGTATACATGATATAGAAATAAATAATATAAGTTTTTTATATAAGGTAA
The DNA here is from genome assembly GCF_058146105.1 of Sporacetigenium sp. TC11. Taxonomy (NCBI): domain Bacteria; kingdom Bacillati; phylum Bacillota; class Clostridia; order Peptostreptococcales; family Tepidibacteraceae; genus Sporacetigenium; species Sporacetigenium sp. TC11. The sequence continues at coordinate 43,214 of NZ_JBYVNY010000010.1, read as the reverse complement.
TTGGGGAAGGAACACAAATCTTAAGTACTTTAAAGCCAAATGATAGTATAAAATTAGAAGGTCCTTATGGTAATGGATTTGAAAATATAAGTGGCAAGGTAGCTTTAGTTGGTGGAGGTATGGGCGTTGCTCCTCTATATCTTGCTGCTAAAACTTTAGATAATGTAGATGTATATATGGGATTTAGAAATGAAGCTATATTATTAGATGAATATAAACATATATCAAACAATGTTTATATTGCTAAAGGAGATAAATTTGTTACAGATATAATAGACGTGAAAAATTACGATTATATAATAACTTGTGGCCCTGAAATGATGATGAAAAAGTTAGTAGATATGTGTAAGAAAACTAATACAAAAATTATGGTATCTATGGAAAGTAAAATGGCATGTGGAGTAGGTGCTTGTCTAGTATGTACATGTAAAACTAAAATTGGAAACAGAAAAACTTGTAAAGAAGGCCCTGTTTTCTGGGGAGAGGACGTGATATTTAATGGCTAATTTAGAAGTTAAGTTTAAAGATATAGTATTTAAAAATCCTATAATAATGGCATCGGGAACATTTGGATTTGGAAGAGAATATGGACAAATATACAATATAGAAAAACTAGGTGGTATAAGTAGCAAAGGGTTAACTTTAAATAAAAGAGATGGTAATAATGGATGTAGGGTATATGAAACACCATCTGGAATGTTAAACAGTGTAGGCTTAGAAAATCCAGGGATACAAGGATTTATAGATAGCGAACTAGATTATTTTAAAAATTTAGACTTAGTAAAAATAGTTAATATAGGCGGGTCAACAATAGAAGATTACGTCAAATCTATAGAAATTATCGAGAGCCAACCTGTAGATATCATAGAGCTAAATATATCTTGCCCTAATGTAAAGCAGGGAGGCATGGCTTTTGGAATAAAAGCCGAAGTAGCTAGAGAAGTTATAAAAGAGGTAAGAAAATCAACAAGCCTTCCTTTGGTAGTAAAGTTATCTCCAAATGCTGAGGATATTGTAAAAATGGCACAGGTATGTGAAGAAGAAGGCGCTGATGGTGTATCTTTGGTAAATACCTTTAAAGCTATGGCTATAGATATAAACAAGAAAACACCTGTATTTGAAAATATATATGCTGGATTATCAGGACCAGCTATAAAACCAATAGCTCTTAGAATGGTTCATGAAGTATGCAAAAATGTGTCTATACCAGTTATGGGTATGGGTGGAATAACTAATGGGAAAGATGCTGTAGAATTTATAATGGCAGGAGCAACTTGCATACAGATAGGAACAGCAAACTTCATAAATCCTAGAATAGGTCTACAAATAATAGATGAAATTAATAATTTTATGGAAAAAGAAAATATAAATTCTCTAAGCGAAATAAGAGGAATAATATAGGAGGTAAATAACATGGAAAAAGTTATAAATATAGAAGAGATATTAAAGAAAAGTGATGCTTTACTTGAAGGACATTTCTTACTATCGTCAGGTAAACACAGCAATAAATATATACAGTGTGCTAAGGTGCTTAGATTCCCTAAATATGCGGAAGCAGTACTAAGTACTGTTGTAGAACAAGTGAAAAATTTAGATATAGACATAGTAGTAGGACCTGCCATGGGTGGTGTTATAGTATCTTATGAAATAGGAAGACAGTTAAATAAAGAATCTATATTTACAGAAAGAAAAGATAATACTATGCAGCTAAGAAGAGGATTTGAAATACCTAATGGAGCTAAGGTTTTAATTACAGAAGATGTTGTTACAACAGGTAAATCAACTATCGAAACAAAAAATGTTATAGAAAGCTTAGGTGGAAAAGTAATAGGAGTAGCTTGTATAGCAGACAGAACAAGTGTAGATATAGGAATACCTATATATAGTGCCATAAAAATAGATATAGAAGTTCATGATCCAGAAAACTGTCCTTTATGCAAATCGAATATATCTATAGAAAAACCTGGAAGTAGAGAATTTAAATAAAACTAAATATAAACTTTTAAGTTAGTCCAGAGAGGCTAGAAAAGGCAAAACATAGATATTATACATTATTATGTACAATATCTATGTTAAAACTCCTTTGTCTCTAAAGCAAAGGAGTTTTTTATTATAAATAAAAGGAGATGTTATTATGAAGGGAAGAGAAAGACTAATAGTAGCGCTAGATACTGATAACTTTAATAAAGCTAAAGATTTGATAGATAACCTAGATGAGGTTGTAGATATATTCAAAGTAGGACTAGAACAGTATATAGCAACGAAAGGAAAGATAGTAGAATATCTAAACAATAAAAATAAAAAGATATTTTTAGATCTTAAATTTCATGATATACCAAACACTATGAAGTCTGCAGTTAGAGAGGTAGTAAAGGATAATGTATGGATGATGACTATACATGTATCTGATATGGAAGGTATGAGACAGGTAGCTCAAATAGCAAAAGAACAATCTGAAAAACTAAATATAACAAAACCTATAATAGTAGGGGTTACAGTATTAACATCATTGAATGAAAATGACTTAAAAGATTTAGGATGCAATTTAAATATTGAAGAAGCTGTTATAAAAAGAGCTAAACTTGCCAAAGAAGCGGGAATAGATGGGGTAGTATGTTCAGCACAGGAAGCTAGTTATATAGTGGAAGCTGTGGGAGCTGATTTTGTTACAGTATGTCCAGGAATAAGACCTGAAAATGGAACTGTTGGAGACCAAAAGAGAGTAGTAACTCCAGCCAAAGCAATACAAAATGGAGCTCATTATTTAGTAGTTGGAAGACCTATAACACAATCGGGTGACCCTAAAGAATCTGCACTAAATATAATAAAAGAAATAGAAAATGCATAGGAGGTTAAGTATGAAAGCTAAACTTATATTACAAGATGGGACTATATTTGAAGGAAAAGCGTTCGGATATTTAAAGGAAAGTGTTGGCGAAGTAGTATTTAATACATCTATGACAGGATATGGTGAAGTTTTAACAGATCCATCTTATTATGGACAAATAGTAGTTATGACCTATCCCCTTATAGGAAACTATGGAATAAACCTAGAAGATGTTGAATCAAAAGGGGTTCACGTAAATGGATTTATAGTAAGAGAAAAAAGCGATAGCCCTAATAATTTTAGGTGTGAACTTGATTTAGAAACGTATTTTAAACAAAATAAAATAATAGGACTTGAAGGTATAGATACAAGAGCTCTAACCAAAATACTAAGAAATAACGGAACAATGAAAGGGATAATATCTTTAGAAAGTAGCAATTTAGAAGAGGTTAAAGATAAGCTAGATAGATTTAGCAATGTTGATGCTGTAAGCAATGTGACTACTAAAGATATATACACAATAGATGGAAGTGGAAAACACGTTGCTATTATGGACTTTGGGATAAAGCAAAATATAATAAGATCATTTAGAAATAGAGACTGTAAAATAACTGTTTTTCCAGCCAGTGTAACTAGTAAAGAAATATTAAGTATAAATCCAGATTTAATATTTTTATCAAATGGACCTGGAGATCCAGAGGATTTAACTGATACTATACAAACAATAAAAGAACTAGTAGGTAAAAAACCTATAGTTGGTATATGTTTAGGACATCAATTATTAGCTCTTAGTTTAGGAGGACAAACATCAAAACTTAAGTTTGGCCATAGAGGTGGAAATCATCCAGTAAAAGATATAGAGGAAAATAGAGTGTTTATAACATCGCAGAACCATGGCTATTATGTTTCATGTATGCCAGAAAATATGGAAATTACTCACATAAACTTAAATGACAATACAGTAGAAGGGATGAGACACAAGGTACTTCCTATATATAGTGTGCAATATCATCCAGAAGCTTGTCCTGGACCAAAAGATAATGATTATATATTTGATAAGTTCTTAAAATTAATATAGATAAGGGGAGATATATATGCCAAAGGATAATAGTATAAAAAGAGTATTAGTTTTAGGATCAGGACCTATAATAATAGGCCAAGCAGCTGAGTTTGATTACTCAGGAACACAGGCTTGTCAAGCATTAAAAGAAGAAGGAATAGAAGTAGTTTTAATAAATAGCAACCCAGCTACTATAATGACAGATAAAGAAATAGCTGACAAAATATATATTGAGCCATTAACACCAGAGTTTATAGAAAAGATAATAGAAAAAGAAAGACCGGATAGCTTATTAGCTGGAATGGGAGGACAAACAGGCTTAAATTTAGCTGTGGAATTATATGATAAAGGAATCCTTAATAAATACAATGTAAGAGTCATAGGGACTTCTATAGAATCTATAAAAAAAGGTGAAGATAGAGACACATTTAGAGATTTAATGAGAGCTACAGGACAACCTGTAGTTCAAAGCGAGATAGTAACTAATATAGAGCAAGGTATGGAATTTGCAAATACAATAGGATATCCAGTTATTGTAAGACCTGCATACACATTAGGTGGAACTGGTGGGGGAATAGCAGAAGACAAAGATGAATTATTGGAAATATTGACTCAGGGATTACAACTTAGCCCTGTTGGACAGGTATTATTAGAAAAGTCTATAAAAGGTTGGAAAGAAATAGAATATGAAGTAATGAGGGACTCTAATGGCAACTGTATAACTGTATGTAACATGGAAAATATAGATCCGGTTGGTATACATACTGGAGATAGTATAGTAGTTGCTCCAAGTCAAACGTTAAGTGATAAAGAATATCAGATGTTGCGTAAAGCTTCTATAGATATAATAAATACCATAGAAGTTCAAGGTGGATGTAATGTACAATTTGCATTGAATCCAAATAGTTTCGAATATGCTGTTATAGAAATAAATCCAAGGGTAAGTAGATCATCGGCTTTGGCATCTAAAGCAACTGGATATCCTATAGCTAAGGTTGCAGCTAAGATAGCGTTAGGATATGGATTAGATGAAATAAAAAATGCAGTTACTAAGAAGACATACGCTTGTTTTGAACCTACACTAGACTATATAGTAGTTAAAATACCTAAGTGGCCATTTGATAAGTTCTACAATGCCAATAGAAAACTAGGAACTAAGATGATGGCTACGGGAGAGATTATGGCTATAGGAAGTAATTTTGAAGCGGCGTTTCTCAAGGGTATAAGATCTCTAGAAATAGGTAAGTACTCACTGGTTCATAATGAGTCCGAAAATCGTACTTTAGATGAGCTGAAATCTAGAGTAATAGTCCCAGATGATGAAAGAATATTTGACCTAGCAGAAATGATAAGAAGAGGATATAAAATAGATAAGGTTTCAGAAATAACAGGAGTAGATAAATGGTTTATAAACAAAATAAAATGGATAGTTGATGAAGAAGAAAAATTAAAAAAATGTAAAATAGAAGATTTATCTAAAGAATATTTATATAAACTTAAGAAAAAAGGATTTTCAGACAAGGGTATATCTGATTTAATGAAGATAAGTCCAGCAAGAGTATATGAACTTAGAAAATTGTACAATATAAATGCGGTATATAAAATGGTAGATACTTGTGGGGGAGAATTTGATGCAATATCTCCTTATTATTACTCAACTTATGAAATGTATGATGAAGTAGAAGTTAGCAATAAAAAGAAAGTAATTGTTATAGGTTCAGGGCCTATAAGAATAGGCCAAGGTATAGAATTTGATTATTGTTCTGTACATTCTGTTAAAGCTCTTAAAAAAATGGGCATAGAAACCATAATAATCAATAATAACCCAGAAACAGTAAGTACAGATTTCGATATATCAGATAAGTTATACTTTGAACCGCTTACAGAAGAAGAAGTTCTAAATATAATAGAAAAAGAAAAACCATATGGAGTTATACTTCAGTTTGGTGGTCAAACGGCTATAAAATTGTCTAAGTTTTTACATGAAAAAAACATAAATATACTTGGTACAAAGTTTGAAGATATAGATACTGCAGAGGATAGAGAAAAATTTGAAGATTTACTTGAAAAACTTAATATAAATAGACCTGAAGGAAAAGCTATATGGTCAATAGAAGAGGGAATAAAAGAGGCTAAGAATTTAGGATATCCAGTATTAGTTAGACCGTCGTATGTATTAGGTGGTCAAGGTATGGAGATAACATATGAAGAAGATAAATTAATAGAATATCTAAAAAATGCACTTGATAGAGATAAGAAAAATCCTATTCTTATAGATAAATACTTAATTGGTAGAGAAATAGAAGTAGACGCTATATGCGATAAAGAAGATGTATTAATACCTGGGATAATGGAGCATCTAGAAAGAGCGGGTATACACTCAGGAGATAGCATAACTATGTATCCTAGTCAAAATATAATTAAAGATATAAAACAAAAAATATTAGATTATACTAAAAGTATAGCTCTTGAGTTAAACGTATTGGGGATGATTAATATACAGTTTATAGAATATAATGGAGAATTATATATAATAGAAGTTAATCCAAGAGCCAGTAGGACAGTTCCGTATATAAGTAAGGTAAGTAATGTGCCTATAGTAGAACTTGCTACTAAAACTATGTTAGGAGAAAAACTAAAGGATTTAGGTTATGGAGTTGGTATATATAAAGAGCCAGATTTAATATCAGTTAAGATTCCTGTATTTTCTACTGAAAAGTTATCTAAAGTAGAGGTAAGTTTAGGTCCTGAAATGAGATCAACAGGCGAAGTTTTAGGAATTGGGACAACTATAGAAGAAGCATTATATAAGGGATTCATAGCATCAGGCAAGGAAATGGTGAAAAATAGAGGCTTTGTATTAGCAACTATAAACGATTATGATAAAGAGGAGTTTATAGATATAGCAAAGGAAATAGACGATTTAGGATTTAAATTTATAGCTACTAAAGGTACGGCAGATATACTGTCAAGCTATGGAATAAAAGCAACCACTGTAAATAAGGTTGGAGAGAAAAATCCTAATATATTAGATGTTATAAGAAATAAAGAAGTGGATATGGTTATAAATACTCCAACTAAAGGAAATGATTCAACTAGAGATGGATTTAAAATAAGAAGAACAGCCATAGAATTTGGGACAGAAGTTATAACATCACTAGATACATTGAAGTCAATGATAGGAATTATGAAAAAATATATGCATAATGAAAACTTAACAATATTTAATATTGCAGAATAAAATAGCAAAAGGCGAGGTTTCTATATTATATAGAAACCTCGCCTTTTATTTATGAAAAGTTTATCTTAAATTTAATATATTTTTTATTTCATCATTTAAAATACTTAGATGTTCTGGATTATTTATCAAATCGACCTTATTTATATCAACATATAAAACCGGAGATTGTTTATAGTTAGATATCCAACCTTCATATCTACTGTGAAGATTTGTCCAATAGCCCCTGTCTACAGCTTTCTCCATTTCTCTACCTCTAAGATTTATTCTATGAAGTATAGTGTCTATAGAACCATCAAGATATATCATTAAGTCAGGTTTTCTTAAATAAGGCAACATATCATAAAATAATTCTTTGTAAGTTATATAGTCTCTTTCATTCATTTTTCCATCTTCATATAAAGCTTGAGCAAATATTTCAACATCTTCATATATACTTCTATCTTGAATATTATTAAATGTATTTAATTCTATTTCTTTTTGTTGTTTAAATCTTTGAGCTAAGAAATACAACTGTAAATGAAATCCCCATTGTTTTTGATCTAGGTAAAAATCTGATAAATAAGGATTATTATCCACTTTTTCAAAATGAGTTCTAAAACCAAGAGACTTTCCTAAAAGTTCTGTCAATGTAGACTTTCCGGCTCCAACATTACCAGCTACAGTTATAAATCTATTTATATAAGGATCTCGTTCGTATTTAAGTTCACAGTTGTCTATAAGTTTAAACATTAAGGGTACCTCCTAAGTTGCTAATTGCGTCCTCTACCTTTTTTATTAACATTTTTCTATCTTCTTCATTATTAAGAAAATCGAGATTAGAATTATCTATTTCTATTATTAAAGGAATCTTATCTCCGAAATGATGTTTTATGGAAAGTGGGTCAAAATAGTATTTATACTCTTTTCTAAGAGTATCTATGTAGTTTTGATCCATTTGTCTTTCAAAACTTCTATCTCTCGTAGCTATTCTTTTCATAAGAGTGTCAGTATTAGAATTAAGATAAATTATAATATCAGATTGAGGTAAATCACTGACAAATATATTATAAACTTGTTTATACCTATGAAATTGTTTTTTATCTAAAGTAAGTCCTGCAAATACTAGATTTTTTATTATGTTATAATCGCTGACTACGTTTTGACCTTTATGAAGTACTTTTCCAGCATCTTCAAGTTGTTTTATCCTGTTAAATAAGAAAAACGACTCTGTTTGCAAAGCATATTCCTTTATGTCAGTATAAAACTTAGATAAAAATGGATTTTCTTCAATAATTTCCCTTAATAATATGGCGTTAAAATGTTTATTCAATATGCCTGCTAAAGTAGTTTTGCCTACACCTATAGGCCCTTCGATAGATATAAATATGCCTTTATTCATCATAGTCAATCACCTTCTAAAAATAGTGTCTAAAGTATTTTATCAAAAAAGAAATATTAATGCTACCATATAGATTTAATTAAATAATGGAAAATTAAATAGGAATATGTAATTAAGTTTGTATAAATTTGGGTAAATTAACTATATAAGGTGTGTGAAAGGAGAAATGTTATGAAAATGTATGAGGAAAATAATAAAGTTATTGTAGAAGATTTATCTGATTTTGATCTTAAGCATATATTTGAATGTGGGCAATGCTTTAGATGGTATCTTGAAGAAGATGGGTCATATACAGGAGTAGCCCAATCGAAAATAATAAATGTAAAAAAAGAAGATAATAAAGTGTATTTTGATAATACAAATTTAGAAGAATTTCATAGTATATGGTATAGATATTTTGACTTAGATAGAGATTATAAAGAAATAAAAAAAGAACTGAAGAAAATGGATAAATATCTAGATACAGCCACAGAATTCGGCTATGGAATAAGAATTCTGCAACAAGATGAATGGGAAATGCTTATATCATTCATAATATCGGCTAATAATAGAATACCTATGATAAAAAAGGCCATAGAAAACTTGTCAGCTAGATATGGAGAATATATAGGAGAGTATAGAGGAAAGAAACATTATGCATTTCCGACCCCAGATGAAATAAATAAAATAAGTGAAGAAGACATCAGGGCTTGTAAAACTGGATTTAGAGCACAATATATAAAAGATACAGCTTATGCTGTAATTTCTTACAATTATGATTTATATAAATACAAAAACTTAGATACGGATATGTGTAGAAAAGAGCTACTTAAATTTAGTGGAGTAGGTCCAAAAGTTTGTGATTGTATAGCGTTATTTTCTATGCAAAAGTATGACACTTTTCCGGTTGATATCTGGGTGAAAAGAGTTATGCAAGAATTTTATGTATCTGAAGATATGAGTTTAAAGAAAATGAGAGAATATGCAATAGAAAAATTTGGAGGGTTATCAGGATTTGCACAACAATACCTTTTTTACTATGCTAGGGAGTTAGGCATAGGAAGGGGATAGGAGGTTACATGAATATTGTAGAAACTATATTTATGACAATGATAATTTTATCTTATATATCTGCAATATTTGTATCTATAAGTATAATTTTGGAAAATAGAGATCCGTCCAAAACTATAGCGTGGCTACTTATATTTATATTGATTCCTATAGCTGGTTTAATAGTATATATCTTCTTTGGAAGAAACATAAGACAAAGAAAGATATTTAAAACAAAGCAAATGGTAGATGATATTAGAGAGGCTAACTTATTTAAAAACCTTCAAGAGTTTGAAGAATTGGTTATGATGGAAAAAAAGGCTATAGCAGAAAAAAAACTATTAAGTAGTGAAGATAGTTGCGATACAAAGAGAAGAGTTGTGAATTTGCTTTTAAATACAGGTAGATTTCCATTTACTATAAACAATGATGTGAAAATATTCAGAGACGGAAATGAAAAATTCACTGCACTTATAGAAGACTTGAAAAATGCAAAATCTCATATACATCTTGAATATTTCATAATAAAATATAGCGATGTTGGAAATATAATAAAAGAAATCTTAATCCAAAAAGCACAAGAAGGTATAGAGGTAAAAATACTATACGATGATGTTGGGTGTTGGAGACTTTGGTTTAACAGGAAATTTTTTTATGATATGAGGAAGCAAGGTATACTAGTGTACCCTTTTTTACCAGCTAAATTTCCTGTTATATGTAGTCAATTAAACTATAGAAATCACAGAAAAATTGCTGTTATAGATGGATGTATAGGTTACACAGGTGGAATTAATATTGGAGATGAATATCTAGGAAAGAATAATAAATTTGGCTATTGGAGAGATACCCATATAAGAATAGAAGGAACATCTGTTTATATGCTTCAAATGGCATTTTTAATGGATTGGTATTTTACAACGAAAGAAGCTATATTTGAAGAAAAATATTTTCCAAGTATGAACAATAAAGGTAACAGTATGGTTCAAGTAGTGCCTAGTGGACCTGATAGCGACTGGGAAGCTATACACTATGCATATTTTACAGCTATATGTGAAGCAAAAGAAAAAATATATATAGAAACACCTTATTTTATACCAGACGAAAGCATACTAAAGGCATTGAAATCTGCAGCTTTAAGTGGAGTAGATGTTAGAATAATATTTCCAAAGGTTGCAGATCATAGGATAGTTCATGAAGCATCGTACTCCTATTTTGGAGATATACTAAAGGCTGGTGGCAGGGTGTATCTATATAACAAAGGATTTATACATTCCAAAGTTATAATAATAGATAATAAATTGGCATCTATAGGCTCTGCTAATATGGATTTAAGAAGCTTTATGTTAAATTTTGAAGTTAATGCATTTTTATATGATGAAAGAACAGTGAAATGGGTGATAAACGACTTCAATGAGGACTTAAAAAATAGCGAGGAAATTACAATTGACAAATATTATAATAGGCCTACTATAAAGAAGATAAAGGAATCTGCAGCCAGATTATTTTCTCCGCTCTTATAAAAAACTGCTATTATAAGCAGTTTTTTTTGAGCAACAGACCACTCTTTTAAGGTTGTTGGTGACATGAGTGAAGCGAATTTTTTATGGTAAAAAAATCAAAAAATACTTGCAAAAAATAACCAATTAATATAATATAATAATTATTAGCACTCGATGCTAAGGAGTGCTAACACAAAATCGTATTAAATGATAAGAATTTACATAAAAATATAAAATATTAATAGGAGGGATAAATATGAAAATAAGACCATTAGGGGACAGAGTTGTTATTAAAAAGGTAGAAGCTGAAGAGAAAACTAGAAGTGGTATAGTATTACCAGGAACAGCTAAAGAACAACCGCAAATGGCTGAGGTTGTAGAAGTAGGAGCTGGAGGATTAATAGACGGTAAAGAAGTTACAATGGAATTAAAAGTTGGAGATAAAGTTATATTCTCTAAATATGCTGGAACAGAAGTTAAGCTAGATGGAGAAGAATACACTATATTAAAACAAAGTGACATATTAGCAGTTGTAGAATAATAAAATTTAACTTATGCATATATAAAAATATTGAGAAATTAACAATAGGAGGGGTTTGTTATGGCTAAGGAAATTAGATTTTCAGAAGCTACAAGAAAAGCTTTAGAAACTGGTGTTAATAAATTAGCAGATACAGTTAAGGTTACATTAGGACCAAAAGGAAGAAATGTTATATTAGATAAAAAATTTGGTTCACCACTTATAACTAATGATGGTGTTACTATAGCTAAAGAAATAGAATTAGAAGATCCATACGAAAATATGGGAGCTCAATTAGTTAAAGAAGTTGCTACTAAAACTAATGATGTAGCTGGAGATGGGACAACAACAGCTACAGTTCTTGCTCAAGCTATAATAAGAGAAGGATTAAAAAATGTAACAGCTGGAGCTAATCCAATATTACTAAGAAAAGGTATACAAAAAGCTGTTGATGTAGCAGTTGAAGAACTAAAGAAACAATCAAGAATCGTAGAAACTAAGGAAGCTATAGCTCAGGTTGCTTCTATATCTGCTGGAGATGAAGAAGTAGGAAATTTAATAGCTGAGGCTATGGAAATAGTAGGAAAAGATGGAGTTATAACTGTAGAAGAGTCTAAGACAATGCATACTGAGTTAGATGCTGTAGAAGGTATGCAATTTGATAGAGGATATGTTTCTGCATATATGGTAACAGATGTTGAAAAAATGGAAGCTGTATTGAGCGATCCTTACATATTGATAACTGATAAAAAGATATCTAATATACAAGAATTATTACCACTACTTGAACAAATAGTACAACAAGGAAGAAGATTATTAATAATAGCAGAAGATGTTGAAGGTGAAGCTTTATCTACATTAGTAGTTAATAAGTTAAGAGGTACTTTTGAAGTCGTAGGTGTTAAAGCTCCAGGATTTGGTGATAGAAGAAAAGCTATGTTAGAAGATATAGCTATTTTAACAGGTGGTCAAGTTATATCTGAAGAAGTTGGATTAGATTTAAAAGAAGCTAATTTATCTATGTTAGGTAGAGCTAGTACTGTTAAGGTAAATAAAGACAACACTACTATAATAGGTGGTGCTGGAGATGAAAAGGCTATAGAAGATAGAGTAAACCAAATAAAAGTTCAAATAGAGGGAACTACTTCTGAATTTGATAAAGAAAAATTACAAGAAAGATTAGCTAAACTTGCTGGAGGAGTAGCTGTTATAAAAGTTGGGGCAGCTACTGAAACTGAATTAAAAGAAAGAAAACTAAGAATAGAAGATGCACTAAACGCTACTAGAGCTGCTGTTGAAGAAGGTATAGTAGCAGGTGGAGGTACAGCACTTGTTAGTGTAATACCGGCATTAGAATCTGTAGTTCAATCATTAGAAGCAGAAATTAAAATAGGTGCTCAAATAATAAGAAAATCATTAGAAGAGCCATTAAGACAAATAGCTACAAATGCAGGCCTTGAAGGTGCTGTTATAGTACAAAACGTTATGAATTCTGATCCAGAAATGGGATTTGATGCATTAAACGAAAAATATGTAAATATGATAGAATCTGGTATAGTTGATCCAACTAAGGTAACAAGAACAGCTTTACAAAATGCTGCATCTATAGCTGCTGTATTCTTAACAACAGAAGCTGCTGTAGTTGATATACCAGGAAAAGAAGAGCCAATGCCTGGAATGGGCGGCGGAATGCCAATGATGTAATGAAGAGAGAGTGACTTGGTCACTCTTTTTTAATATATAATATATATAAAATATGGTAAAATTAATATACGCCATACTTTTAGGGAGTGAAGACTTAATGAATATTGAATATATAAAGGACATACTTCAAAATGTTAAGGATGATAATATAAATCTAGATGATGCATTAAATAAACTGAAAACCCTTCCTTTTGAAGACATAGGGTATGCAAAAGTAGATCATCATAGAAAACTAAGAACTGGATATCCTGAAGTTATATACTGCGAAGGAAAAACAGATGAGCAGATAATAGGTATAATAGGAAAGATGATTGAAAAGGGCTCCAATGTATTAGGGACTAGGTGTAGAAAAGAATCATATGAAAAATTAAGCAAAATATATACTAATCTAGAATATGATGAACCTGCTAGAATAATAAAATTACAAAGTGAACCAATTCAAATAAAGGGCAAGGGAAAAATACTAGTAGTAACAGGAGGGACATCTGATATACCAGTAGCAGAAGAAGCATATCATACAGCACACTTTCTAGGAAATGATGTAGAAAGATTATATGATGTAGGAGTAGCGGGTATACATAGATTATTGAATAATTCAGATGTTTTAAATTCTGCTAGAGTGATAGTAGCTGTAGCGGGCATGGAAGGGGCTTTACCTAGTGTAGTAGGAGGTCTTGTAGATGTTCCTGTTATAGCAGTTCCTACATCTGTAGGATATGGAGCAAATTTTAGTGGAATATCGGCTTTACTTACTATGTTAAATAGCTGCGCATCAGGGATATCTGTTGTTAATATAGATAATGGTTTTGGAGCAGGATACTTAGCCAGTATGATAAATAAGTTGTAGATAGGAGATAAACATGGAAGAAAGAATATTGTATTTAGATATGGTAAACGGAATCTCAGGAGATATGACATTGGCATCTCTACTAGATTTAGGAATACCAGAAGAAATATTTTTAGAGGAATTATCTAAGTTAAATTTAGCCAATGAATATGATATAAAATTAACTTCCAAAGAGGTAAATGGTATAATTGGAAAAAATGTAGAAGTTATAATTAAAAATAATAATATAAGTCATAATCACAGGAACTTAATCGACATATATGATATCGTAGACAAAAGCCAGTTGGATGAAAACATAAAAGAATTATCTAAGAACATGTTTATGACTATAGCTAAGGCAGAGGCCAAGGTGCATGGAACAACTATAGATAAAGTTCATTTTCATGAGGTTGGAGCTATAGATTCTATAGTGGATATAGTGGGTTCTTGTATTCTTATAGATTTATTAAACGTAGATAAAATTTATGCATCAACAATTCCATTAGGATCTGGGTTTGTAAAGTGTGACCATGGAATAATGCCTGTTCCAGCACCGGCAACTATAGAAATATTAAAAGGAGCAAGAGTTAAATTAAATAGTGTGCGTGGAGAATGCACAACTCCCACAGGAGCAGCAATAGCAAAGACATTAGTATCTGAATTTGTAGATGATATAGAATTTGAAGTTAAGAAAATAGGTTATGGGATGGGTAAAAAGGAATTTGAAGTGCCAAATATGCTAAGGGCTATAATTGGAGTAAAAAAAAAGAGGAAATAATATATGAAGTAAGTGCGAATATAGATGATATGTCATCAGAAATATTTTCGTATTTATACGAAGAAATACTATCGATAGGAGCACTAGATATATATACTCAAAGTATATATATGAAAAAAAATAGACCTGCTGTTAAATTATCTGTAATATGTATTGAAGATGACTTAGAAAATATCATAGAAGTTATTTTGAAGGAAACTAGCACATTTGGAGTTAGATTTAATAAATATAATAGAAAGATACTTTATAGAAAAATAAAAATGATAAACACAATATATGGTAAGGTAAAAGTTAAATTAGGATACTATGATGAAAAATTGATAAAAATTACTCCAGAATATGAAGATTGTAAATTAATAGCTAAAAAATCAAACTTACCTCTGAACAAAGTATACAATGATGTAAATGTTGCCATACATGAATATTTTAAATCAAATATGTTGACATAGTCGACAAATTTTGATAATCTAGTATACAACAACTCGAAAGATATAAAATTTAATATCACTCATATATACTCAGCGATATGGGCTGAGAGTATCTACCGGTACACCGTAAATGTACTGACTATGAGTGAAGTTATTATAGGATAATATCTATTATATAAAAAGTGAGTTCTTAGGCTGATTATAAATCCCTAAGGGTTTGCTTTCGATATAGATATTAAAAGACCTATATAATAATTTCACTTATAGAAATTATTATATAGGTCTTTTTGTATAAATAATTATTTTTTTTAACTTTTTTGAAATACGAACTACAATATAAAATTAATGCATGAAAGTTCGTTAATTTATATTTTTATAAAGTGTTATTAATTGGTTCATACTATATATTATAATACTAAGGAGGAAATAAAATGGCTAAGATACTAAAAGAAGGTTTAACATTTGACGATGTTCTATTAGTACCACAGAAATCTGAAGTATTACCAAAGGACGTAGACTTAACAACTAATCTTACAAAAAATATAAAGTTAAATATACCGTTAATGAGTGCTGGAATGGATACTGTTACACAGTCAAAAATGGCTATATCTATGGCTAGACAAGGTGGTATAGGAATAATACACAAAAATATGAGTATAGAAGAACAAGCGCTAGAAGTGGACAAGGTTAAAAGAAGTGAAAGTGGAGTTATAGTAGACCCTTTTTACTTATCTAAAGAACATACTATAGCAGATGCAGATGCAATAATGGGAAGATATAAAATATCTGGGGTACCTATAGTAGATGAAAATAATAAGCTAATAGGAATAATAACAAATAGAGATATGAGATTTGAAGAGAATTTTAATAAAAAAATAGATGAGGTTATGACAAAAGATAATTTAATAACAGCTAAAGAAGGTATAAGTTTAGAAGATGCTCAAGATATATTAAAACGAAATAAAATAGAAAAGTTACCTTTAGTAGACGATGAAGGTTACTTAAAAGGACTTATAACAATAAAAGATATAGAAAAGAAAATATTATATCCTAATTCAGCTACAGATCAAGGTGGAAGACTGTTATGTGGGGCTGCAGTAGGTATAACAGCTGATATGATGGATAGAGTTGCTGCCCTAGTTAAAACTCAAGTTGACGTTATAGTTTTAGATACAGCACATGGTCATTCAAAAGGGGTTATAGATGCAGTAAAGAAAGTAAAAGAAAGTTATCCTGATCTTCAAATTATAGCAGGAAATGTTGCTACTTATGAGGCTACTGAAGAACTTATACTTGCTGGAGCTGATTGTGTGAAAGTTGGTATAGGTCCGGGATCTATATGTACAACAAGAGTAGTAGCTGGTATAGGAGTTCCTCAAGTAACTGCAGTTATGGATTGTGCTGAAGCTGCTAGTAAATATGGAGTACCTATAATAGCTGATGGAGGAATAAAATACTCTGGTGATGTTGTAAAGTCAATAGCTGCAGGTGGATCTGTTTGTATGATGGGATCTATGTTTGCTGGAACAGAAGAAAGTCCAGGAGAAAGAATAATATATAAAGGAAGAGCATTTAAATCTTATAGAGGTATGGGGTCTATAGGAGCTATGGAACAAGGATCTAAAGATAGATACTTCCAAAATGATGCTAAGAAGTTAGTTCCAGAAGGTGTAGAAGGTATGGTCCCATATAAAGGAAAGGTTGAAGATATAATATACCAGTTAATCGGTGGATTAAGAGCCGGTATGGGATATTGTGGTACAGCAACTATAAAAGACTTAATAGAAAACTCAAGATTTATAAAAATAACAGCTGCAGCTTTAAAAGAAAGTCATCCTCATGATATAACTATAACTAAGGAAGCACCAAATTACAGTACGGGAGGCGAAATGTAATATGAAAAAGGAATTAATACTTATAATAGATTTTGGTGGGCAATACAACCAATTAATAGCTAGAAGAGTTAGAGAAAATAATACGTATTGTGAGATAATACCACATACTTATAAAATAGAAAAAATAAAAGAAAAAAATCCTAAAGGCATAATTTTCACAGGTGGACCTAACAGTGTTTATGCAGAAGATGCTCCAACTATATCTAAAGAAATCTTTGAATTAGGAGTACCTATACTGGGGATATGCTATGGAGCTCAACTTATGGCTTATAAACTAGGTGGAAATGTAAGAAGAGGAGATAAAAGAGAATACGGAAAAACAACAATAAACTACGAACAATCTCCAATATTTAATGATATAAAAACGGACAATATAGTGTGGATGAGTCATACCGATTTAATAGATAAAATGCCAGAAGGATTTAAAGTAAGTGCAAAAACTTCTGAATGTCCTATTGCAGCTATGGAAAATGAAGAATTAGGTCTATATGGAGTACAATTCCATCCAGAAGTTGAACATAGTATAGAAGGAGATAAGATATTAAGAAATTTCTTATACAATGTTTGTAAAGTTAGTGGAGATTGGACTTCTGATTCTTTTATAAATCAAAAAATTAAAGAAATAAAAGAAAAGGTTGGAGACAAAAAAGTATTATGTGCTTTAAGTGGTGGAGTAGACTCATCTGTTGCAGCAGTTCTTGTTCATAGAGCAATAGGAGATAATTTAACTTGTATATTTGTGGATCATGGATTGCTTAGGAAAAATGAAGGTAACGATGTAGAAAGAATATTTAGAGAAAAATTTGATATAAATTTAATAAGAGTTAACTGCGAAGATAGGTTTTTAAGCAAATTAGCTGGAGTTAGTGAACCAGAAGCTAAGAGAAAAATAATAGGTGAAGAATTTATTAGAGTATTTGAAGAAGAATCAAATAAATTAGGAAAAATGGATTTCCTAGTTCAAGGAACTATATATCCAGATGTTATAGAAAGCGGACATGGCGAAGGTGGAGCATCTACTATAAAATCGCATCACAATGTTGGTGGAATACCTGAAGATATAGAGTTTGAAATAGTAGAACCTTTAAGAGAACTATTCAAAGATGAAGTTAGAAAAATAGGATTAGAACTTGGAATAGAAGAAGGATTAATATTTAGACATCCATTCCCAGGCCCAGGACTTGGTATAAGGGTTATAGGAGATGTTACAAAAGAAAAATTAGATATATTAAGAGAAGCAGATGCTGTATATATGGAAGAATTAAAAAATGTAGGATTATATAGAGAAATATGGCAGGCATTTGCTACATTACCAGATGTAAAAACTGTAGGAGTTATGGGAGATGAAAGAACTTATGCATATCTAGTAGGTTTAAGAGCCGTTACTTCTTCAGATGGAATGACATCAGATTGGTATAAGATGCCTTATGAAGTGTTAGAAAAAATATCAAATAGAATAGTGAATGAAGTTGATGGGGTAAACAGAGTTGTATATGATATAACTTCTAAACCACCTGGAACTATAGAGTGGGAATAAAAGGAGGTAATATAAATGAGTTTATCTCAAGAAAATAAAACCCAAAATGAAAAAGGTATACTGGATAAAGTATTTAAGTTATCGGAAAGCAACACAAATGTTAAGACTGAGGTATTAGCAGGTATAACTACTTTTATGACTATAGCATATATATTAGTTGTAAATCCTACAATACTAGGAGAAGCAGGAATGAATAAAGAAGCTGTATTTACAGCTACTGCTGTTGCTTCGTTTATAGGGTGTCTTGTTATGGGTCTTCTTGCTAATTATCCTATAGTATTAGCGCCTAGTATGGGACTAAATGCATTCTTTGCTTATACAGTAGTTTTAACTATGGGTTATAGCTGGCAATTTGCCTTGTGTGCAGCATTTATAGAAGGTTGTATATTTATATTATTAACTGTAACTAATGTTCGTGAAAAAATAATAAATTGCATGCCAGATGTTTTAAAACATGCAATTACAGCAGGTATAGGATTATTTATAGCTTTTATTGGATTTGTAAACGCAGGTATAATAGTTAGTGGAGGAGCTATAATATCATTAGGTAAATTATCATCTCCACTTGTATTACTTTCTTTATTCGGGCTCATATTGGCATCTGTATTATTAGCGAGAAATGTAAAGGGTGCATTTTTAATATCTATGATAGTGACAACTATCATAGGTGTAATTGTTAGTATAGTGCCTATGCCAAGTAGTATAGTATCATCAGTACCATCCATAAAGCCAGTATTTATGCAGCTATTTAATGTAGATAAAGCTCAATTATTTAGCTTAGATATGGCTGTTGTAGTTCTTGTTTTATTATTCGTTAATATGTTTGATTCTATAGGATTTTTATTAGGTATAGCTAGTAAAGCTAATTTATTAGATGAAAATGGAAAACTGCCAAGAGTAGAAAAGGCCTTATTAGCTGAATCTGTTGCAACTACCACAGCGGCTCTTTTAGGAACATCTACGCTAGCAACAACTGTTGAAAGTGGAGCAGGTATAGCAGAGGGAGGAAGAACAGGTCTTACGGCTTGTGTAGCAGGATTAATGTTCTTAATATCATTATTCTTTGCTCCAATATTTATATCTATACCAGCACAAGCAACAGCTCCAGTACTTATATTAGTAGGAGTAATGATGGCTAGTTCATTAATAAAAATAAACTTTGATGATTTCACAGATGCAATACCGGCATTTTTAACATTTATATTAATGCCATTAAGTTATAGTGTAGCTGATGGAATCATGTTAGGTATAATATCTTATACGATTATAAAAGTCTTAGCTAATAAAAGAAAAGAAGTTAACTTAACTTTAATGATACTATCTGTATTGTTTGTATTAAAATTTATATTTCTTTAAAATGAAATTGATATATATTGGGAAACCTAATATATATCAATTTTTTTATGTGCACATTCGAATTATTTATTGAAATTTGTGAAAAATATTCGTAATTTATATTGAAAATGTACGTATGATATTGTATAATTGAAATATAAACGTTAGATATAATATGAATATTAAGATCATAAAAATAAAAAACGATATTACTAGGAGGTAAACAAAAATGTCTCAAGTATCTAGAACTCAAAATGGATTATTAGAGAAGTTATTTAAGTTATCAGCCAACAATACAAATGTTAAAACAGAAGTATTAGCTGGAATAACTACATTTATGACAATGGCATATATACTAGTTGTAAATCCGATGATATTAGGAGAAACTGGTATGGATAAAGGAGCTGTATTTACAGCTACAGCATTGGTTTCATTTATTGGATCTGTAGCCATGGCACTTATTGCGAATTATCCAATAGCGCTAGCTCCAGGTATGGGACTAAATGCATTCTTTGCTTATACAGTAGTTTTAGGAATGGGATATAGCTGGCAATTTGCTTTATGCGCAGTTTTTATAGAAGGAATAATATTTATTGTACTGAGTCTTACAAATGTTCGTGAGAAAATAATAAATTGTATACCAACAGTTTTAAAACACGCAATTACAGGCGGAATAGGATTCTTTATAGCATTTATAGGATTAGTAAATGCAGGAATAATTAAACAAGGTGGAGCAATAGTTACATTAGGAGATATAAAGTCACCACTTGTATTATTAGCAATATTCGGATTAATATTAGCTTCGATATTATTAGCAAAAAATATTAAAGGTGCATTTTTAATATCAATATTAGTAACTTCAGCAATTGGAATGGCAATAAATATAGTAGGATTACCTACAGGAATAGTGTCGTCAGTACCATCTTTAAAGCCAGTATTTATGCAATTTATGGACGTAGAACAGTCGAAGCTATTTAGCTTAGATATGGTAATAATAGTATTTACATTCTTATTTGTTAACTTATTTGACACAGTAGGATGTTTAGTTGGATTAGCTAGTAGAGCAGGTATGTTAGATGAAAATGGAAAATTGCCTAGAGCGAAAGAAGCATTACTTGCAGATGCAATAGGGACTACAACAGCTGGAGTTTTAGGAACATCTACAGTAGTTTCTTATATAGAAAGTGCTTCAGGCATAGCTGAAGGTGGGAGAACAGGACTTACAGCTTTAACAACAGGAATATTGTTCTTAATATCATTATTCTTTGCTCCAATATTTATAGCAATACCAGCTCAAGCAACAGCTTCAGTATTAATACTAGTAGGCGTTATGATGGCAAGTTCATTGCTTAATATAAACTTTGATGATTTCACAGATGCAGTACCAGCATTTTTAACAGTTGTAATTATGCCATTTGCTTATAGTATAGCTGATGGAATAATGTTTGGAATAGTATCTTATACAGTTATAAAATTATTGACTAAAAGAACTAAAGAAGTTCAAATTTCATTAATTGTACTATCGATTTTATTTATAGCCAAATTTGCTTTATTGTAAACAAACTAATAGTTTAAACTTGAAATAACATACATTATTTAATGTATGTTATTTTTTTATACTCCTATATATAGCGAATTATATTTATTTATTTATAAAAAATATACGCATTTATTGTTGACTATATACGTATAATGTAATAACATATAGTTATAAACGTTAGGAATAAAGCGAACTATAATATTAAAAATTGTGCATATGATTTAAAAAATAATAGAATCAAATTTAAAAGGAGGTAGAAACATGAAAATATCAATAATTATGGGATCTAAATCAGATTATCCGAAGTTAGAAGAAGGGATAGCGCTAATTAAAGAATTTGGAATAGAAACTGAGGTTAGAGCATTGTCAGCGCATAGAACCCCAAAACAATTAATGAATTTTTTAAACGAGATAGAAAATGATACAGATGTTATAATAGCGGCAGCTGGAAAAGCAGCACATCTTCCAGGGGTAATAGCTTCACACACGTTAATCCCGGTTGTAGGGTTGCCTATAAAGTCATCTACTCTAGATGGATTAGATTCACTTCTTTCGATAGTTCAAATGCCTAAAGGAATACCTGTTGCAACGGTAACAATAGATTCAGGGTTAAATGCAGCTCTTATGGCAATTCAAATAATGTCTATAAAATACCCAGAATTAAAACAAAAACTAAAAAGCTATAGAATTGAAATGGAAAACAAGGTATTAGAAGATGATGAAAAATTAAGGGGGTAATTAAAATGAAATTACTATACGAGGGAAAAGCAAAAAGAGTATTTATAACAGAAAACAACAATGAATATATAGTTTATTTTAAAGATGATGCAACTGCTTTTAATGGAATTAAAAAAGATGAAATATATGAAAAAGGTATAATAAACAATAAGATATCTTCTATAGTATTCGAAATGCTAGAAAAAGAGGGAGTAGAAACACACTATATTAAAAACATATCTGATAGAGAAATGTTAGTGAAAAAGGTAGAAATACTTCCTCTTGAAGTTATAGTTAGAAACATATCAGCAGGGTCTATGTGTAAGAGGTTAGGATTAGAAGAAGGAATGCAATTTGAAGAACCTGTATTTGAATTATGCTATAAAAATGATGAATATGGAGATCCATTAATAAATGATGATCATGCTATAGCTATGAAGCTAGCCACTAAAGAAGAAATAGATTATATAAAACAGCAAACTTTTAGAATAAATAATGTTATGAAGAAGTTTTTCAAAGATATGAATCTAAAATTAGTTGATTTTAAATTAGAATTTGGAAAAACATCAGATGGAAAAGTAATACTTGCAGATGAAGTATCACCTGATACTTGTAGGTTATGGGATGCTAATACTAACGAAAAATATGATAAGGATAGATTTAGAAGGGACTTAGGAAATGTAATAGAAGGTTACAAAGAAGTCTTAACTAGAATGGGTTGCTAATAGGGGGAATAAATATGTGCGGTATAGTGGGTGTATATTCAAATAAGGATGTTTCAAAAGAGCTATATTATGCTTTATATTCAATACAACACAGAGGTCAAGAAAGCTGCGGAATGGCTGTATCATCAGATAACGGAATAGAATACAAAAAAGATATGGGATTAGTTGGAGAAGTATTTAAGGCAGAAGAGTTAGAAAAGTTAAATGGTAATTTTGGGATAGGCCATGTTAGATATTCAACAGCCGGTGGAAGTCATGTATCTAATTGTCAACCTTTAGTTGGTATATGTAGAGGGCGAAAGTTGGCATTAGCACACAATGGGAATTTGGTAAATGAAAAATATTTAAGAACAACTCTAGAAGATGAAGGTTTTATGTTCCAAACTAATATAGATTCTGAGGTTATATTATATATACTAGCTAGGTATTATAAAGGTGATATTGTAGAAAGTATAAAAATAACAATGGATTATATAAAGGGAGCTTATTCTCTAGTTATAATGAGCGAAGATGAAATGGTAGCTGTAAGAGACCCTCATGGATTTAGACCACTAGTTTTAGGTAAAAAAGGAGATACTTATATAGTCGCATCTGAAACTTGTGCAATAGATATAATAGGTGGAGAAATAATTAGAGATATAGAGCCTGGAGAAATAGTAGTTATAAAAAATAATGAATTGAAATCTTATAATTATAGGGAAAATTACAAGGAATTAAAGAAAACTTGTATATTTGAGCATATATACTTTGCTAGAAATGACGCAACTTTAGATGGGATAAATGCTTATGAATTTAGAGTTAGGTGTGGAGAAATACTTGCAAAGGAAGACGATATAGATGCGGATATAGTAGTTCCTGTTCCAGATTCAGGTTGGTCGGGAGCAATTGGATATTCAAGAGCTAGTAATGTACCGCTAGCTGAAGGATTAGTAAAGAATAGATATGTTGGAAGAACTTTTATAAAGCCTACTCAGGCTGAACGTGAAATAGGTGTTAAAATAAAGCTCAACCCGTTAACTTCAGTAGTTAAAGGTAAATCTATAATATTAGTAGATGATTCGATAGTTAGAGGAACTACTTCTAAAAAAATAATAGATTCACTAAAAAATTCAGGAGCTAGAGAAGTTCACGTAAGAATAATATCTCCTCCTGTAAAGTATCCATGTTTCTATGGAATAGATACTCCAAATCGCAAACATCTAATTGCAGCTAATAATTCGGTGGATGAGATTTGTAAATCTATAGGAGCCGATAGTCTTAAGTTTATAGATATAGATGGAATTTTAGAAGCAGGAAATAATCAAAATATATTCTGTAAAGCATGTTTCGATGGAAGCTATCCAGTAGAAATTACAGATAAGGGGGAAGATGTCGATGCTTAATATAACTTATAGAGATTCAGGTGTTGATATAGATGAAGGAAATAAGGCGGTAGATTTAATCAAAAATAAAATAAAATCTACTTATGACAGCAATGTAATAGGAGATTTGGGTAACTTTAGTGGGTTATATAGTTTAAAAGAATTTGTAGGAATGAAAGAACCAGTATTGCTTTCTTCAACTGATGGAGTTGGGACTAAATTAAAAATTGCTCAAATGATGGATATACACAATACTGTAGGTGTAGATTTGGTTGCAATGTGTGTTAATGATCTTATATGTCAAGGAGCAAGACCTTTATTTTTCTTAGATTATATAGCAACAGGGCAATTAAAGGCTGAGAAGGTAGAAAGCATAGTAGGTGGAATAGTAGATGGATGTAAACTTGCAAATTGTGCTTTAATAGGTGGAGAAACGGCTGAAATGCCAGGAATGTATTCTAATGGAGAATATGACTTAGCTGGGTTTTCAGTTGGAATATGTGATAAAGAAAAGATAGTTACAGGAAGTGATGTTAAAGAAGGAGATGTATTAATAGGGATATCCTCAAGTGGTATACACAGCAATGGATACTCATTTGTAAGAAAGATTTTTTTAGAGACACTTAAGTGGGATTTAAATAGATATGTACCTGAATTAGGAAAAACACTAGGAGAAACATTATTAGAACCAACTAAAATATATGTAAAACTAGTTATGGATTTATTAAGTAAATATGATATAAAAGCAATAGCTCATATAACTGGAGGGGGACTTATAGAAAATATACCTAGAGTTATACCAAAGGGATTAGGAGTAAGTATAAACAAAAAATCATGGGATAAACCAGCTATATTTAATCTTATAGAAAGTATTAATAACATTGGAGAAAAAGAGTTACACAAGAGCTTCAATATGGGGATAGGTTTAGTTATTGTAGTAAAACAAGAAAATGCTGATGAAATACTGAAATGTATAAACTCTATGGATAAAGGATATATAATAGGTCATGTTACTAAAAGCCAGGTCGGAGTTGAATTATGCTAAATATAGCGGTTCTTGTGTCTGGAGGGGGAACAAACTTACAATCTCTTATTGATGCTAGTATTAAGAATGAAATAAACGGAGAAATAAAATTAGTAATATCTAATAAGAAAGATGCTTATGGACTCGAACGTGCTAGGAAAAACAATATAGAAGCTATATGTGAAGGTGATGAGGAAAAGGTAATAAGTTTATTGAAAGAAAAAAACATAGAACTGGTTGTATTAGCAGGATATCTAAAAATTATAAGTCCTAAGTTTGTTGATGAATTTAGAAATAAAATAATAAATATACATCCATCACTTATACCATCTTTTTGTGGAGAAGGATACTATGGTAAAAAAGTTCATAAAGCTGTCCTTGATTACGGTGTAAAAATAACAGGAGCTACAGTGCATTTTGTAAATGAGAAAGCGGATGCTGGACCTATAATAATGCAAAAATGTATAGACGTTTTAGAAGATGACACAGTAGATACTTTGGCAAAGAAAGTTTTGGATATAGAACATGAAATACTTAAAAAATCAGTTAAACTTTTCTGTGATAATAAAATAAATTTTCATAGTGGGAGAGTGTTTATAAATGAATAAAAGAGCACTAATAAGTCTTACAAATAAAGATGGAGTAGTTGATTTTGCTAAGAACCTAAATAGACTTGGATATGAAATAATATCTACAGGAAACACATACAAAATATTAAAAGAAAACAATATAGATGTTATACAAGTTGACGAAGTTACAAATTTCCCAGAAATGTTAGATGGAAGAGTTAAGACTCTAAACCCATATATACATGGAGGTATATTATATAAAAGAGATAAAGAAGAGCATTTACAAACTATACAAAAACATGGAATAATTCCTATAGACATGGTAGTTGTAAACTTATACGATTTTGAAGGGGCATTAAAAAGCGGAAAAGATCACAATGGAATGATAGAAAATATAGATATAGGTGGGCCAACGCTTATAAGATCGGCTGCTAAAAATTATAAAGATGTAACAGTAGTTGTAGATGTAAAAGATTATAATTTTATAATAGAAAAGCTAGAAAATGGGGGATTAACTTTAGAAGATAGAAAGAGACTTGCGTTTAAAGCATTCTCTCTAACTGGACGCTATGATGCTTTAATATCTAGCTACTTTGCAAATGTACTAAATGAAAAATATCCAGAGTACTTAAACTTAACGTTTGAAAAAGAATGTAATTTAAGATATGGAGAAAATCCACACCAAGATGCTGTTTTATATAAACAAAGCAATGCACAAAATTCTATATTAAATTTTGAACAATTAAATGGAAAAGAACTATCTTTTAATAATATAAACGACTTGAACTCAGTATTAGAAATTATGAAAGAATTTAAAAATGATGAAGAAATAGCTTGTATTGCAATAAAACATACAAATCCATGTGGTGTTGGAATGGGTGTCGATTCTTTTGAAGCTTATCAAAAGTGTTATGAAGGTGATAAAACATCTATATTCGGAGGCATAGTAGGAATTACAGATAGCATAGATGAAAAAACGGCACAAAAAATGAATGAGATATTTTTAGAGATAATAGTAGCGTATGACTTTACAGAAGAGGCTTTAGAAATATTAAAACAAAAGAAAAACCTAAGGATATTAAAGATAAACAATCTAGAAGGAAGTAATCAAAATTATGACTTTAAATATTTAGATGGTAAATTGCTAGCACAAGATAAAAATGAATCTTTAGCACAAAGTTATAAGGTAGTTACAGTAAATGCTCCAACTTCTAAGCAAATAAAGGATATGGAATTTGGACTTAAAATAGTTAAACATATGAAGTCTAATGCTATAGCAATAGTTAAAGATGGGCAAACATTAGCACTAGGATGTGGGCAAACATCTAGAATATGGGCACTTAAAAATGCTATAGAAAATAATATTGATAAGAATTTTGAAGGTGCAATACTGGCATCTGATGCATTTTTTCCATTCGAAGATTGTGTAACTTTAGCGGCTAGATATGGAATAAAAGGGATAATACAACCTGGCGGATCAATGAGAGATGAAAATTCTATAAAGGCCTGTGATAAGAATAATATATCTATGGTATTTACAGGAATAAGACACTTCAAACACTAAGGGGGTCAATATGAGGATTTTAGTTATAGGCAGTGGAGGAAGAGAACACACCATAATATGGAAATTAAAGGCTGAAGACAAGGTAAAAGAGATATATTGTGCACCGGGTAATGCGGGAATATCTAGAATAGCTGAGTGTGTAAATATAGGTGACAATGAAATTGAACGATTATCGAATTTTGCTTTAACTAATAATATAGATTTAACTATAGTTGGACCAGAAGTTCCGTTAGTTAATGGAATAGTTGATAAGTTTCAAGCTCTTGGTCTTAAAATATTTGGACCGAATAAACAATGTGCACAGTTAGAAGGCAGTAAATCATTTTCAAAAGATTTTATGATAAGACATAATATTCCAACGGCAAAATATGGAGAATATATTGATATAAATGGTGCTATAAAAGATATTGATAACTTTGGATACCCTGTGGTTTTAAAAGCAGATGGGTTAGCTGCTGGAAAAGGAGTAGTTATAGCTCAGAATAGGGAAGAGGCATTAAATACTTTAAAAGAAATGATGGAAGAAAAAAAGTTTGGAGAAGCTGGAAATAAAGTAGTTATAGAAGAATACTTAAGTGGAATAGAGACCTCTATACTAGCTTTTGTAGATAGTGACACCATAGTTCCTATGGTAAGTGCTAAAGATCACAAGAGAATATATGATAATGAAGAAGGGCCTAATACAGGAGGAATGGGTACGTTTTCTCCAAGTAGCATATATACTGAGGAATTATCAAGTATTATAAAAGAACAAGTATTACAAAGAACATTAGATGGTCTAAAAAAGGATAAATTAAACTATAAGGGAGTTATATTTATAGGCTTAATGATGACAAATGATGGACCCAAGGTATTGGAATATAACGTTAGATTTGGAGATCCTGAGACTCAAGTTGTACTCACAAGGCTTAAAACAAATTTAACAGATATTATAGATTCTATATTAAATAATGATTTGAAAAATATAGATATAAAATATGAGGATTGTGCTACTGTATGTGTAATGCTTACATCAAAAGGGTATCCAGATAATTATGAAAAGGGAAAAATTATAAGTGATGTTGATTCTGTCGACGAAGATATAATGGTATTTCATAGTGGAACTAAATTAGTAAATGATAACTTAGTTACTAATGGAGGAAGGGTAATAGGAATTACAGCTAAGGGAAAAACTCTTGAGGAAGCAACTGAAAAGGCTTATAAGAATGTAGCAAAAATTAAATTTGAAGGTGCTCACTATAGAAATGATATAGGACTAAAATAAATTAAGGCAGGTGGGGATAATGATTAATAATATAGTAAGAAGAATATTAATAGAAAAAAAACCTGGATTTGATGTTGAAGCAACTGGTCTATATAAAGATATAGCAGAGGGATTAAATATAAATAGCTTAACTAAAGTTAGGATTATAAATAGATATGACATTGAAGGTATATCAGATGAAGTATATAAAAAGGCAGCTATAACAATATTTTCGGAACCCAATGTAGACAATATATATTATGAAGAAATGCAATTTGAAGATAATACTAAAGTGTTTGGAGTAGAATATCTTCCTGGCCAATATGATCAAAGAGGAGATTGGGCTTCTCAATGTATACAAATTGTAAACGATGGAGTACGACCTAATATAAATACAGCAAAGGTAATAGTATTAAGTGGAGATATAACTGATGAAGAATTTAATAAAATAAAATCATATTGTATAAATCCAGTAGACTCTAAAGAAGCTAGCCTTCAAAAACCAGATACTTTAATAATGAGAACAGATATACCAACAGAAGTTAAAATTTTAGATGGTTTTATAGATTATACTGATGAAGAGTTACTAGATTTTATGAAAGTAAATAATTTAGCTATGACATTTGATGACTTAAAACATATTCAAAATTATTTTAATAATATAGAAAAAAGAAATCCTACTATAACAGAAATAAAAGTTGTAGATACTTATTGGTCGGATCATTGTCGTCACACTACATTTTTAACTAATATAAGAAATATAACAATAGAATCAGGGAAATACAGTGACATAGTTAAACAAGCTTATGATATGTATATAAATTCAAGGGAATATGTATATGGCAATCAAGATAGAGATATATGCTTAATGGATATAGCTACTATGGCTATGAAAGAGCTAAGAAAAAAAGGGTTATTAGAAGACTTAGATGTATCAGAAGAAATCAATGCCTGTAGTATAAATGTAGATGTTGAAATAGATGGGAAAATAGAAAAGTATCTAGTTATGTTTAAAAATGAAACTCATAACCATCCAACAGAAATAGAACCTTTTGGAGGGGCAGCTACTTGTTTAGGTGGAGCGATAAGGGACCCATTATCAGGAAGAAGTTATGTATATCAAGCCATGCGTGTTACTGGCAGTGGAGATCCTAGAACATCTATAGAAGACACTTTACCGGGCAAGCTTATGCAAAAGAAAATAACAACAGGAGCTGCACATGGATACAGTTCATACGGAAATCAAATAGGACTTACTACGGGACAAGTTGCAGAACTTTATGATGAGGACTTTGTAGCAAAGAGAATGGAAATTGGAGCTGTTATAGCAGCAACTCCAAAAGAAAATGTTGTAAGAGAAGTTCCGTCTCAAGGCGATATTATAATATTATTAGGCGGAAAAACAGGAAGAGATGGATGTGGAGGAGCTACAGGTTCATCTAAAGAACATAGCGAAGAGTCAATACTTACTTGCTCTGCAGAAGTTCAAAAAGGAGATGCTCCAACGGAAAGAAAAATCCAAAGATTGTTTAGAAATAAAGAATTAGCGCAGATGATAAAAAGATGTAATGACTTTGGAGCTGGAGGAGTTTGCGTTGCTATAGGTGAAATAGCCGATAGTATTGACATAAATTTAAATTTAGTGCCTAAAAAATATAATGGGTTAGATGGAACTGAACTTGCTATATCAGAATCTCAAGAACGTATGGCCGTAGTTGTAAGTCCTAAAAATGCAGATAGGGTTATAGAAATTTCAAAATCTGAAAATCTAGAAGCAACAGCTGTGGCGAAGGTTACAGATAATGGTAGAATGAGAATGTTTTGGAATGATAAAGCTATAGTAGATATAAGTAGAGAATTTTTAGATACTAATGGAATAAAACAAAGCGCAGAGGTTTCCGTAAAATCTCCTTCAGAAAATGTAAAATGTTTTAGAAATAAAGAATATATTGATATAGAAGAAAATTGGATAAATACATTACAAGATTTAAATGTATGTTCTAAAAAAGGATTAGTAGAAAGATTTGATAGTACAATAGGCGGGAATACTGTATTAATGCCATTTGGAGGTAAGTATCAGGCCACTGAAGTACAGGGGATGGTCGCTAAAATACCTGTACTAAATGGAGAAACTAATACATCTACAATAATGACTTATGGATATAATCCTAAAATAGGTAAATGGAGTCCTTTCCATGGCGCTATGTATGCAGTAGTCGAATCTGTATGTAAAATAGTGGCTATAGGCGGAGACTATAAAACAACAAGGTTAACACTACAAGAGTATTTTGAAAAATTAGGCAGTAATCCAGAAAAATGGGGTAAACCATTTAGCGCATTATTAGGTGCGTACTATGCCCAAAATAAACTAGATATACCAGCTATAGGTGGGAAAGACAGTATGTCTGGTACATTTAAGGATATAGATGTTCCACCTACATTAGTATCATTTGCAGTAAATATAGTAGATGCTAATAATGTTATATCTCCTGAATTTAAGAATGTAAACTCTAAAGTAGTAATAATCAATACTTCAAAGAATGAAGATGAGACTTTGGATTTTGATGAATTAAAGAAAAATTTAGAAAAGATAAATCAAATGATAAAGGATAAAAATGTTTTATCATCTTATGTAGTAACTAATGGTGGAATATGTGAGGCTATAAGTAAAATGGCTTTTGGAAATAAGATAGGATTTGAGTTTAATAAAATAAATAATACAGAAATATTTGAGGCTAAGTATGGATCTATAATATTGGAATTATCTAATGATGTAGATATGGAAAGTGAATTAGCATCATATAACTACAAATTATTAGGTATAACTACTAGCGAAAATAATATAAAAGTTAATGATATTTCTATAAACATAGATGAAATTTATAGAAAATACTGTGAACCTCTTGAATCAGTATTTCCAACAAAAGCTGATGAATTAAAAGAAAAGATAGAAAATATAACATTTATGACTAGGAATAACAAAAATTCATCAGGATTAAATTTAAGCTCTCCGAAGGTATTTATTCCAGCATTCCCAGGAACTAACTGTGAGTATGACTGTGCTAGAGTCTTTGAAAAGACAGGTGCAAAAACTAGTATACAAGTGTTTAAAAACTTAAATTATAAGGATATAGAGGATTCGATAGATACAATAGTAAAAGAAATAAATTCATCTCAAATAATAATGCTTCCAGGTGGATTTAGTGCAGGGGATGAACCTGATGGTTCAGGAAAATTCATAGCAACTATATTTAGAAATCCAAAAGTTGCAGAAGCAGTTATGAATTTCTTGAAAAATAAAGATGGGTTAATGTTAGGTGTATGTAATGGATTCCAAGCTCTTATAAAATTAGGATTACTTCCTTATGGGGAAATAAGAGATATAGATGAAAATGCTCCAACTTTAACCTACAATAAGATAGGAAGACATCAATCTAAAATAGTTCAAACTAGAATAGCTTCTAATTTATCTCCATGGCTTTCTAATACCAATGTAGGGGATATACACAGTATAGCCATATCTCATGGAGAAGGAAGATTTGTATGTGAACAAGATGTGATGGATAAACTAATATCAAAAGGGCAAATAGCTACTCAATATGTAGATTTTGATGGAAATGCATCTTATGATATAGAATTTAATCCTAATGGTTCATTCTATGCTGTTGAGGGTATAACCAGCCTTGACGGAAGAATATTAGGTAAAATGGGTCATTCAGAAAGACTAGGGCAAAACGTTATAAAGAATATAATAGGGGAAAAAGATCAAAAAATATTTGAATGTGGAGTAAACTATTTTAAAAGCTAGGTTTTATAAACCTAGCTTTTTTAATTACAATGATATTATAATTTAATCAGTCTATGGATAAATTATAATATCTAACTAATAAACTTGAACGAGACCCCTGCATCTCAAGGTTGTTGGCGGCATGAGAGAAGAAAAATTTTAATTATGAATTTAAGGATGATTAAATATGAAAAAAATAGGGCTTATATCAGATACCCATGGGTTATTAAGAAAAGAGGCTATAGAAAATTTAAAAGATTGTGACTTAATTATTCATGCTGGAGACATAGGAAAAGTAGAAGTTCTTGAAGAATTAAGAAATATATCAAATGTATTTGCAGTTAAAGGAAATTGTGATAAAGATAAAAAGTTAGAAAGTTTGCCATTTAGTCAAATAATTAATATTAATAATACAAATATTTATATTGTACATGATATAAAAACTATAGACATAGATTTAAAAAGAGAAGATATAAATATAGTTGTATATGGGCATTCTCATAAATACGATAAATATGAAAAAAGTGGTATACTATATATAAATCCAGGAGGAGCAGGTCGCAAAAGATTCAAGCTACCTATTACTATAGCTATTTTAAAAATAGAAAATTATAATAATTATTATATTGAATTTATAAATATAAATTAGAAAGGAAATAGTATGTTTGGTTATGTGAGAATAAATAAAATGGATTTAACGTTTAGAGAATTTGACATATATAAAGGGTATTACTGTGGACTCTGCAAAAACTTAAAGGAAAGTAGAGGAAGAACGTCGACTTTGTCTCTAAATTATGATATAACATTTTTAATATTATTGCTATCTTCATTATATAAAACAAAGTCAAGTGTTGTTAATGAACGGTGCTTAGCAAATCCGCTTAAGAAAAAAATGAAAATAACAAATGAAATAACAGAATATGCAGCTGATATGAATATATTACTAACATACTATAAATTAGAAGATAATATTAATGATGATAAAAGATTAAGAGATAAAATAGCATATTACTTATATAAACCTATATTTAAAAAATCATATAGTAAATATACTGATAAATCAAATTATATAAAAAATAGACTAGAGGAACTTCATAAATTAGAAAAAGATAAAGTAAGGAATATAGATGAGGTATCAAATGTATTTGGATATATAATGAGTGAAATATTTAATTATAAAGAAGATGAGCATACTAATATGCTTAAGAATATAGGATTTAATATAGGAAAATATGTATATATTTTAGATGCGTATGAAGACTTAGAAAAAGATCATAAAAAGGGAAGATATAATCCATTTATAGAATATATAAATAATAAAGATGAACTTAAACTTAAAGTAGATAATTTAATGATGTATATATTAGGATTTTTATCACAAGAAATAGATAAACTACATATAAAAAATAATATAAGTATAATAGATAATATAGTATATTCTGGTATGTATTTAAGATATAAAAACATATTAAAAGGAAGTGATAAAGGTGTACAACAACCATCAATACAATGATTTCCGTGCTGCAAGAGATAAGATAAATAGAGGAGATTATAAGGGTGCTTATGAGGTTCTCAATTATATCAATAATAGAAATGCTGAATGGAATTACTTAATGGGTCTATGTTCTATGAATTTAGGATATTATGAACAAGGCGAGGATTATGTAAAAAGGGCACATTTTATGGATCCTAATAACTTAGAATATACTACTAGGTTTAATGACCTAAAAAATACACATAAGGCTTATAGAAGCAGGTCTAATAATTACCATAGAAGTCGTAGAAATCATTACAATGACTTTGCTTGTTGCTGTTGTGCTGATTCATGTTGTGACTGTTGTTGTCCAGGTGATGACTGTTGTGGAGTATGCGGCAAATTATATTGTGCTGATTGTTTATGTGAATCCTTTGGAGGAGACTTTATAGACTGTTGTTAGGAGAAATTTTATGAGTAAAAATATGGCTTATAGTGGTTTGTTATTAGCGCTTAACATAGTTCTTTTAATACTGTCTTTTGTTATACCTACAAATACCTTATTTTTTATGGGATTGGCATCGCTTCCTATATCAATAGTTATAATAGAACAAGGAATTAAATGGGGGATAGTTTTTTATATAGCATCTGGTATACTGAGTTTTTTGTTTATGCCAGATAAATTAAATTGGATTACTTATACTTTTACTTTTGGATTATATGGGATAATAAAGTATTTTATTGAAAGAGATAGAAATCTACTTATAGAATATATATTAAAGTTAGCAATCTTTAATATAATAATAGGTACAGGATATTTCTTTATAAAAGAATTTATTAATATACCTTTCAATATAATTACAGCATTACTTGCCCAGGTAGTATTTCTTATATACGATTATTCTTATAGCTTGGCTATAAATTATTACTATGAAAAAATAAGAAAAAACATAATAAAATAAGATCTTCTAAATAAAAAAGACTACTTCAACAAGTAGTCTTTTTTATGTGTCGTAACTAAGATAAAACATAATTTGAATTATAAGAATACAAATTAAAATCTAAACAATAAGATTTTTTGAAAAATTTATTGTTTTTGCAAAATTTTGTTGTTTTAGAAAGAATCATGTAGTATAATGTATACAAGAAAAGATTCGTTAAATAAATAACTAACAACAAATAACTAATAATAAATAAAATAACTCTATAAACTGAATGAAAATTAAAAAACAGATAATAATTTACTATAGTTAGATATAATTATTAAACTACGAGGAGGGTGTATTATGACTGCTAGAAATGACTTTTTATGTGAAGAGAAGTTTAAAGAATTAGAAGCATTTATAGATAGTTTAGAAGATAAAGAAGGTGCTTTGATAGAGTGTCTACATAAAGCTCAAAGTATATTCGGATATCTTCCTTTAGAAGTACAAAAATTTGTTGGAGCAAATTTAAATGTTCCTACATCAAAGGTATATGGAGTTGTAAGTTTTTATTCATATTTCACGATGGTTCCAAGAGGAAAATATCAAGTGTCCGTATGTACAGGTACTGCTTGTTATGTAAAGGGAGCACAAAAAGTAGTAGATGAATTTAAGCGACATCTTAATATAGAAGTTGGCAAAGTTACTGAAGATGGAAACTTTTCACTTGATACAGTGCGTTGTGTAGGGGCATGTGGATTAGCTCCAGTTGTTATGGTTAACGAAAAGGTTTATGGACATGTAACTCCTAAAGATGTTGCTGCTATTATAGATGAGTATAAATAAAAATAAACATGGAGGTATAGGAAATGGCTAAGATAAAATCCTTTGATGAACTTACTCAGGTTATAGATAAATGTAAGCCTTTACTAGCTTTAAGACATGAAAATAATGATGTAAAAGATAATAAAAAACAATTACTAGTTTGTGGTGGAACAGGATGTCAAGCATCTAGAAGTAAAGAAATAATAGAAAATTTTAATGAACATATAAAAAGCGCTGGAATTGCAGATAGAGTTGCAGTTGACCTAACAGGATGTTTTGGCTTTTGTGCACAAGGTCCTATAGTTAAGGTTATGCCAGACGATGTATTTTATGTAAAAGTAAAGCCTGAAGATGTTAGTGAAATAATAAACGAACATATTATAAATAATAGAGTTATAGAAAGGCTTTTATTCGAAGAACCATCTGAACATAAAAAAGTTCAAAAACATCATGATATGTCTTTTTATAAAAAGCAAATGCGTATAGCATTAAGAAACTGCGGATTAATAAACCCTGAAAATATTGACGAATACTTAGGTAATGATGGATATAGAGCCCTAGGTCAAGTTTTAACAAATATGAAAGAACAGGAACTTATAGATATTATTAAGAATTCTGGGCTTAGAGGTAGAGGTGGAGCAGGATTTCCAACAGGATTAAAATGGGAATTTGCATATAAAAATAAATCCGACAAGAAATATGTAGTTTGTAATGCAGACGAAGGAGATCCAGGTGCATTCATGGATAGATCTATATTAGAGGGAGATCCACATTCTATTATCGAAGCTATGGCTCTTTGTGGGTATGCTATAGGGGCAGATGAAGGCAAAGTGTATATACGTGCAGAATATCCATTGGCGATAAATCGTTTGAAAATAGCTATAAAACAAGCTAAAGAATATGGATTATTAGGTGAAAACATATTAGGAACAGGATTTAATTTTAAGATAGATATAAAATATGGAGCTGGAGCATTTGTTTGTGGAGAAGAAACTGCATTAATACACTCTATGGAAGGTGAAAGAGGGGAACCATCTAGCAAGCCTCCATTTCCAGCAGAACAGGGATATAAAGGCAAACCTACAAATGTAAACAATGTAGAAACTTTAGCAAATATTCCTGAAATAATATTAAAAGGTGCAGAATGGTTTAAGTCTATAGGGACAGAAAAATCATCAGGCACAAAGGTTTTTGCACTAGCAGGTAAAATAAATAATATAGGCCTTGTAGAAGTACCTATGGGAACAACTTTAAGAGATGTAATATTTGATATAGGTGGAGGAATACCGGATGGCAAGAAATTTAAAGCAGTACAAACAGGAGGGCCATCTGGAGGGTGTTTAACAGAAAAGGATTTGGATACACCAATAGATTTTGATACATTAGTATCTAAAGGTTCTATGATGGGATCAGGTGGTATGATAGTTATGGATGAAGATGACTGCATGCCAAGTATTGCTAAGTTCTATCTAGAGTTTATAGAAGAAGAATCTTGTGGTAAATGTACTCCTTGTAGAGTAGGTACTAGAAGGCTATCTAAAATGTTAGATAAGATAACAGAAGGCAATGGTACAATGGAAGATCTTAAAAAACTTAAAGATTTGTCACAAGTTATAATAAAGACGTCTTTATGTGGATTAGGACAAACAGCTCCAAATCCAATATTGTCTACCATTAGAGAATTTGAAGAAGAATATATAGCTCATATAAGAGATCATAAGTGTCCAGCGGGACAATGTACTAACTTATTAAAGTATGAAACACTAGAGACGTGTATAGGGTGTACAGCTTGTGCTAGAATATGTCCAACAGGTGCTATATCTGGAGAAGTTAAGAAAACGCATATTATAGATCAAGATAAGTGTATAAAATGTGGTGCATGTATAGATAAATGTAAGTTCTCTGCTATTACAAGAGGATAGTCTAAAGGAGGGCAATAGGAATGAAAAAATTTAAAGTAACTATAGATGGAAGAGAAGTAAAAGTGCCGATGGGTACAACTATATTAGATGCAGCAAAAAAAGTAGAAATAAATATACCAACTCTTTGTCATCTAAACTTACACAACATAAAATTAGTAAATAACAGTGCTTCATGTAGAATCTGTGTTGTGCATGTTGAAGGAAGAAAAACTCTAGTGCCAGCGTGTGCAACTCCAGTTCAGGATGGAATGGTTATAAAAACCAATACAATGGAAGTTATGAATGCAAGAAATACAGTTTTAGAATTATTATTATCTAATCATCCAAAAGATTGCTTAACATGTTCTAAGTCAGGAGAATGTGAACTTCAATATCTATCACAACAACTTGGGGTAACACAGGTAAGATACGACGAAGGCGGAAGGATGGAATTTAGAAAAGAGTTTTCATCATCAATAATAAGAGACATGGAAAAGTGCATAATGTGTAGAAGATGCGAAACTATGTGTAACAAAGTTCAAACTGTTGGAGCGCTATCTGCTATAAATAGAGGATTTAGCTCAGCCATAGCACCTGCATTTGAAGTAAATTTAGACGATTCAGTATGCGTTCACTGTGGACAGTGTGTTTCTGTATGTCCTGTTGGTGCGTTAAGTGAAAATAGCCATATTATGAGAGCTATACAAGATTTAGCAGATCCAGAAAAGGTTGTTGTAGTTCAAACAGCACCAGCAGTAAGAGCAGCTTTAGGTGAAGAATTTGGCATGAAACCAGGGACTTTAGTAACGGGTAAGATGGTAGCCGCTCTAAGGAATTTAGGATTTAATTATGTATTTGACACAGATTTCGCTGCAGATGTAACAATAATGGAAGAAGGCGCAGAATTACTTGGTAGGTTAGATAAGTTTTTAAAAGGAGATGAAACTAAACTTCCTATATTAACATCTTGTTGTCCAGCATGGGTAAACTTTTTTGAAAGTCAATTTCCAGACTTATTAAATATACCATCGACAGCAAGATCTCCTCAACAAATGTTTGGATCTATTGCTAAAACTTATTTTGCTGAAAAGTTAAAAATAGATAGAGAAAAAATGGTAGTTGTATCTATAATGCCATGTTTGGCTAAAAAGTTTGAATGTTCAAGAGAGGAATTTTCAGTGGATGGAAATCCTGATGTTGATTATTCTATATCAACTAGAGAATTAGCTCAGTTGATAAAAATGGCTAATATAAATTTCCGTGAATTAAAAGATGAAGATTTTGATAAACCACTAGGAGAGTCAACTGGTGCTGCTGTTATATTTGGCCAAACAGGTGGGGTCGCTGAGGCTGCATTAAGAACAGCATATGAAGTATATACGGGTAAAAGCTTAAAAAAGGTTGAATTTGAATCCGTAAGAGGCTTAGACGGTATAAGAGTTTCAACTGTAGATTTTGGAGATTTACAAATAAACGTCGGAATATCTCATGGTCTAGGTAATGCAAGAACATTATTAGAAGAAATAAGAAATGGAAATCCTCGTAATTTACATGTTATAGAAATAATGGCATGTCCTGGAGGATGTGTAGGTGGTGGAGGTCAACCATTCTACAATAACAATATAGATATAGTTGCTAAACGTAGAGAAGCATTATTAAAAGAAGATGATAATAAGCATATAAGAAAATCACATGAAAATCCAGCGGTAATAGAGTTATACGAAACATTTTTAGGAAAACCAATGAGTGAAAAAGCTCATCATTTACTGCATACATCATATTCTCCTAAAGATAAACTATAAGAATAAAGGTGTGCAAAATGCACACCTTTATTTTTTATATATCATATATACTTATATTTGTAGGTAATTCATATATTATATCTTTTCTTTCAACTATGATTTTAGCAGTATTAGATATAATAGGGTCGTTATTTATATTTGCAAGTAGTTCTTTTGTAGGGTTTATAGCAACAGGATTTCCAACCCTTCTTAACATATTTATATCTCCATTTGTATCTCCATAAGCATAGGATTTAGATAAGTCTATATTATATTTTTCGATAAATTTATCAATTGCTACATTTTTACTTGCTGAATCCCACATTGGGATAACTGTACCATTAAATACTCCATTCTCAAGGATATACTGGCTTCCTATACGATCTGTTACATTGTACTTTTGTGCCATTTTGTTTACCAAAAAATCTGGACTTCCAGATATAAATATAACTATATGACCTTGGTCCTTATGCCACTGTATTTGAGATCTAGTATATTTATATACTCTATCTGCTCTTAACTTTATAACCTGTTCGCTAGTAAATTCTATACAGGACTTATCTAATCCTATAATAGATTTTACATATATATCGCATATTTCAAGAAGATAGTCATCGTAATTCCCTTGTCTTTTATCCCAATTCAAAAATGTATCCTTGGCATGTTCATGCCACAGTTTGGGGTCAATTATTTCATACCTTATCAATTTTTTGAAATGTTCTACCATGAGGGAATCTCTATATAATGTTCCATCTATATCAAAGAAAGCTGCTATTTTTTTCATTTAAAATCACCTCAGATTAATAGTTTAATACATTATATTATAAATTTATCCAATTTTGTTAATATATATCATATAAATTTATAATTATTTTTAGATAAATTTGATAGTATATTAATATAGTATGTACAGATAAAGGAAGTGGTACAATGAAATTTATGTATGCAAAAATAACTAATTCTAGGCTAATGGGAAGTATGGGACTTATAATATCTTGGGATAAAGGTGGACATGCTTATAATCAATATTTTTTATTAGATGCTGAAGGAATAGGAATAGCAGATTATGTTAGCTTAGAAAATGCCAGCGAACATAAACTATACATGGAACAAGAACGTTTAATGGGTGGCCTTGGAGCCGATAGAATTTATATATCTAAAGAAGAGGCGTTGTTTTTAGTTAATCACTTTGGAAATAAAACAATCATATATGATAAGGAATTGCCAGGTCAAATAGAGGAATATAGTTATATAATAGAAGAATATAAGTCAGATATAACATTTGAACATATATTTCCTAAGTTATGTAAAGCTATTGAAACTGATATAGAGTTTATAAATTATATGACCATGAGATTTATAGCAAGAGATAAAGAGGCTTTACGATATTTTTCTGTTAATAAAGATATAGCTAATATGCACATAACTAATATAAATGGAGTATTGTTAAAAAATAAGGTTATATCAAAAGAAAATAATAAATATATATGTGAATCTATGTATGAAGATAATGATGGATATTATAAGTGCAAACTGGCATTTAATATAGATATAATAGATGAAGAATATAAAATAAGATCGTTGATAGTTGTTGATAGAGAATATGTAGATCATATATATGTTTTAGATGAAATGATAAAAAATGAATACCTAGTTGTATACAATATAAATAATCAAAACCGATTTTCAGATAAATTTTATAATGATAATCCTTTTACCCTGAAAAGTAGTCTAGAAAATGGAGTATTATTTACTAGATTTAATTTCAATAATAATCATGTGCAAAAAGATACATATTTAATTAGTGATGATATAAAGTCACTTTATTATGTAACAAATGATAAATTCTTAGTTGCTAGTTATAATGAAAGAGACAAAATATATATAGATAAGATATTAAATGTCAAATACGAGAATTATATAAAAAAAGAAAATGAATATTTATTTGAGGGGAGTATGTTATATGAATTTGTAGAATCTCAAGAAAATGATTTTTATAATTTTATAGACAAAAACCTATAAAGCCGTGATTAATATCACGGCTTTATCTATTGGTATTTATAATATTGGGGGAATATTATGAAGAATACATATGTTATTATTAACCGATATTATAAATATATACATTAATTTAGAAATTTTTTAGAACTTTTTACATTTCCTCTTCGTCTTGTTCTTCCATATTTATGTTTGGCATCATATTCATATTTGGAGGCATCATGTTTGGCATCATATTCATATTAGGCATATTAGATGGCATTCCAAATGGTGCCCCACCCGACCCAGACATACAGTTAAACCAAGAAGGATTTAGACCCATCATATTATATAACATGGCTGGATGCATGAAAGGTTGCATCATAAAAGGATTACCCATAGGTTGTTGCATCGTCATTTCGTTCATATCCATATTAGGCATAGGCATTTGCATACCAGGCATCTGCATGTTCATATTTGGCATCATATCCATATTAGGCATAGGCATTTGCATACCAGGCATCTGCATGTTCATATTTGGCATCATATCCATATTAGGCATAGGCATTTGCATACCAGGCATCTGCATGCTCATATTTGGAGCCATATCCATATTAGGCATAGGCATTTGCATACCAGGCATCTGCATGCTCATATTTGGAACCATATTCATGTTAGGCATAGGCATTTGCATACCAGGCATCTGCATATTTACATGTTGAGCCATATTAGGCATTGGTTGCATCATGTAAGGGTTCATATACATCATATAAGGATTCATCATCATGTTATGCATTACTGCGTCGTCCATATCCATATCTTGGTGCGTATCCATATCCATCATAGGATTCATCATATTATACATCATAGGATTTATATAAGGCATTGGATACATGTAATTATTATCGCTGTACATATTATTATAATTGCAATTCATGTACTTTTTATCACACTTCATATTAATATTACCTCCCAAAAAAAATTTAAGTACTTATGCAAAGCCTTTATAATATATATATTAATTTAAGGAATATTATGTGCATGTTTTTATGTAATTTTAATGTACTTTGAGATTTTGTATAGGTTATGGGTAAATATTTGATTATAAAATTAATCGACCTGTTATAACAGGTCGATTTTTATTTCTAGATATGAATATTTCTCGGGAAATATGTCTTTAAAAATGAAAATTTAACACGAAATGTCAAATGAAATGCTATTTTGAAGTATTATGAGTGTCGTTTTCTACAGGTGCATCGTAAAAATGAGATGGATCTATATAATCTACATCTTTTTTCATATCAAGAGGCATAACTGAAGAGTCTCTTAGTTCTCTTGACCAATCTTTATATTGGTCAACGTCTATAGTCTTTTCTAATTGAACACCAGCATTTTTAGCTTTTAAATGTTTCATTTTAAAACCTCCTAAGAATTATTTATATATATTATTTGTAAAAAAGTTTTTTGTATCCAAGAAAAAAATTCAAAAAAATATTGACGGATATAAAATAGCATGTTATAGTATTACTTGTCCTCGAGAAAAGGATAAAGAAGTTAAAAAATAAGTTGACAAAACAATTTATA
This sequence comes from Sporacetigenium sp. TC11, assembly GCF_058146105.1. Taxonomy (NCBI): domain Bacteria; kingdom Bacillati; phylum Bacillota; class Clostridia; order Peptostreptococcales; family Tepidibacteraceae; genus Sporacetigenium; species Sporacetigenium sp. TC11. Next base: position 162 of record NZ_JBYVNY010000010.1, on the reverse strand, counting down.
AATGATAATATAATACTTGTCCTCGAAAAGGGCAAAAAATTGAACTTTGAAAATTAAACAGTAGGATAATTAAACACCATTTATTTAAAAGTAATGCCAAGTTTATCATGAGAGTTTGATCCTGGCTCAGGATGAACGCTGGCGGCGTGCCTAACACATGCA
>NZ_JBYVNY010000009.1:0-142719 GCF_058146105.1 Sporacetigenium sp. TC11 | reverse complement strand
GAGGACTTGACCATTAATATGCTGTTTAGTTTTGAAATTGCTAGCAATTTCAATATAATGTGGTTACAATAGCAAAGAGGATACACCTGTTCCCATTCCGAACACAGAAGTTAAGCTCTTTAGCGCCGATGGTACTTGGTGGGAAGCTGCCTGGGAGAGTAGGACGTAGCCATTTGAAAAAGAAGCGTATATACGCTTCTTTTTTTAGTTGGCAGGAAATTATAATTTACAATATATAAATTTGAGCAACGGACCTGTTCTTCAAGGCCGTTGATGACATGAGCAAAGCAAATTTAAAATTTAAAAAGTTAGAGTTATAAAATATAAAAAAATCTAAAATAATAATAAAAAGAGACTTTAGATAAGTCTTTTTTATATTTCCAAAAAATTACTAATATGGATAAATCTCTATAATATGTTTTATCTTCATTTACACATAATAAGAGTACACCAAAATTTTTTTATTAAGGAGTGAACTCATATGAGAAAGCTTGGTTTATTATTAGTAGTTATAGGTGCCCTTAACTGGGGTTGGATAGGATTCTTTGGATTTGACCTAATAGGTTCATTATTTGGTGGAACTTATGCTTGGTTAAGTAGATTAATATATGCTGTAGTTGGTTTAGCAGGTATATATTCAGCGTTTACATTAGCTAAAATAGGCGATGATGAAGTAGTTGAAAAGTAACAAATGAATCATAAAGGCCACTGGACAATCCAGTGGCTTTTTGATTATGAGAAGTAGATTATTATTTTATATAGATAATTGTATATATAATAATAATATGGACATAATCAAATTAGAATTAATTTTAAAGGGGGTCAAAAACATGCATGTAAATATGAGCGATAGTAGATTATGTTCTATGTGTAATGAAACTAGAGATGGTGGTTTAAATATATTAGGAAGTTATATCTGCAAAAGATGTGAAGAAGAGATGATAAAAGATGATTTAAGTGAAGCAAGGTTAGGTTATTATAGAGATAGAATGAAAATGATGTGGAGAGGTTATAAGCCAAATTAATAATTTAGATGGTCATGTAGATAGGTAAACTATTTACATGACTTTTTTATATTTAACGAAATTATAAACTCAACATATATCGCCTTTAATAATGTATAGAATATGCCCGATATAAAATATAATCATTTGATTTTATAGAAAGCTAGACACCATTTTACAAAATATTGCAGTAAAAGTTAAAATAATACAGTAATTTACCAAAACTTTACAATCAACGCAATTAAATTTACAAAGCTATTATATAATTAAAATGTAAATACTTAAGGGGATATAGGTGAGTAATATGGATAGTGGAACATCAAGTTTAGCAAACATTTTTGAATTTAAAGAACTAACTCATAATAAGCTAACAGTAATTTCTAACCTAAATGTTTTTGAAGAAAAATTAAATAAGCAGATTAAGAAATGTACAAAAAATTCTAAGGGGATGGCTCTTTTATTTATTGATTCAGATCGATTTAATAATACAGATTATAGTTTAAGCTTTAATTATATAGATGAGTTCTTAGAAATACTTTTTAAACAATTGGAAGAATATATGGAAAATAAAGGTATACTGCATAGGGTTAGTGAAAATAAATATTTATTATGCATATATGATATAGAGGATTCAGATTATTTTAAAAATAACGTAGAACGAAAGATAAAAAAGTTTGTCCGACTAAGAGAATTAGAAAGTAGTGATATTTATAATAGCGTTAGTGTAGGAATAAGTATTTATCGAGACAATGGATATAGTGCAAAGGAATTAATTAATAAAGCTAAAATTGCAATGCACAAAGCAAAAGAATTAGGTAGAAATAAATGCTATTTTTTCCAAGACAACATATATAAAGAGATGATTGAAAAAAAGGAAATAGAAAAAAGGTTGAGAAATGCATTAAAAAACAATGAATTTCTTATATATTATCAACCGCAAGTAGATATGATAACAAGTAAGATTTATGGGGTAGAAGCTCTTTTAAGATGGAATTCTCCTAAATATGGATATATGCAACCAGATAAATTCATATCAATTGCAGAAGAAACAGGAATCATTATTGAAATAGGAGAATGGATATTAAGAGAAGTATGCATACAAGCTAAAAAATGGCAGAATGATAGTTTTAATATTAAGACGTCTATAAATATATCGGCTATACAATTGCAATATAAAGGTTTCTTAAATAGCATAAAAAAGATAATTAATGAAACTAATATTGATCCGTCTTTAATTGAATTTGAGATTACAGAAAGCATACTAATTGAATCTACTAAAGAGGTTCAAAAGATATTAACAGAAATAAAAAATATGGGAATTAAAATATCTCTAGATGATTTTGGAACAGGGTATTCATCATTGATTTATTTGAATAAGTTTCCGATAGATACTATTAAAATTGATAGGTCTTTTGTACAGGATTTATTTATGTCACCTAAAAAAACAGCTATTGTAGAAGGTATTATACATATAGCACAAAACATAGGAATGGACGTTATAGCAGAAGGTATAGAAAATAAAAAAGAACTAGATATTCTTAAAGAGAAAAATTGCAATAGAGGGCAAGGATACATATATAGCAAGCCACTTCCAGTAAATGAAATAGAAATATTTTTTAATAAATTTACTGAAGATAGAATTGGATTATACTGTTAGGTAGGGAGAATTCTCTCTATCTCTTTTTATGTTTAAGACAAAACATAAAAAATAGGCTGAGATTTTGAATTGCAGCCTATTTTCTAAATCTATAACCAACACCTCTAACAGTTTCGATATATGAATTTTCTTGTTTTGTATCGCATATTTTTTTTCGAAGAGAAGCAATATGCATATCTACAGCTCTAGTTGTTGTTATGTATTCATACCCCCAAATAGTATTAATTATTTCATCTCTAGAAAATACTTTGCCTGGTGTACTAGATAAAAGAGAAAGAATTTCAAATTCTTTAAAAGTAAGGTCGATATTTTTATTAAATAAATTTACTTTTCTAGTATCGATATCAATTTTCAAATTGCCAAAAATAAGAGTATTAATAGGATTTTTAGAGTTTAATTTATATCTTCTAAGAATTACATTTATTCTAGCGATAAGTTCTCTTTGATGAAATGGTTTTATTATATAATCATCAGCTCCAATTTCTAATGCCAAAATAGTATCTAATTTATCTGTATTACTAGTAATTATAATTATAGGTATGTGCTGATATGATGAATTGTTTTTTATCATTCTAAGAAGTTCAAATCCAGGGATATCAGGAAGACTCAAACCCATTAATATAATATCAATTTCTTGTTCATTTAGATATGCTAATGCTTTTTTCCCATTATCTACGAAATGAAAAAGGAAGCTATTATCTTCTAAAGTCTGTTTAAGAAGTTTTGAAGTTATTATATCGTCTTCAATAAGTAAGATATTATTTTTCATACAATGATTCTCCTTTAATTTTGTTTCCTAATTAGATATCGGCAAATCAAATGCTTTACTTAATAAATTTTACTAAAATTTAAAATATAATTTTTCTCGGTGCATTTTCTTTTATGAAAATATTTAGTTAGCTTAAATTTTACTTAAAGATATTTAATAAATATGCGATAATGTATATAGGATAAATTTTAAAAGGAGAAGTCAAAACATGGCAGTAGAAAATATACAAAATATAATGAAGTTAGCTTTAATATCAAATATGATGAAAAGTAAAACAGATGATTCAGGAGTTTTTGATATTATTATGTATAGTTTATTAGATTCTATTTCTAATAATACAAGCTATACTGATACTCCTTTGACAAATTTTGAGGACATAGGAGAATTTCTAAATAATAATGTTGTATCAAACTTAAATAATAAAATAGATTATAAAAATATTTCAAATGAAGTATCTATACCATCAGATAATAAAAATACAGATACAAGAATAGATATTGCAGTAAAAAATTCAGCTCAAAAATATGGGATAGATGAAAATTTAATAAAAGCTATAATAAAAAAGGAATCAACATTTAATCCTAATGCTGTATCATCTGCTGGTGCTAAAGGACTTATGCAAATTATGCCTTTTAACTTTAAATCACTAGGGATAACAGATCCATTTAATATAGAACAAAATATAGAAGCTGGAACAAAATTATTAAAGCAATACTTAGATAAATTTGATGGAAACATAGAAATGGGATTAATGGCATATAATGCAGGTCCAGGAACTATGAAAAAAAGAGGAGTAAATTCTCCAAGTGAATTATATAAAATGCCAAAAGAAACTCAAAACTATGTTCCTAAAGTGATGAGTTATTATAGGGGTTAATAACATATGAAAATAAATAGTACGAAGATAAATACAAACATAGGTATAGAGATTACAAATAATAAATCAAAGTCTAGTTTCTCAGATACTATGAATATGTCTAAAAGATCTAAAAGTATAGATGAAATAAAACAATACATAGATGAAATAAAGAAAAAGGGAAATAGACTTGTACTTACCCAAACTTATGCTGACGTGAAATCATATAAGAACTCTATAAAAGAGTATTTAAAGTCAGTTGTAGAACATATGTATTCTCTTGATAAAAACATGGGATTTTGGGAAACTCAGTATTTTACTACTGTTGACATTGTAAATTCAAAACTTGAAGAATTGACGACGGATATATTAAACGAGCAAAAAGGAGTTATAAATGTAGCATCTACCATAGATGAAATACAAGGACTTTTAATAGATATATATAAATAGAAACGGAGGATAGATTATGGAAGAAATTTATGATGTTGTATTTGAACAACTTGAGCCTCAGGAAAAATCATATATAGATGCAGCAAATTTTATAATGAAATCAGAGCTATCAATAGCTGTATCTATAGGGCAGGCAAGAGAAAGTATAGAAAATATATTAAATTTAAAAGAAGGATCTGTAATAGTTTTAGATAAGCTAATAGATGAACAGCTAGATATATATATGAATAATACAAAAGTAGCTTATGGAGAAAGTGTTATTATAGATGATAAAATAGCAATAAGGCTAACTAAGGTTCAAGAAACTGAGAGCAACTAGAGTAGTAATATTAAATAATGTGAGGTAAATATACCTCACTTTTTTGTTTATATAACTAAATATTTTTGGCTATTGTCCGATAATAAAAATAATATATAAGTGTAGGAGGATTTTATGAATATTAAAAGTGTAAATTCAAATTTTGCTATAAATAACTACACAAAGAGTGTCAACAATATAAAAACTCAAAAACCTGTAGAGAAAGCAGATAAAGTAGAAATATCATCTATTGGAAAGCATTTATCAAGTATATCTAAAAATGCAGACAAAGACGTTAATATAGATAAAGTTAATAAAATAAAGAGTATGATAGAAAATGGAACCTATAATATAGACTCAAAAGAATTGGCGAAAAAGATATTAGAAAAAACGAAAGGATAACCCTTTATGATAACTGACTTAAAAGTGATAATTTATGAAGAAAAAAATATATTATCCAAGATGTTAAATTTATTAGATGAGCAGTATAAATATATTTTAGATAAAGATATAAAAAAACTTAATGATATAGTAAAGGATTTAGAAAATTTAAGTAGAGAATTAGCTTCTGTTGAAATGAAAAGAAGAGCTATTATAAGTGAGGATAAATCAATGAAGTCAATTGTAGAAGAAAGTAATGATGAACACCTTAAAGAAGCTTATAAAGATATAGTATCTACAATAAAAATGGCAGAACTTCAAAAAGAGACTAACAATATTTTGATAAGACAAGAACTATTTTTCACAAAAAAGATGATAAGTTTTATAAAACCAAACAACAAAATCCCAAATACATATAATGCATACGGACAAATAAAAAAATAGTGGAGGACTAAAATGCCAGGATTATTTGGAACATTGTACACTGCTAATAGTGGTATGAGAACGCAACAACAAGCAATTCAAACAACATCTCACAATATAGCTAATGTAAACACACCAGGATATTCAAGACAAAGAACTGTCACTAGTACTTCTAGCCCATATACTAACCCGAGTTATACTAACAGCATAGGAGCAGGGCAAATTGGAACTGGTGTAGAGGTAACAGATATAGAGAGAATAAGAAATACATTTTATGACTTTCAATATAGAAGCGAGTCACATAAACAAGGACAATATACAGTGGAATATGAGTATTATAAAAACGCAGAAAATATATTCAATGAACCATCGGATACAGGAATATCATCATCTATGAACAAGTTTTTTAGCAATTGGCAAGAATTAGCCAAAGATCCTAACAATCCAAGTGCTAAAAATATAGTAATAGAAAGTGGAAAGTCCCTAGCAGGAACGATAAGTGAAACTTATAAAAGGATGGACAACCTTGAAGGTACTATACAAGGAGAAGTAGATAGAATATCAAGTGATATTGCTAATATATTAGCTGAGCTAGAAGATCTAAACAAAAACATAAAGATAGTTGAAGGAGCAGGTAAAACTCCTAATGATTATCTAGATAAAAAAGATAAATTGTTAGATGATTTAAGTTTCAAATTAAATATCCAAGACACCGATAATCAAAAGATGTTAGAAGATGCAGTTAACTTAAGCAAAGATTCAAATGGAAAAATAGATTTAATGAAATTAAGAGAAGAAGTTAAAAAACAAATAAATGCTGCTATGGATGTCCCAAGCAAAACCCTATCAGGGGAATTACAGGGATACAAAGAAATAAAGCAAGATATAAACAATATAAAAGAAGAATTAAAAAGTTTTGCACAAACAATGACTGAAAAAGTAAATAACATTTATGGGAGTGAATTTTTTGTATTTGACTCAAATGCAAAACCATTAATAAAAGTACATGAAGACTTAGAATTAGATGCTACTAAGTTAAATATAACATCTAACAAGGCAAATCTAATAGCAAATTCAAAAGATGAAAAAATAGATCTAGATGGAGATGGAACTTTAGATAAATCAGTAAGAAGTATGTATAATAATATATTAGAAGATATAGGACTTAAATCGAAGGAAGCTATAAGAAATGAACAAAATCAAAGAAATTTAATTAATAATATAGATGCATCTAGAACTAGTGTAACAGGAGTTTCTCTAGATGAAGAAATGGTGAATCTTATACAATTACAACACTCTTATGGTGCAAATGCAAAAGTATTGTCTACCGTAGATTCTTTATTAGATATAGTAGTTAACGGGTTAATAAGATAAAAATAATGGGGGCGTCTTAATGAGAGTAACTAATTCGATGATGGCAAATAGCCATCTTAATAACTTACAAACTAACTTACAAAGATTAGATAAATTAAATCTTCAAATGGATACAAGTAAGCAGATAAACCGATTATCAGATGATCCATTTAAAGCTGTAAAAATAATTAACCTTCAAAGTGAAATAGAAGGAATGGATAAATACAATTATAACTGTGATGAAATTAAAGGTTTTTTAGAATCTACAGATAGTGCGTTAAATGAATTAGGAAGTATATCTATGGAACTAAAAGAAGCTTTATCGCAGGCAGCTACTGGAACTAATGGACCAGACGAGGTAAAATCCATAGAGAAAAAAGTAAATGAACTTATAAAGGAAGCTGGACAAGTTTTAAATCTTTCTTATGGAGGAAAACATATATTTGGAGGAACCATTACAGACGAAAAGCCTTTTGAAACAATAGAAAACAGTGATGGCTCTGTTACTATACAAATAAATTCAAAACATAGTGATCCATCAAAATTAGATGAAGAAATGGAAGTCGAATTATCTCCAGGTATAAGTATAAATTACAATGTAAATTTTAAAGATTTTAATGGACAAGTAAATATAAATTCATTAAATGATATATCAAAAGCTTTTGTTGATGGTGATCAAGAAAAACTAAGAAAACTAATAGCAAATATGGATTCTTTCATATCAGATATAGTAGATGCTAGAGCAGTTACAGGAGCTAAAACAAGTACTATTGATGTAATGAGAGAAAAAAATGAAGAAAATATACTGACTATGAAGGGTGAATTATCTCAAAAACAAGATGTTGATATTATGCAAAAATATATAGAGTTAACTCAAGCCCAAATGACTTACTCAGCATCTCTTCAAGCAGGTGCAAAAATAATACAGCCAACTTTACTAGATTTCTTAAGGTAGGTACAAAATATGAAAATTACTTTTGAAAAGGGAATACTTGGATTTGAAGATATAAAAGAATATGAACTAAAAGATTTGCAATCCAATCCAATATTTAAGGAACTAAATTCAACAAAGGAAAAAGGACTAGGATTTGTAGTAATATCTCCTTTCGATATAGATGATAAATATGAAATAAATTTAAGTGATAATGTTATAAAAGAACTAAATATAAATTCGCCAAAAGATGTAATGGTTCTTAATATACTAACATTAGGACAAACATTAGAAAAAACTACAGTAAATATGAAAGCTCCATTAATAATAAATGTAAACAATGGTTTAGGAAAGCAAAAAATATTACAAAATGAAAAATATGAAGTAAAAACACCATTGTTAAGGAGTGAAAAATAATGCTAGTAGTAACTAGAAAAAAAGGCGAATCAATATTAATAGGTGATGATATAGAAATAAGTATAAATAAAATTGAAGATGGAAGTGTAAAAATAGCTATATCAGCGCCAAAGGATATAACTATACTTAGAAAAGAAGTATATGAAAAAGTAAAAGAAGAAAATAAAGAAGCTATTAATAAAAACATAGATATCTTAGATTTATTTAACAAGTAAATATAAGATTGGGGGGAAATAAATGTACGGAGCAAATCCATATAATACATACAAACAAAACTCAATAAAAATGTCATCAAAGGAACAACTCTTACTTATGTTAGTTGATGGAGCAGTTAAACACACTAAAATAGCAAGGCTTGCAATAATAGATAAAAATATACCAAAAGCACATACAGAATTAATAAGAGTTCAAGATATATTTACCGAATTAATGGTAACTATGGATAAAAGTGTAGGAACATACATGGAGGATATGTATAATATATATGATTTCATAAAAGGTGAATTGGTAAAGGCAAATATGAAAAAAGATATAGCAATAATAGACAACATATTACCTCTTATTGAAGAAGTCAGAGATATATGGCATGAAGTAGATAAAAAATTAAAATCTGGGAAGTAGGGGGGATTAGATGTCAGGTGTTAGTTCTATTAGAATACCGGGATTAGCAACAGGTATGGATACGGATAACATGATAAAAGGAATGCTTACTGGAGAACAATCAAAGGTAGATAAAGCAAAACAAAAAGAACAAATAATAAAGTGGCAACAAGAAATATATAGAAATGTTACTAAAGATGTTAAGGGATTATATGATAAATATTTTTCGGCAACATCAAAGGATTATATATTAAGCAGCAAAGCTTATTCAACAACTAAGATAAATAGCTCAAACTCAAGCGTAATAACTGCAACATCAGTTGCAGGGGCTAATGAAATAAACTATAAATTCAAAGTTAATGAATTAGCACAACCTCCAAAGGTAAGCGTTTCACAAGCAACTAATGGGCAGGCAATAACTAAAACATCTACTCTTGCGGATTTAGGTCTTGGAGTAGCTTCTACTTTCAAAATAAGTTTAGGAAACAATACATACTCAAATGATATAACTATAGATACAAATGATACAATAGATTCTTTAATAACGAAGATAAATAATAGTACATCGGGTTCAGTAAAAGCATCATTTAGTGAAATGACGGGGGAATTTATTTTACAAGGAACAAAAACAGGAATTACTAGTACTATTCAAGTTGTAGGGATAGATGGAACGCCGTCGGATGATTTATTGTTTTTAGGAATAGATAGTACACAAAAATCAGGTTCAAATTCAGAAGTTTTAGTAATGTCAAATGATGGTCTAAATAATACTATAAAAACAATAACTAATGAAACTAATTCATTCTCAATAGATAATATTGCATATAACGTAAATGGTTTAGGAGAATCGATATTAACGTCAGAAGTAAGTGCTCAAAATACAGTTGATAAAGTAAAAACATTTATAGATGACTATAACAAGATAGTAGAAAAAATATATGACTTAGTAACAGAAAAGAAAAGCTCAGATTATCCCCCATTAACAGATGTTCAAAGAAAAGAAATGGAAGAGGATGAAATAAAAAATTGGGAAGAAAAGTCTAAACAAGGTATTCTTAGGAATGATAAAGAACTAAGAATGTTTATGGATGGTATAAAAGAAGCAGTTTTTGGTCCATTACAAAATACAGGAATCACCTTAGCTGAAATGGGAATAACATCTCCTGATGACTATAATAAACAAGGTCAAATAAAATTAGATACAGAAAAATTTGAAAAGGCATTAAGGGAAAGTGGAGACAAAGTTTATAGTGCTCTAACAGATAGTAACAATGGTGTATTTGAGAAAATGAAAAAGGTAGTATATGATTATGCAGGAAGCTCAACATCAATATTTGTTAAAAAAGCTGGTATGGATAAGTCTGCTGCTTCTTTAAAGAACTTATATTCGGAGCAATTAAGAAAACAAGAAGAAGTGATAAAGACCTTGCAAAGAAAAATGGATGATAGAGAAACGCAATTGTATAAAAAGTTTGCAAAATTAGAATCATCTATGAATAAATTTAATTCGCAGATGAGTTACTTATCACAGCAAACTCAGATGTAGGTGATATTATGAATAATAAAGTCAATTTGTACAAAGAAATATCACTAGAATTACTGGAAAGCTTAAAAAATGAAAAATTAGATATTATAGATGAAAATTTAGAAAAAAGAGAAGATATTCTAAAAGATATATATGATATAAACATTTTTAGAGAAAAAGCTATTAAAGAAGGTTTATTAGAAATAGAAAAAGAAATATCAAACTTATTTAATATCAAGGTTCATGAGGCTAAGAATGAACTTATGGAATATAGAATATCAAAACAAGCTAATAACACTTATGCAAATTTAAGCAAAGAAAAATTAAATATTTTTAATAAAAAGGTGTAAAGTTTTTAAGAAACTTACCGATATATATAATGTAGGATACTTGAGCCAAGTATCTATAAATAAGACAAGGATGTCGATTAAAAACTAAGGAGAGTGCAAAAAATGAGAGTAAACACTAATATGAACGCTATGATAGCTCATAGCCAAATGACTAAAAACACTGCATTATCAGGAAATTCTATGGAAAAATTATCTTCAGGTCTTAGAATAACTAAAGCTGGAGATGACGCTGCAGGATTAGCAATCTCTGAAAAAATGAGATCGCAAATAAGAGGTATGGAACAAGCTAATAGAAATACTCAAGATGGTATATCTTTAGTACAAACTGCAGAAGGTGCTTTAGAAGAAGCTGGAAACATAGCTCAAAGAATGAGAGAGTTAACAGTACAAGGTGCAAATGGAACATTAACAGGAGCAGACCAAACTAAAATAGCAACAGAATTAAAGGCGTTAGGTGAAGAAATATTACAAATAGGAGTAGAAACTAAGTTCAATGAAAAAGCTCTTTTAGATGGAACTAATGCTTCAATAACTATACAAGCAGGAGCTAATGCTGAAACAAGAACTGTAGCTTTGTTTGATTTAGAGACTGCAGCAGCAGGAGTTCAAAACTTATTAGTAACTGATACTACAACTGCACAAGCATCACAAGATGCAGTAGATGTTATTTTAGAAAGCATAAGTACTAACAGAGCAAGCTTAGGAGCTACTCAAAATAGATTAGAAGCAACTTCTTCTAACTTAACAACTTCATCTGAAAACTTAACTGCAGCAGAATCAAGAATAAGAGATGTAGATGTAGCTAAAGAAATGGTCAACTTATCTAAATTAAACTTATTAAATCAAGCAGCACAAGCTATGATAGGGCAAGCTAAGCAACAACCAGAAGGTGTAATGCAGTTATTAAGATAATTAATTAGATATAGAGAGTAAAGCGTTGGCTTTACTCTTTATTTTTATCATAAATATAATATAATTGAGGAGTTATTGATATGATAATAAACAATAAATCCGATCTGAAAATATATGAAACAAATCTATCACATTATAAAGATAATAAGCTAGAGACAGGGGACAAAAAAACAGATAATGAAAAGGATATAAAAAAAGATAAAAATAGTAATATAAATCTCGGTGTGTATAACGATATTAGAATACAAGTCAATAGTATGGATTATCAACAGAGAAATATTCAAGAAAAAATATCTTTAATTCAATCTGAAGAACTAAAGATAAGTCAAATAGAAAATTCTCTTGAACAAGCTAAAAAAGTTTATATGCAAGCAATAAATAATGAAAGCAAAGAAAATTCTAAGTATAAAAATGCAATTAAAGACTTTGTTAAGCAAATAGATGATATAAAAAAAGATTTTCAAGGTGACGATGATAGAGAACATAAAGAAAATAAAACAGATTATATATACTTAGATAAAGATACTGCTGATTATAAAACTATCGATATTATAAATAATACTTTGAGGGAAATAACCAGTATAAAAACTAAATTATCTGAATCTAAATCCAACTTAATTGTACTAGAGCAAATGATAGAAGGAGTTAAATCTAAAATTAAAAACAAAGAAAGCTATACAAAAGATTATTTAGATATTATCAAATATACAAAAGAAATTGTTTTGACAAACCCATATAAATATATGAATTCTCAAAATAATATCATTAGTGATATTGTTATTGATATTCTTAAGTAGTTTAAAATAAGAGCATGAGTATGAACTAATTTAAATTCATGCGCATGCTTTTTTTATATAAAAATCAAATTTAAAATACAATTTAGTTAGAATTATTATAGTTGTTAAATTTACTTTATTGCAGAAAAAAAGAAATTTATGTAAAATTTTAAAAAACCCTATTAAAATTTGTAAAAATTACGTATAATGGATTTATAATATATTTACACAAAAATTACATAGGCAAACCTAGAGAAATCTAGTGACGCAAAACTATAGGGACTAAGGTTGTAAAACTATGTCAGCCAGTTGCGAATGAGTTTAAAGCTACTCGTTCTGAGTAGCTTTTTTAGTACATATAAAATGGAAAATTTTGTCACAATTTACCTTAATACATAGTAAAAAAGGTAAAAATAGTATATAATTTAATATATTAGAAATAAGATTGTCAGAAAATGTGCTTATTTGTAAAAAAATGTAAAAAAATTGTACAATTAAAAAATTAAATAGGTAAACCTAGAGAAATCTAGGGACACAAAGCTATAGGGACTACGGTTATTATAACTATGTCAGCCAGTTGCATCCGAGCAGAATTTACATCACTTATGTATCTTTATTTAAGTGCGTTCGTATTTAACTATTCCTTCGGAGTAGTTTTTTTTATATAAGGAGGTAGTCATGAATACATACGATTTAATTAAAATAGGACTAGGCGCTACAGATTTAAGGAGCAAAGCTATAGCTCATAATATAGCAAACATAAATACACCTGGTTACAAAAGAAGGTATGTAAGTTTCGAAGAAACATTAAATAGTGCAACACCTAAAATAGAAGAAAAGGTAGATAATTCAACAAGTATGAGAGTAGATGGAAATAATGTTGATTTGGAAACAGAAAAGGTAAATCAAGCAGCTACAAGTCTTCAATATAATGCATTAGTAACTTTAGCGAACAGTAAGATATCAATAACAAAGAGTGTTATATCTGGGAGGTAATTAAATGAGTGTTTTTAGTGGGATGAGAATAAGTACAAGTGGGTTATCATCAGAAAGGCTTAGAATAGATACAATATCTTCAAATATAGCCAATATGAGTACTACAAGGGGAGCTAATGGAGAGGCATATAGACGTAAAGTTGCAGTATTTGAAGAAAACTTTGATGAAAAAGTAGGGATGTTAGGGGTAAAGGCTGCGGCTATAGAAGATGATAAATCACCATTAAAGCAAGTGTATGACCCATCACATCCAGATGCAAATGAAAAAGGATATGTAGAATATCCAAATGTAGATATATTAGTAGAAATGTCAGATTTAATGGCTGCATCAAGAGCTTATGAATCTAATGTAGATACATTAAATGCTCAAAAAAATATGATATCTAAGGCTTTAGAAATCGGAAGGTAGGGGTAGGGAATGAAGATAACTGAAGTAGCTCAAATTAGTAGTAAGCTAATAAATAATGACAATAAGGTAACAGAACAATCAAACTCAAATTTTTCGGATATATTTAAACAAGCTATAAATAATGTAAATGGGGCCCAAGTAAATTCAGATAATATGGTTCAAAGCTTTATAAAAGGAGAAAACGTAGCAATGCATGATGTTATGCTATCAGCACAAGAAGCACAAATGTCTATGCAATTACTTCTTGAAGTAAGAAACAAGTTTGTTGAAGCATATCAAGAAATAAACAAGGTGCAAATATAGTCTTTTAAGCAAGGAGTAAATAAATGGAACAACAAAATATAATTGAAAAAGTCAAAATTTTCTTGCTTAATAGTGTTGAAAAACTCAAGTCATTAAGCAATGCTAAAAAAATAGCAATTGGAGTAGGAGCAATAGCTGTTATACTTGCCACTATATTTACAGCGACGTATGTTCAGAAAAGTAAGTATGATGTTTTATTTTCAAACCTAGACCCTAAGGATGCAGCAAGTATATCACAGGAACTAGAATCTAGAAAAGTAGATACAAAAATAGAAGGCAATACAATATATGTACCAAAACAAGAGGTAGATAAGTTAAGACTAGAACTTTCACCAACTATAACTAACGGTTCAAAAGGATTTGAACTAATGGATGAAGGATCTTCTATAGGTTTAACAGATGAAGAATTTGAAATCAAGAAACAAAGAATGATTCAAGGAGAAATTGAAAAGACAATAAAAAGCTTTTCCCAAGTAGAAAATGCTAGAGTACATATAACCCAAGGTGAGAAATCTGTATTTGTAAAGGAATCGACACCTGGAAAAGCAGCAGTATACATAACACTAAAACCAGGAACTAATTTAACCAACTCGCAGGTTAAATCAATAGTATCTCTGATATCTGGAAGTACAAACGACATACCTAAGGAAAACGTAGAAGTAGTAGATCAAAATATGAGGCTTTTATCTGAGGGAATATTTGATGAAGATAAACAAAATAATTCTCAAAATGTAGCTAATTTAGATGAAACAAAACAAGCCGAATCTAAACTAAATACTCAGCTAAAAAAATCTATAGTAGATATGTTGGAGCCTATGTTTGGCGCTGGAAAGGTAAAAGTAACTGTTAATACAGACCTTAATTTTGACACTACAGAAACAACACAAATAAAAATAGATCCAGAAAAGGTTATCAAAAAAGAGACACGTTCTGAAAATACATCTACAGATAACTCTAATGGAGGATCGCTAGTAGATAATAATATGAGCAATACAGCAAATAATGGGGCAGGCAAAAACCAAAGTAAAGAAGAGACAATAGAGTACGAAGTAGGAAAAACAGAGACAAATATAATTAGTGCTCCAGGAGAGGTAAGAAGAATAACAGCATCTGTAGCAATAGATGGTGACTTAGGTGCTCCAATTACAAGGAATGTTGAGGACCTAGTATCAAATGCTATAGGTATGAACACTGCTAGAGGAGATAGTATATCTGTAGTATCAATGGAATTTGATCCAGCGGCCAAAGCTGAAAGAGAAAAAGAATTACAGGCAATGGAAAAAGAGGCACAGATGGATAAATTATTTAAAATAGGGACTTATGTAATTATAGCTACATCAGTATTAATTATAATACTAGGGGCAGTATTGTTTATTAGTAAAAGAAGAAAATCTAAGTTTGAAGAAGATGATCAAGCTAATATGGACTTAATAAATGCAAAACTAGAAGAATTAGAAGAAAAGAAATTACAGTTTATAGATGCAGATGATGAAGAGCTTACTTTAGAAGAAGAAGTTAAGATATATGCAACAGAAAAACCAGATCAAGTAACAGAAATAATAAAGAAATGGTTAAGTGATTAGGAGTGATAATTTAATGAATCTAGAGACTAAAACTGCTAATGCTTTTGACTTAGGAGATTTAAATAACAATAAGAAAGTTTTGGGGTCAAAAAAAGCCGCTGTTTTATTAATGACACTTGGACCTGAAGTAGCCTCAGTTATAATAAAAGATCTACCTGAAACTCAGATACAGAGAATAGGTGTAGAAATAGCAAATATAGGGTTTATTTCATCAAGGGAAAGAAGAGAGATTCTTCAAGAATTTATAGAAATAAACAAAGCTAAGGACTATGTAATTGAAGGTGGTATAGGGTATGCGACGTCTCTATTAAGTGGAGCATTAGGAAGTAGTAAGGCTAACAAACTATTAGAAGGTATAAGATACGAGGCACATTCGAAGCCTTTTATGTCAGCAAGAAAGGCAGATGTAGAACATATATTACATGCAATACATGATGAAAGCCCTCAAACTATGGCTATTATACTCGCTAACATACAACCAGAAAAAGCTGCTCAAGTATTAATTGAATTACCTGAAAAATTACAACATGAAGTCGCACTAAAAATAGGTAGTATATCAAATCTTTCGCCAGCGGTTATAAAAACAATAGATGCAGCGCTAGAAAAGAAAATAGACATGACAGATAAGATAGACATGGAAACATCTGGTGGAGTAGATACATTAGTAGATATATTAGTAAATGTTGATAGAAAAACTGAAAAGAGCATCATAACTAGTATAGAGGAAAGAGACTTTACACTTGCAGATCAAATAAAAGCTAATATGTTTGTATTTGAAGATATTGTTAAACTTGATAACTTATCGATACAAAAAATCTTAAAAGAAGTAAACGTAAAAGATCTTGCATTTGCTCTTAAAGCTGCAGGGGTACAAGTTGCAGAAGTTATTTATAGAAATCAATCTAGAAGAGCAGCTGAAGCATTACAAGAAGAAATTGATCTATTAGGACCAATAAAGATATCTCAAGTAGAAGAAGCTCAACAAAATATAGTTAATGTAATAAGAAAGCTAGAGGAAGAAGGAGTAATAACTATAACAAGGAGCGCTGAAGATGAGTTTATCATGTAGTGTTATCAAAAGCGATAAAGCTATATATAAAGGTAGTGTTAGTTTGAAAATATTAGAAAACAACACTGAAGATACAAAAAAACAAGAAGAAATTGCAGACATACAAATAGAAGTTATAAATAATGCAAATATAGAGGCAGAAAATATAATTAAAAATGCTATTGCTGAGGCTGAGCAAAAGAAAGAACAAATATTAAGCAATGTTGAAGAAAGAATACAAGAAAGTGAAAAAAAGGGCTATATAGAAGGATACAATCAAGGAACAAAAAATGGATATGAAGATGGTTATAAAGAAGCCTACGAAGAACACATAGATAGGGCAAGAGAAGAAGCAAAAACAATAAGAGAGCAAGCCGACTATATATTATTTCAAGCAAACAAAGAAGTAGCTAATTATATGGAAGAACAAAGTAAAAATATAGTAAGAATAGCATTAGATATTGCTTCATCTGTGCTTAGAGAGCACTTCAAAGATGAAGACTCTATGAATAACTTATTAAAACAAACAATCGAGGAACATAAAAGAAGTAAAACATTTATAATTAAATGCAATTCTATATACAAAGAGAGTATTGAATATCAAATTGATAATTGGAAAAGTACAATAGCAATAAATTCAGATATATTTGTGATAGTAGACGATAGTATAGACATAGGAAATGCTGTTATACAAAAAGATAATGGAAAAGTAACTATAGGAATAGAATGTGGCTTTGAAAGATTAAGAGATGAGTTACTTGGAGAATAAAATATGAGTATATCTATAGATTTTGAAAAAATATCACAGAAAATAAATAATATAGATTTTACTATATCTGAAGGTATAGTAAAAAAAATAATAGGACTTACCATGGAAGTAGAAGGGATAAAGGCCTTCGTTGGAGAGTTATGTGTTGTATACAACCAAATGAACAGTCCTATTGATTGTGAAGTCGTTGGATTTAAAGATGACGAAGTAATACTAATGCCATTAGGAGATTTGGTGGGGATATCTCCAGGATGTAGAGTTATATCAAAGGGAATACCATTAAGTGTAAGATGTAGTGACGATCTATTAGGCAAAGTATTAGATGGAATAGGAAATCCAATAGATGGAACAAGTATATTATTTGGAGAAAGATATAGTTTGAACAATGAACCTCCAGATCCTATGAAAAGAAAAAGAATAAAGAATATAATGCATACGGGTGTAAGGGCAATAGATGGCTTTATGACTTGTGGAGAAGGACAAAGAATAGGCATATTTGCAGGTAGTGGGGTTGGGAAAAGTACAACCCTAGGTATGATAGCAAGAAATGCTAAGGCAGATATAAATGTAA
Organism: Sporacetigenium sp. TC11; assembly: GCF_058146105.1. Lineage (NCBI taxonomy): Bacteria > Bacillati > Bacillota > Clostridia > Peptostreptococcales > Tepidibacteraceae > Sporacetigenium > Sporacetigenium sp. TC11. Next base: position 124,338 of record NZ_JBYVNY010000009.1, on the reverse strand, counting down.
TAGCACTAATAGGTGAAAGAGGAAGAGAAGTCCTAGATTTTATAGAAAGAGATCTGGGAGAAGAGGGAATGAAAAAGTCAGTCGTAGTATGTGTAACATCAGATAAATCTCCTCTTATAAGGTTAAAGGGAGCTCTTACAGCAACAGCAATAGCTGAGTATTTTAGAGATCAAGGGAAAAAGGTAATTATGATGATGGACTCTGTTACAAGATTTGCAATGGCTCAAAGAGAAGTAGGTATAGCTATAGGAGAGCCACCTGCACAAAAAGGGTACACACCATCTGTATTTGCTATGCTTCCAAAACTTATGGAAAGAACAGGTACATCTAATAAAGGATCAATAACAGCTTTTTATACAGTTTTAGTTGATGGAGACGACTTTAATGAACCTATAGCAGATACAACTAGAGGGATATTAGATGGCCATATAGTTTTATCAAGAGCTTTAGCTCACAAGAACCATTATCCAGCAATAGATGTACTAAACAGTGTCAGTAGACTTATGAATGAAATAGCTGAAGATGAACACAAAATGGTAGCTTCTAGGGCAAGGGATATGTTAGCAGAATATAAAGAAGCAGAAGATTTGATAAGCATAGGAGCATATACAAAAGGATCTAATAAAAACATAGATATGGCTATAGAGTATCAAGATAGTATAGTTGATTTCTTAAAACAAGGGGTAAATGATATAAGTTCCTTTGAGGAAAGTGTAGAAGAATTAAAAAATATATTTAGTTAGGGATGACTTATGAGTAAAAATTTTAAATTTAGACTTCAAAAAGTATTGGATATAAGGGTAAGAGATGAAGAAGAAGTTAAGATTAAATTTTCTGAAATTCAATCAAGAAAAATAAAAATAGAAAACCAGCTTAAAACATTAAAAAGTGATTACGATAGATACTCAAGACAAGGTATATCAGGAAATATAGTAAATCAGAAAATAACAATAAATTACTTAGGTGCACTAAACAACACGATAAGAGATATTTCATCAGAATTAAGTAAGGCTTGTGAAGAACTAGAAAACCTAAAATCTGAACTTATAAATAAACAAGTAGATAGAAAATCATTAGAAAAATTAAAAGATCAAAAACACAAAGAATTTTTAAAAGAAGAAGATATGAAAGAACAAATTATAAATGATGAATTTGCGATTATAAGTTTTGCAAGAAAACAACAGGTCAGTTAGATGGGGATTGATATTATGCAAATCAATATAGATGTTAATTTTTTAAATAATATTATAGGAAATACAAATATTGAATCATTATCAAATAAAACAAATATTAGTTTTGATAATTTTATATTAAATAGCTTAGATAATAAAACTAATGATTTAGAAGAAGCAATCTTTATAAATAAGGCTGATAATCAAGAAGAAGTAATTTTAACAAATAAAGATGATAAACCTATAAATGAAGAAGAAATAAGTAAAGCATTAAACTTATTAAATCAAATAATATGCAATAATGAAAATTCATCAGATAACAAGCATAATTCAATAAATGAGATTGTTGAAAATTTGAATAAATCTAATAACACCGATGAAAAAGTAAATTTAATTTCGCACTTAATAAAAAGTATAGACGATTTAGATAGTGAATCTCTAGATAATAAAACAGATGTATTCAATTATACTGTAAAAGAATTAAAAAGCGAGTTAAACAAAATAATATATAATTACTCATCAAATGAAGACAAATCATTAGATGAAGTAGATATATTCAATATAAACAAATCTATTCTAGAAGTAAAGAAGGATACTTCAAATAAAGAATTAGATATGTTAAAAGAGATAGCCAATAATGACCTTGGAAAAGCAAATTTTAATACTAACAATAAAACAATTAATAATACTATAAGTTCAACACCTACAGAGCAAATATCATATAAAAAGATGGAATCTAACATATATTATGATACTGTAAAAAATATAAAGTACATGGATTTAAATAATATACAGGATTTAACTGTAAATTTGAGGCCTAAAGAATTAGGTCAAATGAATATACAACTTTTGAAAGAAAATAATGAGATGAAAGCTATATTAACGGTCCACTCAAAAGAAGCTCTTGATTTGGTGAATAAAAGTATATCAGACATAAAAGGGCATCTGGAAAATGCGAATATAAATATAAAAAATATAGTTATTAATATGGAAATAGAAAATACATACACAAATGAGAATTTTGAAAAGAATTTTTCTAGTAATCAAAATCAAAAAGACCAAAACAACAAAAATAATAAAAGAAATTTAAATATAGATGATGAAGAAATAAAAGAAATTAATAAAGAAGATAACCTGAATTTATTAGCTTAAAATAAGGAGTGGTTATATGACCAGTATAAATACATCAGCCAAAGTTACCTATGACAAAACCGAAAATGGAACACCAATGATTGAAAAAGGTAAAGAAAATAATAAAGACTTATTTTTAGAATTATTAGTTGCTCAAATGAAATTTCAAGACCCGATGAATCCTCAAGATCCAACGCAGTATGTAACTCAGCTATCTCAATTTTCTATGTTAGAGCAGACAATGTCATTAAACGATGGTATTAAATATCTTTCAGAATTAAATAATGGAATTCTTATAAACTCAGCTATGAGTACTTCTTCAGCTTTAATAGGAAAACATGTAGAGGTATCAGAAGTAGATGAGAACAAAGAAAATTATAAAGGAATAGTAAAAAGTGCCCATATAAAAGATGGAGTAGTCTACATGGATATTAAATTAGATGGAACTGATAAAATAGAGTCTTTTAGATATGACACTTTATTAAAAATAAGTGAAAGTGATATAGAAGGAAATATAAAATAATAGGGGGAAAAAACATGTTAAAGTCAATGTACTCAGGAATAAGCGGAATGAAAGCAAACCAAACTAAAATGGATGTTATAGGAAATAACGTAGCAAACGTAGGAACTACTTCATTCAAAAAATCTACTACAAGATTTTCAGATACTCTTTATCAAAATATGATATTTGCAGGTGCTCCATCAGAAGGATCAGGGGGTACTAATCCAGGGCAAGTTGGAATAGGTGTCAAGGTAAATGGTATATACAAAAGCATGAGTCAAGGCTCTTTGCAACCAACAGGTAGACCGTCGGATGTAGCTATAGATGGAGATGGCTTCTTTCCTGTAAGCAGAGACGGACAAGTTGTATATACAAGAGATGGTTCTTTCAGTTTAGATACTAATGGTAACTTAACAAATGGTGATGGATATCTACTATTAAGTTCAGATAATAACCCAATAGAAATACCAAAGGCATATCCGCAAGGAGATCCTAATGCCAAGAATGTTGTGGCATATAATATTTCAAAAGATGGACAAGTAAGTATTTCACTAGATGATGGAACAAAGGAGAACTTATCAAAAATACAAGTGTATACATTCCAAAATCCAGAAGGATTAGAGGCATTAGCTGGAAATTTATATTCTACATCAGCTAACTCGGGAATTCCAGTTGAGGGTAATGGATCTATAATCCAAGGGGCAGTAGAAATGTCTAATGTAGATTTATCAGAGGAATTTACAGAAATGATAGTTACAACAAGAGCATTCCAAGCAGCAGGGAAGATGATAACTACAAGTGATGAACTACTACAAGAAATAATAAACTTAAAAAGGTAGTAGGTATATAAAATGATAGAGTTAACGGATTTAAGCAACAAAAATTATATTTTAAACTCTGACCTAATAGAAACAATAGAAGCTGTACCAGATACAAAAATACTACTTACAAATGGTAAAAAGTATCTTGTAAAAGAATCTGTAGATGAAGTTGTAGACAAAGTAATGAATTATAAAAAGAAGATATTTATAGTGGAGACATAGGGAGGAAGTATATGAAAAAACAAGACATTATGACTCCTGTAGGCTTAATTTTAGCGGTGGGATTGGTTGTTTATGGAGCCAGTTTAGGAAGTGCAGGAATAGCCGTTTTATGGGATTTGCCATCTGTTTTTATAACAGTAGGAGGGTCTTTGGCTGCTGTTTTAATAACATTTTCTGCTGATGATATAAAAGAATTGCCAAGGATAACATTAGCAGCATTTAAAACTAACAATATATCCAAAGTTGATTTAATAGATCAGTTTAAGGAATTATCTAGAAAAGCTAGAAAAGAAGGATTGTTATCTATAGAAGAAAAAGTTTCTCAAATAGAAGATTCATTTTTGAAAAAAGGTCTTGAAATGGCAATTGATGGGATACAAGAAGATATATTGAAGGAAATATTAGAGTCTGATATATCACAAATGGAAAGAAGACATGAAAATGGAGCAAAAATATATAAGCTATGGGGTGCATATGCACCAGCATTTGGAATGATAGGAACATTAATAGGACTTGTACAAATGCTAGCAGACATGGGAAGTGCTGAAAAAATAGCTTCTGGTATGGCAGTAGCATTAATAACTACATTTTATGGATCATTACTTGCTAATATATTTTGTATTCCTATTGCATCTAACTTATCAATAAAATCAGAACAAGAAGTAGCTGCTAGAGAAATGATGATAGAAGGTATATTAAGCTTACAGTTTGGAGAAAGCACAAAAATTATAGAAGAAAAGCTAACAGCATTTTTAACTCCTAAGGAGAAGGCGAAATATTATAAAGTGTTATCTAGTGATACCGAAGGGGTGACTGCGGATGCCACGTAAAAAAAGGGCAAGTAAAGAAGATTCTAATTCAGAAGCTTGGCTTGCTACATACGCAGATACAATAACTTTATTACTTACATTCTTCGTATTGTTATATTCAATATCTAGTACTGATGCTGCAAAACTAAAGGGTATAGCTAGTGCAATGCAGGGACAGTTAACAGGAGAAGGTGTAATGGGTGGAGGAACAAGTAACAAAACGGGAGATAAAGATCCTTCTATAATAGAGGATATATCAAACCAGGATAAAACAACAGAAGAGATTAAAAAGGAAATAATAGCTACTATAGATGAGGGAAATCTAGAAAAATCATTAACGATAAGAGAAGATGAAAGAGGTATAATTCTAGGATTAAATGAAAATATATTCTTTGATCTAGGAAGTGGAGAATTAAAGAGTGATAGTAGACCAGTATTACAGGAGTTAGCAGGTATTCTAACTAAAATACCAAGCCATATAGTTATAGAAGGGCATACTGACAACATTCCTATTAAATCATCTAAGTATGGATCAAACTGGGAATTATCAACCCAAAGAGCAGTAAGTGTAGTTAGATTTTTTGTTGAACAAAAGGGAATGAGCCCTACTCAGTTTTCAGCTACAGGATATGGTGAATATAAACCTTTAGTAGACAATAATACGCCTGAAAACAGAGCAAAAAATAGAAGAGTAGATATAGTTATAACTACTGAGTAGGAGGTTTAGATTATGGCTAAAGAAAAAAAAGAACAAGACAAAGATAAAAAGAGTAGTAATATTATCAAGATAGTTGTAATAGTATTGTTTTTGGCAACTATAATAGGGGTTAGTTATATTGTTGCGACTAAAATGATGGGTGGATCTAGTATACCTAAGTTAAGTAGTGAGAAGAAACCCGAAACTGTTAATTTAGAACTAGATGAAATATTAGTAAAGTTATCAGATGAAGAAAAAAGTAGATATATAAAAACTAATATAGCAATATCATATGATAAAGAAATAGAAAATATAAATGACTATGTACCACAAATTAGAGACAGTATTATAAACTATTTAATGTCGAAAAAAGCTGACGATTTTTCCGCTGATAACATGGAAAATGTAAAAAAAGATATAATGAGAATTTTGAAAAATAAGATAGATAATGAAGGCATATATGATATTTACTTTGTAAACTTAATTGTACAGTAATTCATGAAGGGAAAATAGTGAAATGATACTATATATTATTAAAGTTATTGCATTTATTCCTATAGTTATAATTTTAATAGCTATATCTTTAAAATTAAGTCAAAGAACTTTAATTCAAGGGCAAGCAAACAAGTATATGAGAGTATTAGAAGTAATAAACATAAACAAAAATAATAACTTATTAGTTGTAAAAATAGGAGATAAAGGGTGCGTTTTAGCATCGTCTGGATCAAATATAAATAAGATAGAAGATTTAACAAAGGAAGATATATTAAAGATTGAAGAAAATATAAATCAAAATAATGTTAAAGCTCAACAATACTTTGATAAGTATAAAGACAAGATAATAAAACTCACTAAGAAGGAAGATTAAATTATGGATATATTTAGCAATCTACTTTCTGATACTACTCAATATACAGATTTGGTTCAACTATTTTTATTTCTAACTACCTTAATGTTTTTACCTATGATTATTTTTATGATGACGAGCTTTGTAAGAATAATTATAACATTTTCATTTTTGAAATCAGCACTAGGAGTTCAACAATCAATACCTAGCCAAGTATTGGTAGGATTATCAATAGTATTGACTATATTTATAATGACTCCTGTGCTTAACCAAATAAATAATGATGCACTACAGCCATATTTAAATAAAGAAATAAAAATGGAAGAGTTTTTAAGTAAATCAGAAAAGCCAATAAAAGAATTTTTGTTAAAAGAGACAAGGCAAAAAGATTTAGAGTTATTTATAGATAACTCTCAATTAGAAAAAGAAAAAGTAACAAAAGAAAATGTACCTTTATACGTAGTAGCTCCTGCATTTGCTACAAGTGAACTAAAAACTGCTTTTGAAATAGGCTTTTTAATATATATACCATTTATAATAATTGATCTTGTTGTGTCGAGTATATTAATGTCTATGGGAATGTTCATGTTACCACCAGCAATGATATCTCTACCTTTTAAGTTGCTTTTATTCATAATGGTAGATGGATGGAGTTTAATAATAAAATCCTTAATAAATAGTTTTTAAGATAGGAGATAAATAACATGAGCGAGATAATGATAATGAGTATTGTAAAGGATGCTATATATACAGGACTTTTAGTTTCGGCACCTGTTCTCATAGTATCTTTAGTAATAGGGCTTCTTATAAGTATATTTCAAGCAACTACCCAAATACAAGAACAAACACTTACCTTTGTTCCTAAACTTATAGGAATAGCTATAGTTGTTATTGTAGGGGGAAGTTGGATGCTAAGCACTCTAAGTACCTTCACAATGGAAATGATAAATATGATAACAACTATAACCAAATAGGTTGATAAATTGATATTAGTATTTTTAAGAACTATAGCATTTTTTACAGCTATAAATATACTTTACCCTAAAGAAACCCCTAGAATATTTAAAATATCATTTTCTCTATTTCTATCTATAGTTATATCTCAGACTATTGACTTACAATCTATAAGTCAAATCGATAACAAAGGAACATTTTTATTGTATGGAATATGTGAAACTCTTACAGGATTAATGTTGGGCTATGTAACTAATATATGTTTTGAAAGTATTAAGTTTGCAGGAAGCTTAATAGACCAACAATTAGGATTATCTATGGCAAACATATATGACCCAAGTACTCAAACTCAATCAACATTAATATCAAATATAATGTATTGGATGTCTATTGTAATATTTTTAAATTTAAATGGTCATCACATTTTAATAAATGGAATAAGATACAGCTTTGAGGCAATACCATTAGGACAGCCAATAATAAGCAATGATATTGGGTACATACTTGATATATTTATATATTGTATTACTACAGGATTTAAAATAGCAGTTCCAATTGTATTAGCGCTTATAATAGTTGAATTTATTATGGGCCTCGTATCAAGAAGTGTACCCCAGTTAAATGTAATGATAGTAGGTATGCCAATAAAAATATTAGTAGGATTAGCCTTTTTTATGATAGCTCTTCCATTTATGGTGAAAGAAATTATTGAACTTATTAACAACATACCTAATATATATGAGGGAACATTTGGAGCAGCACCATTATTTTATATGTTGTCTAAAGATGACAAAACAGAAGAAGCAACTCCAAAGAAGAAAAAAGACGCCAGGAAAAAGGGAAATATTCCAAAAAGCAAAGAAGTATCCCTTGCATTAACGCTAGTAGGTTTTACTCTTTCAATAGGGATATTATCGCCCTATTTGGTAGATAACTTTAAAGCTATTTTAATAAATTATTTAAATTTAGACTTCAAAATGAATATCAGCTATATTACATTACAAGGATTAATGATACAGTCTCTTATATTTTTCTTTAAATTGTTTTTACCTATAGGAGCAATGTTTTTAGTTATAGGTATAATATCAAATTTAGCCCAGACAGGATTTTTATTTACAGGAGAAGGTATAAAGCCTAGTTTTTCAAAGATAAACCCAATAAATGGTTTTAAAAACATGTTTTCTATGAAAACCATGGGAAACTTGGCAAAAAATATATTAATAATAGTAATTCTAGGATATATAGGATATGGATTTATAAAAGAAAAGTATATAGATATTTTAAAATTAAGTAATGTATATATTCCTACACTTATATATACAGTAAAAGATATTTTATATTCTATATTATCTAAAATATCTATAGCCTTAGTATTTATAGCACTTTTAGATTATTTTTATCAAAGATATACACATAAAAGAGATTTAAAAATGACGAAACAAGAAATTAAAGAAGAGTTTAAACAAATGGAGGGAGACCCTCAAATAAAAGGAAAGATAAAACAAAAACAAAGACAGTTGGCAACTCAGAGGATGATGCAAAAAGTGCCAGATGCAACTGTAATAGTTACAAACCCAACTCATATAGCTATAGCTATTAAATATGAACAGGGCAAAAGCAAAGCTCCAATGGTTGTAGCAAAGGGAGCTGATTATGTGGCACTAAAAATAAGAGAGATAGCAAAAGAAAATGATATACCAATAATAGAAAATAAACCTTTGGCAAGATTAATTTACAAAAAGGTAGAAATAGATCAAGAAATTCCAGAAGAAATGTATCAAGCTGTTGCTGAAATACTTGTAGCAATTTATAAGATAAAAAATAGATATAAAACAAAATAAAAGGTGAGGTCGAGTAATGAATAAACTAGACTTTAAAAGTAAACTGGATATAATTGTAGCACTAGGGGTAGTAGGTATAGTTCTTATGATTATAATACCGCTGCCAACATTTATTCTAGATGCCCTGTTAGCTCTAAATATAAGTTTATCAGTTTTGATATTACTTATGACGTTATTTACGAAAGAAGTTTTAGAGTTATCCATATTCCCTACAATATTGCTAGTAACTACTTTGTTTAGATTGGGTCTTAACATATCGTCTACTAGACTTATATTAAGTCAAGGATATGCAGGAGAAGTTATAGAATCATTTGGTAGTTTTGTTGTAGGTGGGAATTATGTAGTTGGAGTAATAATATTCCTCATTATAATGATTGTACAGTTTATGGTTATAACTAATGGTTCAGGAAGAGTATCTGAAGTAACTGCTAGATTTACATTAGATGCTATGCCTGGTAAGCAAATGAGTATAGATGCAGATTTAAATGCAGGAATTATAAATGAAAAAGCAGCACAGAAAAGAAGAAAAGAATTACAACAAGAAGCTGATTTCTTTGGATCTATGGATGGGGCATCAAAGTTTGTAAAGGGAGATGCCATAGCTGGTATTATAGTTACCATAATAAATGTAATAGGCGGAATAATAATTGGAGTTTTGATGCTAGATATGACCTTTGGAGAATCTATCCAAACATATATTAGACTTACAATAGGCGACGGCTTGGTTAGCCAAATCCCAGCTCTATTAATATCAACGTCAGCAGGTATATTGGTAACTAGAGTTGCAAGTGAAGAGAACTTTGGTGATTTAGTTGGAAAACAGTTAACAGCCATACCTAAGGCTATAACTATAACAGGTGTAGTACTTCTGGTGTTAGGATTTATACCAGGGTTGCCTAAATTAGCGTTTTTCGTTTTGGGGGCTGGTGGTTTACTAATCGGATACCTATTAAACAAGGATGCAAAAGAAGAAATAGAAAGATCAATTACTAATGAAGGTGAAATAGAAGAGATAGAAAGTAATACTGTGGAGGATGTATCTTCTTTAGTAGAAATAGAGCCTATAGAAGTAGAAATAGGATACGGGTTAATACCTCTAGCAGATGAATCTAATGGAGGAGATCTTTTACAAAGAATAGCATCAATTAGGAGACAATGCGCAATAGAAATAGGAATTGTAGTTCAACCTATTAGAATTAGAGATAATCTACAACTAAATCCTAATCAATATAACATAAAAATTAAAGGAAATATAATTTCTGGATATGAGATTATGCCTAATATGGTACTTTGTATGGATCCAATGAATCAAGGGTTTGACATTGATGGAATACAAACAAAAGAGCCTACTTTTGGACTTGACGCTATATGGATAGATAAATTTAATCTTGAAGAGGCAGAATTAAGAGGGTATACAGTTGTAGATCCATCGACAATAATGATCACTCACTTATTAGATATTATAAAATCTAATGCCTATGAATTGTTGGGAAGACAAGAAGTTAAAAATATGCTAGATGCTGTAAAAGAGAAGTATAATGCTGTAGTAGATGAACTTATCCCAGATTTAATGACTTTAGGTGAAGTTCAAAAAGTACTTCAAAATTTATTGCGAGAAAAAATATGTATAAAGGATAGAGTGACTATATTAGAGACATTAGCAGATCAATCTCGAAATACTAAAGATTTGGAACTATTGACAGAGTATGTAAGGATATCTCTAAGTAGGACTATATGCTCTAATTTAGTGGATGAAAGTAAAACTATGGTAGTAGCCACTTTGGATATAGAAGTAGAGAATTTGGTAGCTAATAATTTACAAAGGTCTGTAAATGGAACGTATCCAGCTGTAGACCCTGAAACTACAAATAAAATATTTAGAAGCATACAAGATGTTGTACAAAATATTTATTTTAATCAAAACATACCAGTAATTATAGTATCTCCAAAAATAAGGGCTCCGTTTAGAAAATTAATAGAGATGGTATTTCCTAACTTAACAGTATTATCTCTAAACGAAATCCCTAATGATATTAAGATAAAGGCAGAAGGCGTGGTGAATATATAGATGTTTATAAAGAAATATGTTGCTGATACGTTAGAAGAAGCTATGTTTCTTATGAAACATGAATTGGGAGACAACACAGTAGTTATAAACAAAAAATATATAAGAAAACCAGGGATAAAAGGCCTTTTGGGTAAAAAGTCTATAGAAGTTACAGTTGCAGTAGACAACAGTAAAAAGGATAACGGGGATATTAGAAAAGAAGTAGATGAACTTAAAATCTTAATAAATAATATGGTTTCTAATAAAGAAGATGATAAAAATATAGAGAAGATAATAAAGAACTTAGAAGATATAGATGTAAATAAAAAAACAATAGATAATTTAGTTATAAATATTAAGGAAATGAATAAGGTAAGCAATAATACTAGTAAAAATCTAATAACTATATTAGAAAATAGTATAAATATATCTAGTATAAATATGGAAGGTAAAGTTATATTAGTAGGGCCTACAGGGGTAGGTAAAACTACAACTATTGCTAAGATAGCTGGAAACCTATCTTTTGTAGAGAAAAAGAAGGTCGGTATAATAACCATAGACACATATAGAATTGGAGCTGTTGAGCAGCTAAAAATATATTCAGAAATAATGAATATACCATTTAAAACTGTGATAAGCCCAACAGAAATGGAGTCTGCTATAGATGAATTTAAAGACTGTGATGTAATACTTATCGATACAACAGGTAGAAGTTGCAAAAACCTTATGCAAATTTCAGAATTAAGGGCATTTATAGATAATGCAAAAACAGAAAACATACATTTAGTAGTAAGTTGTACTACAAAGGATAGAGATATAGAAGCAATTATAAATTCATACAAAACTTTGAACTTTAACAATGTAATAATAACTAAATTAGATGAAACAACTACATATGGACCATTGTTAAACATATTAAATTACGCTAGTAAGCCATTGAGTTATATAACACTTGGACAAAGTGTTCCAGATGATATATTGAAACCAAGTAAAGAAAAATTAATAAAATTAATTTTAGGAGCTGAAGAAGTATGATAGATCAGGCAGAAAACCTTAGAAAATTAGCTATACAAAATACAGAAGGCAAGTCACGTCCTAAAATTATAACTATTGCATCTGGAAAAGGCGGTGTGGGAAAAAGTAACTTTACTGTTAACTTAGCTATATGTTTATCAAAATTAAATAAAAAAGTAGCTATATTAGATGCAGATATAGGTATGTCAAATATAGATATACTAATGGGGGAGTCCACCAATAAAACTATATGCGATGTAGTATACAATGATATAGATATAGAAGACATAATAATAGAGACAAAATATGGTGTAAAACTTATACCAGGAGGATCAGCCCTTAACCATGTAGAGGACTTTAATGAAAATCAGAGAAAAAAATTTTTAAATGAAATTGATAAAATAACAGATATAGACTATTTATTAATTGACACAGGAGCAGGTATAAATAAAAGTTTATTGGCCTTTATATCTTGTAGTAATGAATTTTTTGTAATAACTACACCAGAGCCTACATCTATAACGGATGCCTATAGTCTATTAAAGGCAACAAACAATCTTAATATAAAGGATAAGGCAAGTATTGTAATAAATAGATGTACTAGTGCTAAAGAAGCCAACTCTGTATATTTGAGAATAAAATCCGTTGTTGATAAGTTTCTAAATATGAATTTAGAATTTGGGGGCTATATATTAGATGATAAAAAGGTAAGTTCTTGTGTTAAAAAGCAGATTCCATTCTTTGCTGCTTACCCGAATATTGAAATTTCTAAATGTATAATGGCTATAGCAAAAAACATTTCAAAGGGTGAAGTTACCGAAACAACAGAAGTTAAAACTTTATTTAAAAAAGTATTAGGTTTATTTTCATAAGTAAAGAGGGGGAAGAGAAGTGCTTTTTGCTGATAAGGAACAAATCATACAAGAAAATATACCTCTTGTTAAACATATTGCATATAAATTATTTGTACCAAATAAAGGTTTAGAATATGATGATTTGGTTAGTTGCGGATATATGGGGCTTATAGATGCTATTGATAGATTTGATAAATCAAAGGGCGCTAAGTTTTCAACTTATGCAGCAATAAAAATAAAATCATATATATTAGATGAAATAAGAAGGCATTCGCCGGTATCAAAACACAATTTAACAAAGATAAATATATACAATAAAACAGTGAATTATTTACAGAATACCTTAATGAGAGAACCTAAAAGGAATGAAATAGCAGCACACATGAGTTCACCATTAAAAGAAATTATGGATATACAAAACAGTATAAGTTTATTAAGCGTTACCTCATTAGATGATATACCATTTAGTGATGATAATGAAGAGAGATTAGTAGATAAAATAAAAGACAGTGAGTCTATAATACCTATAAATATAGTAGAAAAAGAAGAAAAACTAGATACGTTATCAAAGGCAATAGATACATTGAAAGAAAGAGATAAACTTATATTATCACTATATTACTATGAAGAATTAAATTTAAAAGAGATAGGGTTAGTATTGGGATTATCAGAGTCAAGAGTCTGCCAACTTCATCAAAAGGCTATAACAAACTTAAGATCTATAATGAAAAAATATATTGATCTAGATAAAGGTGATTAACATGATAAATTTTTTATTAATTTTAACATCATTTATTATTATAATTATTTCAATAAAATTAATAATTAACGAAAAGAATAAATCTAATTTTGACTATATAATAAACTACAAACTAGAAGAAGAGGATATTGAATTATCAAATAACATAGTAGATATTACAACAAAAAAAGAAGACAAAATAAAGCAACTTATAAATGAAGGATATAAAGACGATGAAATTTGTAACGAGCTTAATATAGGAAGAGGTGAGTTGCTATTAATAAAGAAATGTTACAAAATATCATAGACATTCTTACCGATAAAAAATTTACACTAGGAATAGGGATAGGCATACTCATAGCAACCATAGTTATCACAATATGGGGTGGGAACTCCATGAACAAATCAGAAATAGAAATGAAGGCAAGGTCATATGGAATGAAATACCCAAGTGAGATTAAAGTTTTAGACTAGAAGGGGGAATATATTTTGATAAGAGGGCTATATACATCAGTTTCTTCTATGATTACATTAGAGCAAAAACAAAGTGTAGCTACTAACAACATAGCTAACATAAATTCATATGGATATAAAAGTGAAAAATTGCTATCAAAGAGTTTTGACGAAATGTTATTACAAAACAACGACAATTATAAAAATGGAGTTCCAGGCAAAACAGAATTAGGTGGTTTAAGTTTTGGTGTTTCAATAGATGAAACAGTTACTGATTTTTCTCAAGGAGTATTAAAAGAAACCAATAAAAAGGCAGATATGGGTATACAAGGAAGTGGCTTTTTTTCAGTTAGAAGTCCCGAAGGAAATATATCTTATACTAGGGATGGAAGTTTTAGAATAGATAATCAGGGAAATTTGACTACTAACACTGGTCATTATGTGTTAGGTAGTAATTTAAATACAGGTAATATAGAACCTATCAATGTAGGGCAAGGTAATATGGCCGTATCCCCTAATAATGTAATATCTGTAGATGGAGTAAATAAATATTCATTTAATATAGTAGATTTTGATGACTACAGTAATTTAAAAAAGCAAGGAGATAATATGTATTCTGGCGAAAATGGAAGGCCTACAGATAGTGCTCTTATAAAGCAAGGATTTATAGAAACATCTAATATAGATATTACATCAGAAATGGCTAATATGATGACCTTTGTAAGAGAATATGAAGCTAATCAAAAGGTAATACAAACTATAGATTCTACTTTGCAAAAAATAGCTAATGAAATAGGTGCGGTAAGATAATGAGGAGGATACATGTATACTATATTTAACAATAGTAAAAGCGCTATGAAGGCTAATCAAGAGAAAATGGATGTAATATCTAATAATATAGCCAATATAAATACAAATGGATATAAAAAAGTTGATTTGCAGTTTGTAGACTTATTAAGCCAAACACTAGATAGACAATCTTATCCTACTAATTCGGAAGATGCAATAACAGGTACGGGAGTAAAGACGACATCATTAGTTAGAGATAACACACAGGGGCCTCTAAGAGAAACAAGTACAAAAAGTGATATTGCTATAGATGGAGAAGGTTTTTATAGAGTTATAAGATCTAATGGAGAATATGCTTATACTAGAAATAGTAGCTTTATTATAGACTCTTCTGGTAAAATAGTAGATAATAATCAAAACATTTTGGATATACAATTTAATCAAGGATATGGATATAACAATGTAAATTTAAAAAATATGATTGTAAATAAGTCAGGCGAAGTATATATAGATAATGATAAGGTGGGACAAATTAATTTATATAAGCCAGTGGGGTCTAATGATCTTATATCTATAGGAGATAATTTATTTTCTACAGCACAAAACGCCCAATTAGCTATTACGAAAAACTCATCTATTTATCAAGGGTATGTTGAGTTATCTAATGTAAATATGCAAGAAGAAATGGTTGATATGCTAACAACTCAAAGGGCATATCAGTTGAGTTCTAGAGGAATTAAGACTGCTGATGATATGTGGGGTATGGCAAATAATTTACAATCTAGGTAATTATTAGATTTGAAGAGGACATATTTGGTTATGCGAAAAGAAGGGTTTTAATAAACGATTCTATAAATAAGGAGATATAGTATGTATAATGATCAAAATAATCTTATATCTGAAGAAGAAGCAAGACTGCTTTTAGGCGATACAGAAGATTTAATAGATTCTAACAAAAATATGGAAAGAGTGCTAGGTGTTGACCTAGAAATAACGGTCATAATTGGTAGGACGAAAATGTCTTTAAAAGATATATTCGAGCTAGGAAAAGGGTCATTAATAGAATTAGATGCATTAGCAAATCAAGATGTAGAGGTACTTATAAATGAAAAGGTATTAGCTTATGGAAAAGTTGTTGTTGTTGACCAACATTTTGGGGTGAAAATTACTAATATAGTAAGTGAAGAAGATAGGGTCAGAACAATATCTTAAAAATTGAACAAAAGTGAGGTTTAGGGTAAATATGTCTGAATCAAAGAATGAAGAAGCTAAAAATGAGAATATATTTCACTTAAATGCTATAAACAAATATAATAGTACAGCTCAAAGATGTGTAGATGCATGTTTAAATTATGGTGAAATTAGGCATAAAAACATGGATGGAAGTATAATGAAGGTAGAAGTCCCTCGAGATAAATATGAAGAAGCAGTTAGAGATATAGAGAAAAGAGTTTTTAATAAAGAAACTAGTTCAAATATAAAAATAGAAGATGCTGTAGAAATGTTAAAAAAAGGTAATGTAAGTTATACACAAGCTAAGACTTTAGCTAAAGAGGGAAAAATAGAAGGGTTATCATATTATGAGATAGATGGAAGTATAGAAAGTGACGGTATACTAGGTTTATCAGGGATGGTAGAATATGCACTTGCTATATGGGATGGACTTAGTAGAGAAGAAGCACTGGTAAAAGGGATAACAAGAACTATGAAAGTTTTTGATGCTTATTTTATAGACTGCTTAAAAATTAGCGATGAAAGTAAGAAAGATGAATACAAAAGGTTTGTTAAGAATAACAATGTTACAGGAAATGATGAAGAAATGAAACTTTACAGATACCCTACTAGTAATTTAAATTATGAAAATATGTACAATAGTATAGATATAAAAAGTTACAAAAGAAATAGTTTAGTAAATACATCTGAGATTGTAGGAACTATTACTAATGCAATATTTTCTAGCACAGATATGAAAAATGTATTATTAGGAGATACATCTAGTAAATCTTTTATTAAAAAGATATTAGTTATATTGCTTGGCGTATTAGGGGGAACTTTAGGCTGGATATTTGGTTCTTATGTAGGTAAGGTTATAGCTAGTGTGATTACATTTATACCATTAAATGTTGCATCAATAGTAGGTGGTATAATAGCATCTTTATTAATAGTAATGATATTTATAGGTGTAAGTAGGCTTTTATTGGACAAATACATAAAAGATGATGCAAAAGAAATTATAGATATATTTAATCAAGAGTTACAAATCGTTGAAATAGAAAATATGCTTACATCTAAAGAGGTATCTCTTATATTAAAACATATTACAAATGACAATATACCAAACTTACTAAGAGGTATGAAAGGTAGTGTTAATAAAAGAGTAACAGCATCTACAATGATAAATAAGGAATGTAGATTTATATTAGATGCAAGAAAACATATAGTAATTCCTTCAGAGCATGAAATTATTAATATGTTAGACTCTTTAGTTTATCAATATAGACAAAAACTAAATTTTGAATATAGTATTGAAACTGTGTAAAAGTCCTTTGAACTAAGGACTTTTTTTTACATAATATATCAGATAAGAGTATATAAAATTAAAAAGATTAGATTTCTAAAAATATTAATTGACTTGAAACTTAGGAAAGTGTAAAATTATGGTAATATTTTGTCGAAATATAATATGGTTAAACATGTAAACCATAAATATTAAGGCAATATGGCTTAATAATGATTACTTCTGGGGAGGAATATTTGTGAAAAATTTAACTATAGGCAAAAAGTTAGGCATATCATTTATTGTTTTATTGATAATTACAATATTTGCAAATGTTTATGTATTATCTAATTTAAAAAATTCAGCAAAACTAAGTAAGGATTTATTTGAGGGACCGTATGAATTAACAAATCAGTCTATGGGGATTCGAAGAGATATAGTTTCCATTGACCAAAATCTTATGAATGCAATTGCTATAGATAATCCTGCGGAATATGGAATTTACGCTATGAAAGATTTCGATAGTATTAATGAAAGAATTAAAATACTTAAAGAGGATTTTGCAGGAGATGAAAATTCACTTTCTAATCTTGAAAGCTCGTTATCAGAGTTAAGACAAGAATATGAAAAGGTTTATGAACTTAAAGAACAAGGAGAAGATAAGGCTGCACACGAAATGGCAACAAGTCCAGATAGTAAATATTATCAAGCGTATGATAAATGTGAAGCAAGTGCAATAGCACTTTATAAAGATGCAGAAATTCAAGGTATTGAATTTGACAAGAAAATACAAGATACAGCATCAACAGCATGGTTTATTTCTATAGCGCTGAGTGTATTTGCTATAGCAGCAGGAGTAGTTATAGCTGTGAATATTACAAAGAGATTAAAGCAGCCAATTGAAGAAATAAAAATAGCTGCAAATAAAATGGCTGTTGGTGACTTTGATACTATTATTAATTATGAATCAAAGGATGAATTAGGGAATTTATCAAATAGTATGCGCCAAATGAGTAACGAAATTAATGAAGTTATAAATGATACAGTTCGTGTTTTAGGAGAAATTGCATGTGGTAATTTTGATGTTACACCTGAAGTAGAATATATAGGAGTATTTAAAAATATTGAAAAATCAGTGATTAAAATTACTAATGATTTAAGTGAAACAGTATCACAAATAAATGTAGCGTCAGAAGAACTTGAGGCGGCATCAGAACAAGTGGCAGGAAGATCACAAATGTTATCACAAGGTGCTACTGAGCAAGCAAGTGCAATTGAAGAATTATCTGCTACTATGATTGAAATATCTGAAAAAATTAAAGATACTGCAGAAAATGCTAAAAAGGCTAATTCTTTAACATTAAATTCAAGTCGTCAAGTTAAAGAAGGTAATGAACAAATGAAACAAATGGTTAAAGCAATGGAGGAAATTTCACATACTTCTAATGAAATTGGTAGAATTATAAAAACAATAGATGATATTGCATTCCAAACAAATATATTAGCGTTAAATGCTGCTGTAGAAGCTGCTAGAGCTGGTTCTGCTGGAAAAGGATTTGCTGTTGTTGCCGATGAGGTGAGAAACCTTGCTGCCAAATCAGCAGAAGCTGCTAAAAATACAGCTACACTTATTGAAAATTCAATAAAAGCAGTTGACAATGGAAGTAAGATAGTGGATAATACAGCACAATCACTTCAAAAAATAATTAATACTACTAATAGAACTACTGAATTAGTTGACGAGATAGCTAGAGCATCTGAGGAAGAATCTAGTGCCATTGCTCAAGCTACACTAGGAGTAGAGCAAATTTCAGACGTAGTACAAACTAATTCTGCAACAGCAGAGGAAAGTGGCGCTGCTAGTGAAGAATTAAGCGGACAAGCAAAAATGTTAAAATCACTCATTGAAAACTTTAAATTAAAAGATAAATATTCTTCACATAAACATATAAACTTCGATAGTAATGAAATTGATTATTTCGGTATGAATGAATCTTAATAAAATATTATAATTCATAGTTTTAAAAAAGGAAGCTTTTAAGCTTCCTTTTTTATTTTAAAGATTAGATTTTTAAAATTAATAGTTAAATTATTCCATTTATTTTATTATTTGCGAAATATGCAGATTTATCACAAAATACACCAAAAAAATACAAAAATATAACTAAAGTATCTATATATTTATCCGATAAATTATTTAAGGTGATAAAAATGATTTATTGATTATGTAACATAAATTATAATAAATCAAATTATAGGGAGGAATGAGTATAATATGAAGGATTTAAAAATAGGTAAAAAGCTAATGGTATCTTTTGCTATTGTGTTGATACTTACAGCTTTTGCAAACCTTTATGCAGTGTCTAATTTGAAAAAAGCAGAAAAACTAAGTAATGATTTATTTACGGGGCCTTATGTAGTAACATCTGATTCTGTATGGATTCGTAGAGATTTAGCTAATATTGCAAGGAATATTAATAATACATTTCTTGAGAATGACCAAGAAGCATATAGAACAGTAATTTTAGCTGATTTTGATGATATTAATCAAAGAATTGAAAGTATTCGTAATGCTTCTACACTTCGTGATTCTGTTGAGGATCAAAGAACACTTGATGAGCTTGAGAATTTGGCGGCTGCGCTAAGACAAGAATATGAAAAAATATATTCAACTGCAAATAGTGAAGGTTTTAGTGGGAATATATTGGATATAGATACTAGCGGATGGGCTGATAAATTTGGTAAGATTTCAGAAATTATAATAGATTTTAGTGAACAGGCAGAGGTAGATGGTACTGAATTCAATAAAACCGTACATGATACAGTGTCAAAATCAACGTATGCTTCTATAGGAATGAGTGTATTTGCAATAATAGTAGGAGTAGTTATATCATTAAATATTACAAAGGGATTAAGAAAGCCAATTGAAGAAATAAAAATAGCTGCAAATAAAATGGCTATTGGTGATTTTGATATTAATATTAATTATGAATCAAAGGATGAATTAGGTGATTTATCAAATAGTATGCGCCAAATGAGTAATAAAACTAAGGAAATTATAAATGACACAGTTCGTGTTTTAGGAGACGTTGCATCAGGTAATTTTGATGTTGCACCTCAAGTAGAATACATAGGAGTATTTAAAAATATCGAAAAATCAGTGAATAGAATTACTAGTGATTTAAGTGAAACAATGTCACAAATTAATGTAGCTTCAGAAGAAGTTGGGGGAGCATCAGATCAAGTGGCAAGCGCATCACAAATGTTATCACAAGGTGCTACTGAGCAAGCAAGTGCAATTCAAGAGTTATCTGCAACTATTATAGAAATATCAGAAAAAATTAAAGATACTGCAGAGAATGCAAAAAAAGCTAATAATCTAACAATAAGTTCAGGCCGTCAAGTTAAAGAAGGTAATGAACAAATGAAACAAATGGTTAAAGCAATGGAAGAAATTTCATTTACTTCTAATGAGATAGGGAGAATAATAAAAACAATAGACGATATTGCATTCCAAACAAACATATTAGCATTAAATGCCGCTGTGGAAGCCGCTAGAGCAGGTTCTGCTGGTAAAGGATTTGCTGTCGTTGCTGATGAGGTGAGAAATCTTGCTGCTAAATCTGCAGAAGCTGCTAAGAACACAGCTACACTTATTGAAAATTCAATAAAATCAGTTGATAATGGAAGTAAGATTGTAGATAACACAGCTGAGTCACTACAGAAAATAATCAATACAACTAATAGAACTACTGTATTAGTGGATGAAATAGCTAAAGCATCTGAAGAACAAGCTACTGCTATTTCTCATGTTACATTAGGAGTAGAACAAATTTCAGAGGTAGTACAAACTAATTCTGCAACAGCAGAAGAGAGTGCTGCTAGTAGTGAAGAATTAAGCGGACAAGCACAGATGCTGAAATCACTTATCGAGAACTTTAAACTAAAGGATAAAAATCGTTCTCACAAACATATAAACTTCAATAGTGATGAAATTAATTATTTTGATATGGATGAATCTGAATCGTTCGCATAAACATATAAACTTCAATAGTAATGAAATTAATTATTTTATATAAATGAATCTAAATAATATATTATAATTTATGATTTTTTAAAATGGAAGCTTTTGGGCTTCCATTTTTAAAAACTGAACTTAAATATGAAGTAAGTTGAAATCTATAATGTTTAATTGATAAAGGAGAAAGAATATGAGCGGAATGGATTCTTTAACGGAATTTTACGTGCATGAAAATATGCAATTATTAGAGAAATTAGAAGTAATTTTACTTGTAAGTCAAGTAGATACTGGCAAGTTAGGGAAAGAAGAAATTGAAGAAATTTTCCGTGCAATGCACACTATTAAAGGTTCTTCAGCCATGATGGGATATGATAGTTTAACAAAACTTACTCATAGTATAGAAGATGTTTTTGATGAAATACGTAATGGTCTTGAGCTTTCTCATAGTAAGTGGGAAGAAGTCGTTGATGTTGTGTTAGCTATTATAGATTTCCTTAAAGCAGAAATGTTAAATGTACAAGAGGGATTACTTCCAGAGGCTAGCATTGATGAATTGCATGA
This sequence comes from Sporacetigenium sp. TC11, assembly GCF_058146105.1. Taxonomy (NCBI): domain Bacteria; kingdom Bacillati; phylum Bacillota; class Clostridia; order Peptostreptococcales; family Tepidibacteraceae; genus Sporacetigenium; species Sporacetigenium sp. TC11. Next base: position 102,367 of record NZ_JBYVNY010000009.1, on the reverse strand, counting down.
AAGAGCTTTAGGTTTATTAAAAAATGATGATGAAAATAATGACGAAGATAACTTTTTAGATATAAACTTGCCTACACAAACAATTGGGGAAAGATACTTTGGGATAAAAGTTTTTTTCGAGAGTGGATGTGGTATGGAAGGAATTAGAGCACTTGGTGTAGCTACTATGATTGATGGCTTATGTTCTATTATGAAAACTATACCAGAAGATTTAAATGTAGAATGTGATGATGAGATAGTCAAAGATGGTTTTACAATGTATGTAAAAACAACTGTAGATAAATCTGAACTTGAAAAATCCATTGAGGAAACTATGTTTTTAAAAAGTCTTGAAATAATAGAAGCTACAGATGAAACACAATTAGAAAATGTTTTTGGCGTAGCTAATTCAATTGGTAGTCAGGACACTATAAATGATGAGATAGCAATCACCAATGATATACTTGAACAAGAAATTAAAGAAGAGATTGTTCAGTCAAATATATCTAATAAGATAAATGATGAAATAGCAATCACTAAGGATATATTAGAAAAAGAAATTAAAGAAGAAATTGTTCAGTCAAATATACCTAATAAGGTAAATGGTGAAATAGCAATCATTAATAATACATTAAAGAAAGAAATTAAAGAAGAAACTACTCAATCACAGGCATCTAATAAAAACAGTTATTTAACTGTAAATATCAATAAAGTTGATACATTAATGAACTTAGTTGGAGAAATTGTTACTACTGAATCTATGGTAGAAAAACAATCACAACTAGAAAATTTTGATCCAGAAAGCTTTGAAAAACAGGCAAGAAGGTTACATCAATTGACAAATGAATTACAAGATGTTGTTATGTCGATTCGTATGGTACCAATTTCTTCTACTTTTACTAAAATGCAAAGAGTTGTAAGAGATATGAGCAAAAAAACTGGCAAATTAGTAGATTTAGTATTGATTGGTGAACAAACTGAGGTAGATAAGAACATCTTGGAAAATATATCAGATCCTTTAATGCATATGATAAGGAATAGTATGGATCATGGTATTGAGATGCCACAAGAGCGTAGAGAACAGCTAAAACCAGAGAAGGCAACTATTACATTAGAAGCAAAAAATACTGGTGGAGATGTTGTCATTATTATTAAAGATGATGGGCGAGGGTTAAATAAAGAGGCTATTATTAAAAAAGCAATTGAAAAAGGAATTACAAGTAAAAGCATTGAAGAAATCAGTGATAAAGAGGCATACAACTTTATATTATCACCTGGATTTTCTACAAAAGATGCTGTAACTGAGTATTCAGGACGAGGCGTAGGTATGGATGTTGTATATACAAACATTCGTAAGTTAAGAGGTTCTATTAGTATAGATAGTGAAAAAGGAAAGGGTACTATGATTGTACTCCGTATTCCACTAACATTGGCAATTATAGATGGAATGAAAGTACAAATAGGTGATGAAATATATATTATTCCATCACTTAATATAAAAGAAGTGTTTAGGCATGGTGCTTATGAGATTGTTAAAAACCCAAATGGAGAAGAACATAGTATTATTAGAGGTAATTGCTATGAAATTCGTAGATTATCAAAGATACTTGATATAACTGCAAAATCTAATGAAGGTATTATGATTTTAGTAGAGTCTGAAATGGGAAATGTTTGTATCATCGTAGATAGTATTATTGGTCAACAACAAGTGGTAATTAAACCAATACCTACATTGTTGACACAGTTTGAAAAGGTTCAATCTTACATGTCAGGTTGTTCTATTTTAGAAGACGGTTCTATTAGTTTGATATTTGATGTAAACGCCGTTATAAATAAGTAAATAGTGTTAGTACAATATCATGTACAGAATTACTATAGATGAATCTGCCAAAATTGCTGATAAATTAGGCAAAAATCGTGTAGTAAGACAGCGGGGGCATTTAAAAGGAGAGGTAGTCTATGGAAGATAATAAAAAGATAAAAGTATTGGTAATTGATGACTCTATTATGTTTCGACGTGTTATAGCAAAGTATCTTCAAGAATATCCAGATTTGGAAGTTGTGGGAACGGCTAAAGACTCATATGATGCTAGAGATAAAATACTGCAACTTAGACCAGATGTATTAACATTAGACATCGAAATGCCAGGAATGAATGGAATTGAATTTTTAAAGATTTTAATGAATCAATACCCTATTCCTACAATTGTTATTAGTGGTGCTGATGATAGGTGTTTCGAAGCTATAAGTGCTGGAGCTGTTGGATTTGTTGAAAAACCAACAGCAAATACAATGAACGATTTTTCGAATGAGTTAGCATCTAAAATTAGAGAAGCATCCGTTGCTAAATTGGGCAAGGTGATTAATAATTCTGTACAGAAAAAAAGCACAGTAGACAGTACAAGTATAAGAAGAAAAAATAATAAAGAGATAATTGCTATTGGGGCATCTATGGGCGGTGTAGAAGCTGTTAGTAAATTATTAAGGCAATTACCTTTAGGATTACCTGGAATTGTTATTACGCAACATATGCCACCTGTATTCACCCAAAAATATGCAGAACGTTTAAATAGAGAATGTTCGATAACCGTGTCAGAGGCTAAAGATGGAGAAGAAGTATTAAGTGGACATGCATATATCGCACCTGGAGCTTTACATATGGGTATTGTAAATAAAGGTAATAAATATATATTACAAGTTAAAGAAGGAGAAAAAATTAGTGGCCATTGTCCTTCAGTAGATTACTTATTTGAATCTGTAGCAAAAGTTGCTAAAGAAAATGCTATAGGTGTTATATTAACTGGAATGGGCTCTGATGGAGCTAAAGGACTACTTGATATAAAGAAAGCAGGAGGCTATACTGTAGGTCAAAATAAACATTCTTGTGTTGTATATGGAATGCCAATGGCCGCGATGAATTTAGGGGCAGTTTTAAAAGAATCTTCCTTAGAAATGATTCCAAATGTAATATTAAATCAATTAAAGAGAAGAACATTAACAGTAAAATCTATAGATTAGGTAGAAAGTAGGTATATATGAGATTTGAATGTGATAAATTGAATGTATTTAGTGAGATTAGTAATATAGGTTCAGGAAATGCATCGAATTCATTAGCTATGATGTTAAATGAAATAGTTGATATAGGTCTTCCTAAAAGTGATATGATTAAGTTTTCAGATATAACTAATAGCTATAGTTCTCCCGAAGAGTTAGTTGTAGGAACTGTTTTACAACTTTCAGGAGATATGGAAGGGTTTATTATGGTTATTATGAAAATTGATTCGGCACTTAATTTATTATCAAAACTTTCTGGAAAAGAAATTATATGTGATAGAGATGATTACAATTCGGTTTGTGAAGAATTAAATTCAATAGGAGAAATTTGCAATATACTTTGTGGAACATACTTAACTGCAATATCTGATATGACAAATTTAACTATAGATCCATCAATTCCTTATTTTAGTGTAGATATGGTTATGGCAATTATGAATTTACCAGCTTCATTATATGGTGAGGTTGCTGACTCAATTTTATGTATTGAAACAGATTTTTTCACTACAGATCAAAAAATTGATGGAAAATATTATTTTATTCCTAAAGTAGAGTCATGTAAAAAACTATTAGCATCACTAGGATTTGTGGATTAATGGAAAATGTAACAGTGGGTATAGCAGAATTTAAGATTATAAAAGCGCCTAATCAAATTATGACTATAGGTTTGGGATCTTGTTGTGGGGTAGTACTTTACGACGAGGTAAATAAGATTGCTGGATTAGTTCATGTTTTACTTCCGAATTCAAACAATGAAAAAAACATAGTAAATAAGGCAAAATATGCAGATACTGGAATTGCATTATTATATAATGAAATGAAAAAAGCAGGTGCTAATACCAGATTTATAAAAGGGAAGTTAGCTGGTGGAGCACATATGTTTAATTTTAAAAATACAGGCAGTAGTATATTTACTGTTGGAGAAAAAAATGTAAAAGCATGCAAAGAAACATTAGCAAAATTGAATATTTCTATTGTTTCTGAAGATGTATTAGGTTCTAATGGAAGAACTATCATCTTTGATACTCTTACAAATAAACTGCGTATCAAGAGTATTGGAAAAATTGAAAAAGTAATTTAAAAGGATGGTGTATTACTTGTGAATACAAATGATGAGATAATAGAGAATAAAATAGATGATTTGTACATGGTATTTGTTATAAATAATCAAAAATATGCATTATCATCAAAATATATTATAGAAATTATTGAAATGTTGCCAATAACTAAAGTTCCATTCCTTCCTAAGTATATGAAAGGGATTATAAATTTAAGAAGTACTATTATTCCTGTAATGGATGCTAGGATGAGATTTGATATGGAGCCAATTGATTATAATGAGAGAACTTGTATTATTATAATAGAAAACAATATGGATAAAATGGGTTTAATAGTTGATGCTGTGAATGAAGTTATTAATATTTCACCTAATCAAAGTATGAAAATGACATCAAATAAAGAAGAAAGTAAGCAAAATTTCATAAAAGGTGTTAGTGAAATAAATAATGAAATTCAGTTAATATTAGACTGCGACTCGTTAATTGAAATTGTAGAGGATATGAATAATGGAATTAACTAATAAAGACTTTGTGCGATTAAAAAATTTTATGTATAATAATTATGGGATAAATCTTGAAAAGAAAAAAACACTGATTGAAACACGACTAGTATCGATAGTAAAGCGTTTAGGATTTGCTGACTTTAAAAGTTATATAGATAACCTGATGCAAGATAAGAGTGGAGAGCAAGTAACTATTTTAGTAGATAAGCTAACAACAAATTTTACTTATTTTATGCGTGAGGAACAACACTTTGAATTTTTAAAAGATGAGGTATTATTACCTAAGTTAAAAAGGCCATCAATCGGAGGAATAAAGATTTGGTGTGCAGCCTCATCAACCGGAGAAGAACCATACTGTATCGCTATGTCAGCAGCATCTATTTTTGGAAAGAACTCAAGGGCAAAAGTGTCTATAACAGCATCAGATATTTCAAATAGTGTGCTAAAACAAGCAAAGGCAGGTATTTATTCAGAAGACAAAGTATTGAAATTGCCACAATCATGGGTGAAAAATTTCTTTCAAAGGATAAACGATAAAAATTATGTAGTTATTGAAAATATCAAAAACTTAGTTGAATTTAAATATTTCAATTTAAATAATAGTATAGGTTGGGATAAGTGTAAATACGATGTTATTTTTTGTAGAAATGTTATGATTTATTTTGATAATGCTACAAACAAAAAATTATCTAAAAGATTATACGACTCGCTTAAACCAGGAGGATATTTGATAATTGGAATGTCTGAAAGTTTATCTAATTTAGAAACAGATTTTGAACGTGTAAAACCATCAGTGTATAGAAAACGATTATAATTGATAAAAAGGGAGGAAATTGTATGAAAAGAGTATTAATAGTTGATGACGCAGCATTTATGCGTATGTCTATTAAAAATATGCTTCAGAATTATGAGTTCGAGATAGTTGGTGAGGCAGAAAATGGTTTGATGGCAATTGAAAAATATAAAGAATTACAACCGGATATTGTAACGCTAGATATTACTATGCCAGAAATGGATGGTTTACAGGCCTTAAGAGAAATCAAAAAAATTGATCCAGGGGCATCAATTGTTATGGTATCAGCATTAGGGCAAGAAGCGAGAATGAAAGAGGCAATTATTTATGGAGCAAAAGGTTTTATTGTAAAGCCTTTTAAAGAAGAAATTATTGTGTCTGCTTTATCTAAACTGTAATTTATTTTGATGATAAATAATTAAACTTAGAGAACAACATATAGAATTAGTATTATAAAAGTAAGATGTTTAGACATCTTACTTTTATAATATTGGTGCTAGTATAATATTATAGACACATTTAAGAGGACAAATTATAATGGAGTGAGATAAAACAAAATTTAGAAAGGAGATACGATAAAATTTATGAAAAAAGAAATAATTGTATATGACTTTAAAAAGCCGCAAAAATATTCTACAGACAATATGCGATTTTTATCTGTAATATCAGAAGAATTTTGTAAGAGTATAAATCTATTTATAGCTTATGAATTAAAAAGGCCAAATATAGTATGTAAATTAGAAAAGACAGAACAAACAAACTACGAAGAATTTATAAATATGATATCCAATGATTCTGTAATTATTGAACATGCAATACAACCTTTAGTTCAAGGTCTTATATATCAATTAGACAAAAGTGTTGCGCTTTCACTGATAGATTTAATGCTTAGTGGAGATGGAATACTTGATGATTATAAAAGACAACTTGCTAAAATTGATAGAGAATTAATATCATATATAGCGAGTAACTTTTTAACAAAAATGCATATCTTTGAAGGTTGTGAATATAGAGAAGTTTCTAATGTTTATACTAATGTAGGCTCTAGTAAAAAATATCCAGTAAGTGAACCAGTTCTTATTTCTCATATGAAAATGATGAATGGCAATAAAGAAGTAGGAAAAATGAGTTTTTGTAATCCATATAGTTGTATGGAGCCAGTATTAGACCAATTAGAATCAAAGAGACTTTTTATAAGGGAAAACAAAGAATATGATTTTGAATTTACAAGTGCACTATACAACAGTATTTGTGGTGCAAATACTGATATAGTTGCAAGGCTAGGAAAGACAAAAATAAGTGTAGAAGAACTCTTAGACCTAAAAGTAGGTGATGTTATAACTCTAGATACTAAAATAAATGGAGATATAGATCTTAATGTAGGCTGTTCAAAGTCATTTAAATGTAAACCCGGTATTATTAAAAATAAAAAGGGCGTTATTATAACAAATAGCATGAAAGAGGAAGTGTAGAATAGAAATCTATTCTCAGTTAATTATCATTCTGAAGATATTCAATATATTAATAAGAGATGAACATAAAAAACCAAATAATAACATGGAAATGTAAAGGTTGTATCCAAATGGACACAATCTTTTTTATGTTTTAATGTATAATATATATAATAAACATTTAAGGGGATATATTAAAAATGGAAATTATAAATTCGTTAAAAAATATAGTTAATGACAACATAACGTCATTTCATATGCCAGGTCATAAAAAAGGAAGTATATATGAAAGACTCGGATATAAAGATATAGTATCAAATTTATATACTATGGACACAACAGAAATACCAGGTACTGATAACTTACATAATCCAGAAGAGGCTATAAAAGTGTCTCAAGAAAATGTATCTAATATATTTGGAAGCGATTATACATTCTATCTTGTGAATGGATCAACATGTGGTATACAATCAGCTATTATGAGTATATGTAATTCCAAGGAAAAAATAATAGTAAATAGAGACTGTCACCAATCGGTTATAAATGCTTGTATACTAGGAGATATAGAACCTATATATATAAATCCAAATATAGATTTAGAATATGGAATATCTACAGGATACACACTTAATGATATAAAGAATGTAGTAGAAGATAATATAGATGCTAAGGGTGTACTTCTTACATATCCATCTTACTTTGGAAATACATATGATTTAAAATCTATAGCAGATTATATACACAGTAAGGAAATGATATTAATAATAGATGAAGCTCACGGGTCACATTTAGAATTAAGTGAGAAGTTGCCAAATTCAGCACTAAAACTAGGAGCAGACATTGTTATACATAGTATTCACAAGACTCTACCTTCGTTTACACAATCTTCTATGATCCATATAAAAGGAGACAAAGTAAATATAGGTAAAATTAAATCATATTTGAGAATACTAGAATCATCTAGCCCATCTTACATATTGTTGTCATCATTAGAATTAGCAGTTGAGATATATAAAAATAATGGTAAGGATTTAATGGGAGAGCTTATATATAATATAATTGATTTAAAAAAATTCATAAAGAAATTAGACAACATAAAAGTATACGAACAAGATAGCCAAGATATTACCAAAGTTTATATATTAACTAAGGATTTAGGAATTACAGGATATGAATTAGGTAGTATTCTGAGAAATAAGTATAAGATTCAAGTGGAGTTATCAAATTACTATGGCGTATTATTAATAAGTAGTATAGGAAATACAAAACAAGACTTTGATAAATTAAAGCATGCATTAAGTGAAATAGACAAGCTTAAAAAAGATAATAAGTTATCTAAAACAATAAAATATCCAACTACACTTCCTAAAAAAATAATGAGTCCTAGAGATGCGTTTTATAGGAAGAAAATAGATATAAATATAAATGAATCTATAGGTAAGATTTGTGGAGAATATATAATACCTTATCCTCCTGGAGTTAGCTTGATATCACCTGGAGAAGAAATAACCAAAGAAGCTATAGATTATGTACTAAATTGCAAAAAATTAGGAATGGAAGTAAATGGAGTTAAGGATAATAATTTAGAATATGTACAAATAATAGATAAAGAATAAATACGGAGGAAAAAATGAGAGGAAAGCTAATCATAATAGAAAGTGGTTCAGATGCAAGTGGAAAAGCAACTCAAACTTCTAAGATATATGAAAGACTATTAAATGAAGGATATAAAATAAAAAAGGTTGAGTATCCTAATTACAAAAGTGATTCATCATCATTAGTAAAGATGTATTTAAGAGGAGACTTCGGGAAAAATCCATCAGATGTAGATCCATATGTAGCATCTACTTTTTACGCAGGGGATAGATATGCATCATATAAAACTGAATGGGAAAAATTCCATGAAGAGGGCGGAATAGTAATATGTGATAGATATACTACGTCAAATATGGTACATCAAGCATCTAAAATGGATACAAAAGAAAGAGATAAATTCTTGGATTGGCTATTTGACTTTGAATTTAATTTATATAAATTGCCACAGCCAGATTGTGTTGTGTTTTTAGATGTTCCAATAGAATACAGCCAAAGGCTTATGGCAAATAGAAAAAACAAAATAACAGGAGAATCAAAAAAGGATATACATGAAAGTGATATAGAGTATCTAACTAGATCATACAATAATTCACTGTATATAGCAGATAAATATAATTGGAAGAAGATAAGCTGCGTTACTAATGATAATTTAAGAAGTATAGAAGATATACATGAAGAAATATATAATAGTATAATATCTATAATAGATAAAAAATAAATTTTTTTGGAGAATACGGAGATATAATTATGTATTTTGAGAATATTATTGGGCAAGACTTTGCAAAAAAATATATGATAAACAGTTTAAATAAAAGTAGAGTAAGTCATGCCTATATTTTTGAAGGTAGTAATGGAATAGGAAAACATAAGTTTTCCGTGGAACTTTCAAAGATATTATTAGACATGAATAACTTAGAAAATAGTCCAGATTATATAGAGATAAATCCCAGTGGAAGTAGTATAAAAATATCTCAAATAAGGGAATTACAGTCAGATATAGTAATCAAGCCTCATAAAAACTACAAAATATATGTAATAAATGAAGCAGAAAAAATGACCGTAGAAGCTCAAAATGCCCTTTTAAAAACTCTAGAAGAACCGCCTGGATACGTTATTATAATACTTATAACAGAAAATAAAGAAACACTACTTAATACTATAAAATCTAGATGTGAAATAATGAAATTTACTCCGTTATCAATAATAGATATACAAAACTATCTTGTAGATAGACATAATATAGATGAAAAAAAAGCAAAATATATATCTTCTTTTTGCAGGGGAAGTATAGCAAAGGCATTGGAGTTAGTAGATTCTGAAGAATTTAAAAATACAAGAGCCAATATACAAAAGCTTATAGATTTAAGTATAGAAGGAAATATAGTTGATATACTCGATTTAATATCAAACTTTGAACAATATAAAGAAAATATAGTAGACACATTAGATATAATGATAACTTATTTTAGAGATATTATGATTATCAAGGAAAAAGCAAATAAGGAAATGTTAATAAACATAGACCAACTAGTGTACCTGCAAAACTTAAATAAAAAAATTTCCTATTCTCAAGTAGCTACTATTATTGATATAATAGAGGGAACTAAAAAAAAGCTAAGTAGCAATTGTAACTTTAATATAAGCCTACAAGTTATGGCTTTGAATATACATGAGGTGATCAAATGATAAATATAGTAGGAGTTAGATTTAAAAATGCAGGTAAGATATACTATTTTGATCCAATGGACCTTGAAATAGAAGAAGGAATAAATGTAGTGGTAGAAACTGCTAGAGGGCTTGAGTATGGTCTTGTAGTAGTAGGACCTAAAGAAGTAAGTGAAAATGAAATAGTATCCCCTCTTAAACCTATAGTTAGAATAGCTAATGACGAAGATACAAAAATATACAATGAAAATAAAGAAAGAGCCAAAGAAACATATGAAGTATGTACTCAAAAAATAAAAGAGCATAACTTAGATATGTTCCTTACAGACTGTGAATATACATTTGATAGAAATAAGCTTATATTCTACTTTACAGCAGAGGGAAGAATAGATTTTAGGGAGCTTGTAAAGGACTTAGCCTCAATATTTAAAACTAGAATAGAATTAAGGCAAATAGGTGTAAGAGATGAAGCAAAAACAATAGGAGGTCTAGGGCCTTGTGGAAGACCTTTATGCTGTTCTTATTGGCTTGGAGATTTCCAACCAGTATCTATAAAAATGGCAAAGGATCAAAACCTTTCTCTTAATCCAACAAAAATATCTGGTGTATGTGGAAGATTATTCTGTTGCTTAAAATATGAACATAATTCATATAGTGAGTCACTAGAAAAAATACCGCCAGTATCATCGATAGTAAAAACTCCAGATGGAAAAGGAAAAATAATAGATACTAATACACTATTAGAACAAATAAAGGTAGAATTAGAAAATAAGACTGTTAAATTATATGAAATACACGAAGTAACAGTTGTAGAAGCAGCTAAAAAATGTGGCGGTGGATGTTGTGGCAGTGGGGGTGGATGCAAACACGACCATGATGATTTAGACCCAGCTACACTAAAAATGTTAAAAAAATTAGAAGACTAATAAGAGGTAGGATTTTTCCTACCTTTTTTATATAATTTAAGGCAATAATAAATACATAATAATTTGTAAGGAGAATAATTATGGACATAATTTTAAAAGAAAATGAAAGAATAGATGATTTGCAATTAAAAGGACTTAAAATAATACAAGATACAACTGGATTTTGTTTTGGAGTAGATGCTGTATTACTTGCAAACTTTGCAACTGTAAAAAAGGATGCAAAGGTTGTTGATTTAGGGACGGGAACAGGTATAATACCTATACTTATAGCTGGCAAAAGTAATGCAAAGGAAATAATAGGAGTAGAAATACAAGAAGAAGTTTATGAAATGGCAAATCGCTCAGTTAAGCTAAATAGGTTAGAAGATAGATTAAAAATAATAAATGAGGATATAAAAAATATAGATAAGGTTTTACCTATTAATGGATTTCATGTCGTAACATCTAATCCACCGTATATGCACGAAGGTGGAATAAAAAATCCTAATGACAAAAAAGCAATATCAAGACATGAAGTAAAATGTACATTAGAAGATGTTATGAAAGCTGCTTCAAGGCTTCTTATGCCCCAAGGAAAATTTTTTATGGTACATAGACCAATTAGGCTTGTTGATATAATAACATTAGGAAGACAATACAAACTAGAACCAAAAAAAATTCAGTTTATACATCCTAAGCCTGGAAAAGCGCCTAACATTATGCTTGTTGAATTTGTTAAATCTGGAAGACCAGAACTTAAAGTATTAGACCCACTTTATGTTTATGACAATGACGGAAATTATAGTAAAGAAATAAGAGATATATATGCAAATGAAGATATAGGAGAGATATAAATGAGCGGAAAATTATACGTATGCCCAACACCAATAGGGAACTTAGAGGATATAACTTACAGAACTTTAAATGTATTGAAGGAAGTAGACTTAATAGCAGCTGAGGATACTAGACATAGTATAAGGTTATTAAACCACTTTAATATATCAAAACCTCTTACTAGTTATCATGAACACAATGAAGATTCTAAGGGAAGTTATCTTGTAGAAAAGTTATTAAATGGAGAAAATATAGCTATAATAACTGATGCAGGCATGCCTGGCATATCAGATCCGGGTGAGGTTATAATAAGACAGGCTATAGATGAAGGAGTAGAAGTAGAAGTGCTTCCTGGAGCTACAGCATTTGTAACGGCATTAGTAGGTTCTGGACTTCCAACAAATAAGTTTGCCTTTGAAGGCTTCTTGAGTAGAGACAAAAAAGTAAGAAGAAAACAATTGGATGAATTAAAACAAGAAAGAAGAACTATTATATTTTATGAATCTCCTCATAGATTGAAAGATACTTTAGAGGATATGTTAAATATATTAGGAAATAGAAATATATGTATAAATAGAGAATTAACTAAAAAATATCAAGAAGTAATAAGAGATAATATACAAAACTGTATAAATATATTAAATGAAAGAGATATAAAAGGTGAATTTGTAATTATAGTAGAAGGCTTTACTGGAGAAATTGAAGTTGTATCTAAATATGATGAATTAGATGAAAGGGCATATGTTATAAAACTTGTAGAAGAGGGTATGAACAAAAAAGAAGCTATAAAAATAGTATGTAAAGAGAGAAAACTATCTAAAAATGATGTATATCAACAAGTATTAGATTTATAAATTTAGAGGTGAATCTATGGAATTGGGAAGAGAAATTTTAGAAATTTTTAACGAGGATATAAGTTATAAATATATAAAGGATTTAGACAAAACAAGTAAGCTTAAAGAAATATTTCCAGAAATAGAACCTATGAAAGAAGTAGGAGAATGTAAGTATCATGTTTTAAACTGTTACGACCACTCTATTTATGTTTTGAAGACATTAGAAAGAATCTTGTATTCAGAAGATTTTTTAGAAAGACATATACGAGGTTATAATAGAGAACACTTATATGAAGTTATAGAAGATGATATAACTAGAATCCAACTGCTAAAACTAGGAGCTCTATTTCATGATGTAGGAAAGCCAGCTGCAAGAAAGGTAGATGAAACCGGAAGAGTTAGATTTAAAGGCCATGAAGTAATAGGGGCAGATATTATAGTAGATATAGGAAAAAGGTTAGGACTAGGGGATAAATCAATAAAAATATTATACAATTATGTAAGATATCACATGTGGCCGTTGTACTTATATAAACACAATGATATGTCATCTGAAAATCTTTTTAAAATGTTTAACGAAACAAAGAATGAAAGTGTAGATATAGCTTTAATAGGATATGCAGATATAGTTGCAACTAGAAAATTATTAAATCCAGATGAAGATATGGGATTGATAAAAACATTTATGGAATATACTGCAACAAATTATATATTTAGATATAGAGAATGCGAGAATATAGATGACTTATTGGATGATAATGTAGACAATGATACAAAATATATAGTTAGAAAGACTATATTCTCTGGAAAAGTTCCAAGAGATAAAGATAGAATAAAAGAATATATAAAGACCATAAAATAACCTCCTTTAATAAGGAGGTTATTTTATGGTCTTCTAGCACCCTTATAAACTTTATTATAAAAACTATTATCCAAACTTGACTTAACTACCTTATCTTTTCCAGATGAAGCATGGATAAATTCATTGTTTCCTATGTACATACCAACATGGTTTACATCCCCATCTTTATCTGTATCAAAAAATACTAAATCCCCAGGCTGTAAGTCTTTTTTCTCAACATGTAATCCATAGTTACTTTGTTGTATAGAGGTTCTAGGAATATTTTTATTAAATGCATTTTTGTATATATAAGAAGTAAGTCCTGAACAATCAAAATTACTAGGTCCTGTTGCACCCCATACATATGGCTTGTCTATTTGTTTATAAGCAAGGTTTATCGCAGCATCTGTTTGATTAGAGCTATTTGAATTATTTGTATTTATAATTTTTTGGCTATTTATATTTCCTTGTAGAGTATCTAAAGTATTAATATTATTTTCAAAACTAATACTATCAATAGGGGTACTAATATATGAACTTTCTTTTGCAAAAGAACTCATAAGAGAATTAAGTACTAAATTAAAATTTGATGAACTTTCACTTTTTTTATTTGATAAATTGTTTAGCAAGCTAAGCATAATTATTTTTTCAATATTTTGAACTGACATTTAAATACCTCTTAAATTTCTATTTTTTATATTAATTATCTCACATACATTGAATAATTTCTATATATATAAATAATTTGTCTTAATGTATATATATAAAATATTTGGTAATAAATCATATATACGCCACATATACATTCAATATAACTTATGAAAATGGAGGACAAATTATGAATGATATTACATTTATAGTAGTTTCTATGTATGTGATGATTATTGCAAATTTAATACCCATAAATATACTTGCTTTTGAAAATGCATTTCAATATAAAGGAATATTAATAGCATTAAATATCGTTGTTTTTACTTTGTTAAGTATAATGGGATTTATAGCTATAAATTCCAATAGAAATAAAAGTCATAAGCTACAAAATAAAAGAAATGAATTAAAGGATAATCCTAGTATAGTATACAATACTACTGTAAATTACCATGGAGAAGATCAATTAAAGAGTAGAAATAGCTACTTAAAAGACACAGATAATTATAATGGTTTAGATAAATGGGTATAAAATTCGCTGCGCTCATATAAAAAATATCGCTGAAAATTCAGCGATATTTTTGTGTTATTGAAGTTCTTTATTTCTAAACTTATAATTTTCATGTATCTCGTCTATTGGAACTTCAACTCTTGTAGGTTTTGAACGAAAAACTATAAAAGCAGATTCATTTTCATTATTTATACTTTCTATTAAAATAGGTTGGTCTCTAAAAAAAGCTGTTATATATCCATTTGAATCTTTTATCTCATGAGCTCTCTTTAAATTCATATTAATTCCTCCTTATAAAATAATCACTTCAATAATATATTTCTCATAAATGAGGAAAAATATTTTTGTTATTTATTACAAATAATAAAGATATAGACAATTTCCATATTTTTGTATATTATTAAATTTGAAATATACTAAATTAAAGCAAAAAAAGAATAATGAATTTTTTTATTAGTCTTAAAATTATAGATACTTTAATTTATGAGTATACTCTTGGGGTATTAATTGATAATATAATTATATAGATATTTTTAACTAAAGAAAACGTTAACAAACAGGAGGTAATATCATGAAACAAATATCTAATAAACTAAAATCTATAGCGCCATCTGTTACATTGGCTATAACAGCTAAGGCAAAAAAATTAAAAGCAGAAGGTATAGACATAATAGGTTTTGGAGCTGGAGAACCAGATTTTAAAACTCCACAGTACATAAGAGAAGCAGCTATAAAAGCTATAGAAGAAGAGAACATAGGATACACAGCAGCTTCAGGAATGGAAGACTTAAGATTAGCCATATGTGAAAAACTTAAAGAAGATAATAACTTAGATTATACAATAGATCAAATAGTTGTATCAAATGGAGCAAAACATTCATTATATAATATATTGTCAGCTATATGTAATACAGGAGATGAAGTTATAGTTCCAAATCCATACTGGGTTAGTTATCCAGAATTAGTTAAGTTAGCAGACGCGACTCCAGTATTTGTAGACTGTCCAGAAGAAAATGAATTTAAATATTCAATAAACGATTTAAGAAAATCTGTAAATGAAAAAACTAAAGCTATAATATTAAATAGCCCAAATAATCCAACAGGAACAGTTTATAAAAGAGAAGATTTAGAAGAGATAGCAAAAATAGCAGTTGAAAATAATATATACGTTATATCTGATGAAATATATGAAAAACTGTTATATGAAGGAGAACATGTAAGTATAGCTTCTTTAGGAGAAGAAATAAAGGACTTAACAATAGTAGTAAATGGAGTAGCAAAAGCATATGCTATGACAGGATGGAGAATAGGATATACAGCATCAAATAAGGAGTTAGCTAAGGTTATGGGTAACTTCCAAAGTCATGCAACATCTAACCCAAATACAATAGCTCAATATGCTACCATAGCAGCATTAAAAGGATCACAAGAGCCTATTAATGAAATGATAAAGGCATTTAAAGAAAGAAGAGAGTTTATGGTAGACAAAATAAATTCAATAGAAAATTTATCTTGCCTAAAACCACAAGGTGCGTTTTATGTGATGGTTAATATAAGTAAATTGTTAGGTAAAAAATTAAATGGGTATACTATAAATAATTCTATTGATTTTGCTGATTACTTACTAGAACATGCTAAAGTAGCAGTAGTTCCGGGAGTTGGATTTGGTAACGACAATTACATGAGACTTTCTTATGCTACATCTTTAGAAAATATAAAAGAAGGTTTAGATAGAATAGAAAAAGCAATTCAAGGATAGTAAACTAAGAAGGGATGAGTTTTATGAATAAGGTTAAGTTTACAGAGACAGTTTTAAGAGACGGACATCAATCTCTTATAGCCACAAGACTTAAAACTGACGAGATAATTCCCATACTAGAAACTATGGATAAAGTAGGATATCACGCATTAGAAATGTGGGGTGGAGCTACCTTTGATGCTTGCTTAAGATTCTTAAACGAAGACCCTTGGGAACGATTGAGACAGATAAGGGTTAGGATAAAAAATACTAAATTACAGATGCTTCTTAGAGGTCAAAATCTTTTAGGATATAGAAATTATTCTGATGATATAGTTGAAAGATTTATAAGAAAATCTATAGAAAATGGAATAGATATAATAAGGGTATTTGATGCATTAAACGATATAAGAAATTTAGAAACATCTATAAAAACTATAAAAAAAGAAAGTGCACATTGTCAATGTGCTATATCATATACAACAAGCCCTGTTCATAACACTAATTATTATTTAGAATTAGTAAAATCAATGGAAATTATGGGTGCTGATTCTATATGCATAAAGGATATGGCTGGAGTATTAACTCCATACAATTCATATGAATTAGTGAAAAAAATTAAGGAAACAACTAAACTCCCAATAGAAGTTCACACTCATTGCACAAGTGGTATAGCTGATATGATATATATGAAGGCTGTAGAAGGTGGAGCAGATATAATAGATACAGCTATATCTCCATTTTCAGGTGGAACATCTCAGCCGCCAACAGAATCACTAGCTGTAACATTTAGTGAAATGAATAGAAATCCAGAACTTAATATGAGTGCACTTATAGAGGTTGCTGAGTATTTTAAGCCTATAAGGGATAAATATATGAAAGATGGTATACTAGACCCTAAGGTATTATTTACAGAGCCTCAAACACTTAATTATAAAGTTCCAGGAGGAATGTTATCTAATTTATTATCTCAATTAAAACAACAAAATGCAATTGACAAATATGAAGATGTTTTAAGAGAAGTTCCAAAGGTTAGGGAAGATTTAGGATATCCACCACTTGTTACTCCTATGAGTCAAATGGTTGGAACCCAATCTTTATTCAACGTATTAATGGGTGAGCGGTATAAATTAGTTCCAAAAGAAATAAAGGACTATGTAAAAGGTTTATATGGTACGCCTCCATATCCTATTAAAGAAGAAATTAAACAAAAGATAATAGGGGATGAAGAAATAATTACAGTAAGGCCAGCTGATTTATTAGAACCAGAATACGATAAAACAAAAAAAGAAATAGAAAATTTAGCTAGAAGTGAAGAAGATGTGCTTTCATATGCATTGTTTCCACAGGTAGCTAAGAAATTCTTTGAAAATAGAATAAAAAAAGAACAAGGAATAGTTGATGTTCCTAAAGCAGAAGACGATGACGACGATATAGATGACTTTATAGAGTATTATTTAGATTTTGTACAATAAAATTCGCTACGCTCATGTCGCCAACGACGAGATGGGACCTTGCTCAAGGTTATAATGTTCTTTTAATTGAAAAAAGTTCCCAAATGGGAACTTTTTTATTTACTATAATATAGGTTTTGTCTCTATAGGGGTAGATAATATAACTGATGTTTTAGTTCGACCTAGAGCTTTAATATCGTCAATTAGTTTTTCTAACTCGTCCATATTTTTAACTATAACCTTTAGTACTAGACAGTCATCTCCTGTTATATGATGGCATTCAATAATACTATTTCTATTTTCAGCAAGTTCTAAAAAATCCTTGTATTTATCTCCAGGTAAACCTACAGTTATAAAAGCCTTTATTATTTTATTTAATTTCTCAGGGTTTACTACAGCTTTATATCCAGTTATTATTCCTGCTTCTTCTAGCCTCTTTACTCTTTCAGAAACAGCTGGAGAAGTAAGTCCTACTATTTTTCCTAAATCTTTCATTGATATCCTACCGTCAGTTTGAAGCATTTCTATTATCTTGTGATCTGTAATATCCATTAACATACTCCTCTCTATTTTTGTCTTTTGGCATCTAGCATATCTTGTTTTAATTTCCAAAGTTTATTAGATAAGTCTACTTTATATAGTTGAGGAGAAGATGTTCTTCTATACTCACTCCATAAAGTATCTAGTTCTTTTTTTACATACTCTCTTATTTCCATAACTGGTTTTTTAATATGCTTACAGTCTCCATTTATAAATAAAGGCTTTAACATTTCTTTTATAGTATAGTCTTTGTATGTCTTAGTTTTCCATGTATATACAGGATGGAAAAGTGTAAGTGGTTTAGATGTATCTATAGTTTCATCATATAATGATATTAAATCAGCCTCCGCCTTTCCTTGCTCATTATATATTCTAACAACTTTTTTGTATCCTGGGTTAGTTATTTTTTCAGGATCTTCAGATACTTTTATTTTTGGATCAAATTTTCCGTTTTCATAAGATGCAACAATTTTATAAACTCCACCTAAAGATGGCGAATCACTAGATGTTATAAGCTTAGTACCTACACCCCAAGAATTTATTTTAGCACCAGCAAGTTTAAGCTCTGTAATAGCATGTTCATCTAAGTCATTAGACGCAGTTATAGATATATCTCCAAATCCCGCTTCATTGAGCATTTTATATGCTTCCTTAGATAAATATGCTAAATCTCCAGAATCTAATCTTATACCAAGTGGCTTATATCCCTTTTCAGCTAGCTCCTTAAATACAGTAATGGCATTTGGAACTCCACTATTTAATACATTGTAAGTATCTACTAATAACAAACATTTGCTAGGGTAAACCGCAGCATATGCTCTAAAGGCTTCAAGTTCATTATCAAATTTTTGTACCCAACTATGAGCATGAGTTCCAGCTATAGGAACATCAAACATTTGACCTGCTAAAACGTTAGCAGTACCTGCACAACCCCCTATAATAGCAGCCCTAGATCCATATAAAGCGGCATCAGGCCCTTGAGCACGTCTTGAACCGAATTCTAAAACAGCATCTCCTTGTGCAGCAGAACATACTCTAGATGCCTTAGTTGCTATAAGAGATTGGAAATTTACTATATTTAACAAAGCAGTTTCTATTAATTGTGATTGGTATAGAGGTGCCTTCACTGTAATTATAGGTTCATTTGGAAACATTATGCTCCCCTCTTCAACTGCATATATATCTCCTGTAAATTTAAATTCCTGTAAAAGTTTTAAAAATTTATCGGAAAATAAATTCAAGCTTTTTAGATATTCTATATCTTCATTTGAAAAGTGTAAATTATTAACATAATCTACAAATTGCTCTATACCACAAACTATTGTATATCCACCTTTACATGCATTTTTTCTAAAAAACATATCAAATACAACAATATCCTCATGGACACCGTTTTCAAAATAACCGTTCATCATTGTAAGTTGGTATAAATCCGTAAGAAGTGTTAAATTTCTCATGCTTATTCTCCTTATCATATTATGTATATAGTAAAAAAATTAGAAAAGCCCATAATATTATGAAAACATAATATTAATCAAGTTTCAAGTATAAACCCTTAACTTAAAATCATAAAATTTAGTTAAGGGGGGATTATTATAGCTAAAATTTGGTTTTATATGATGAGTATAGGCATAGTAGGGAGTATTTTATGCAATAAACTTCCTAGTCTAAATACAACTATTATAAGTGAAGCCTCAAGAGGCGTAGAGTTCACTATAAGCTTAATAGGAATAATGGCCCTATGGATGGGAATAATGAATATAGCAAAGGATTCAGGATTAATTGATAAACTAGGAAAATCCTTATATAAGGTTCTAAAAAAGCTATTTCCATCTATTCCAAAGGGTCATAAAGCAATGTCTTATATGCTTATGAATATGGCTTTAAATATTTTAGGTGCAGGAAATGGAGCAACTGCTTTTGGCCTTAAAGCTATGGAGGAATTACAAACTTTAAATCCTAAAAAGGATACAGCTAGCAATGATATGATTATGTTTTTAGTTATAAACATATCATCAATTCAGATAATACCTTTTACAATGTTAAAGATTAGATTTGACAATGGAGCAACAAATCCTAATGAAATAATAATGAGTACCTTATTTGCAACTACAATATCTACTATAGTAGGAATAGTATCTTGCAAGCTACTACAGAGGAGGATTAAATAATGATAGATTTATTATCTAACTTATTAGTTCCTCTTATAATACTCATAATAATTGTATATGGTAAAATGCAAAAAGTAGACATATATGATAGTTTTGTAAAAGGAGCACTTGATGGTATAAAAACTACATATAAAATAGCACCTGCTATAATAGGTATATTCTTAGCCATTGGTGTATTTAAAAACGGTCAAGGACTATACGTTCTAGAATTATTATTCTCACCTGTAGCTAAATTATTTAGCATACCTAAAGAATTAATAGGGTTAATACTAGTAAAGCCGCTATCTGGAAGCGGAGCACTTGCCATGTATGCAGAACTTGCATCTAGAGTTGGAATAGATTCTATAATAGAAAAAATGGGAGCAACTATAGTAGGAGCCTCAGAAACTATTTTTTATACCATGGCTATATACTATGGAAGCCTAAAAATAAAACACACTAGACATACTTTGACTTGTGCTATGCTTAGCCATATAGCAGGGGTTTTGGCATCTGTATTTATATGTTATGTAATTTTTTCCTAAATATATTAAAAAATTGTAAAAAAATACTACATGAATATTAACTCCTATACTATGTAAAAACTAATAGAGAATAAATACTCAAAAAAGGAGTGATATCATGAAATCTGATAAAATGAAAAGTCACAAAAGAAATCAATACGAAAATGCATTTATTTTAAAAGAAATGGTAGCAGATCCTCAAGTAAAAAATATGGGATTTGAGTATTCAAACGAAGTTCTTCAAGATATAGATTTAGATTTACCAAAGACGACGAATAAGACTATGAGCAAAAGAGTTTCTAAATAATATACTTGACAGAGATAATAATATTATATAGAATTTAATTTAAAAATATTGGTAATAATTATATTATAAAATACAAGCTATGAAGAGAAGAGTAAATAAAATATTTTATCTACAGAGAGCTAGAAAAGGTGAAAGCTAGCGTTAAAAGATTTATTGAACATGGTCTCTGAGCTTTTCATCCGAACAACATAAACTATGTTTTTAAGATGAAACGATTAGACTCGTTATAGTCTACAAAGATATCTAAAATTTTTAGATAACTAGGGTGGTACCGCGAATAAACTCGCCCCTATATTGTATAGGGGCGTTTTTTTATTACAAAAAAACAAGGAGGAAAACAAATGCAAAAACCAACTTATTATGTGACGACACCTATATACTATCCAAGTGGCAATCTTCATATAGGACATACTTATACAACTGTTGCAGCAGACGCTATAGCTAGATTTAAACGTTTTAGTGGATACGAGGTAAAGTTTTTAACAGGAACAGATGAACATGGAGAAAAAATACAAAAGACAGCTAAGGAAAAGGGATTAAAAGAAATAGAATACTTAGATGGAATGGTAAACAATATAAAAGAATTATGGAGTACAATGGATATATCTTATGATGATTTTATAAGAACAACAGAAGAAAGACATAAGGTAGTTGTTCAAAAAATATTTGCAAAGTTATACGATCAAGGGGATATATACAAAGGAGAATACAAAGGATGGTATTGTACTCCATGTGAAAGCTTTTGGACAGAATCTCAGTTATCAGAAGATAAAAAATGCCCTGATTGTGGCAGGGAAACTTATATAGCAAAGGAAGAAGCATATTTCTTTAAATTATCTAATTATCAAGATAAACTTAAAAAACTATTTATAGACAATCCTAACTTCTGTTTCCCTGAGGCTAGAAAAAATGAAATGATAAGCAATTTCTTAGATAAAGGTCTTGAAGACTTATGCGTATCAAGAACTACTTTTGATTGGGGTATAAAAGTTCCATTTGATGAAAGACACATTATATATGTATGGTTTGACGCTGTATGTAACTACATAACTGCACTTGGATATATGAGCGAAGATGATAGTGATTATAAAAAGTTCTGGCCAGCAGAAGTTCATATAGTAGGCAAGGAAATAGTTAGGTTCCACAGTATAATATGGCCTGCTATACTTATGGCATTAGGAGAAGAAGTACCTAAGCAAATATACGGTCATGGATGGATATTGTTTGCTGATGATAAGATGAGTAAGTCTAAAGGCAATATAGTTTATCCAGAGCCGTTAATAAATAAATATGGAATAGATGCTCTTAAATACTTCTTACTTAAAGAATTTGCATTTGGACAAGATGGAAGTTATACACATAGAAACTTTGTAAGTAGAATAAATTCGGATCTGGCAAATGATTTAGGTAACTTAGTAAGCAGAACTGTTGCAATGGTAGAAAAGTACAACAACGGAATAATACCTATGTCTACAGAATCTTCTGATGTAGATGTTGAACTTAAAACTCAAGTTTTATCTTCAAGAGAAAACTTTGAATCTGAAATGAACAAACTTCAGTTTAACGATGCGCTAGAAGAAGTATGGAGAGCAGTTAGAAGAACTAATAAATATATAGATCAAACTATGCCTTGGGCACTAGCTAAAGATGAGTCTAAAAAAGGTGAGTTAGATGCTGTATTATACAACTTATGTGAATCTATAAGAATAATAGCTACCCTTGTAAATCCAATAATGAAGGATACTGCTAGCAAGATATATAGACAACTTGGAATAGAAGGAATAGAAGATTTAACTAGCTGGGAAAGCACTGATAGATTTGGACTTATAAGAGAAAACACTAAGGTATCAAAAGGTGAAGTATTATTCCCAAGATTAGACATTGAAGAAGAAGTTAAAGCTTTAGAAGAATTATTTGCTCCAAAGGATGAAGTTAAAGAAGAACCACTAACTCACAAAGAAGAAATAACTATAGATGACTTTGACAAAGTAGAACTTAGAATAGGTAAAGTATTAAGTGCCGAAAAACATCCAAAGGCAGATAAATTATTAGTATTTAAAGTAAAAGTAGGAAGTGAAGAAAGACAAATAGTTTCTGGAATAGCTAAATACTATAAACCAGAAGAAATGGTAGGAAAACAAGTTATAGTTGTATGTAACTTGAAGCCTGTTAAACTAAGAGGTGTAGAATCACAAGGTATGTTACTTGCTGGATCTGATGATAATAATTTAGCAGTGGCAACAGTTGATGGAGTAAAAGACGGAAGTATTGTAAGCTAGGAGTGATAATATGTTATTTGACTCACATGCACATTTAGATAATTCTAGATTCGATGAAGACAGAGAAGATTTAATAAATAAGTTAAAAGAAGAAAAAATAAAATATGTATTAAATCCCGGAGCAGATATACCTACATCTATAAACAGTGTGAAGTTAGCTAATAAATACGATTTTATATATGCTGCTGTTGGAATACATCCACATGATGTAGAAGATATGGATGAAGGCGCTGTAGATGTACTAAGGGATCTTGCCAAATCAAATCCAAAGGTTGTAGCTATAGGAGAAATAGGACTTGATTATTACTACGATAATTCTCCTAGAGATTTACAAAGAAAGTGGTTTGAAAAACAAATACAACTTGCTAATGAATTAAAACTTCCAATAATAGTACACGACAGAGATGCACATGGAGATACTTTTGATATAATAAGAAATAATAAGTCTAAAGATATAGGATGTGTACTTCATTGTTATAGTGGAAATGTAGATTTAGCAAAAGAATATATAAAAATGGGATGCTATATATCTATAGCAGGACCTCTTACATTTAATAACAACAAAAAAACTCCAGAGGTAGTTAGAGAAATACCTCTAGAGCATTTATTAATAGAGACAGATTCCCCATATTTAGCACCTCATCCTCATAGAGGGAAGCGAAATGACCCATCTTTTGTTAGATATGTTGCGGAAAGAATAGCTATAGAAAAAGGAATATCCTATGAAAAAGTATGTCAAGCTACATTAGAAAATGCAAAGAAATTCTTCAATATAAAATAATTATTTAAAACCTTTACATTAATTGTAAAGGTTTTTCCTGTTTTTGGTAGAATTAATATATTAAATTTACAATTTTTGTAACTTATTTGTAATAATTGGACAAACTTATGAATATACTTACTTATATAACTAGAAAGTAAAAAAAGATTACATTTTCTAAAAAATGCAATCTAATTTGAAAGGGGTTCTAATTATGGCTTTCTTAAAGAAGAATTCAAGTGCTTTAGCCTTTATGGTTTCTGTACCTATGATGGTACTAGGGGGTTATGATGCACTAAATAACGATGTTACTCTTAAGGTTGATGATAAGGTTGTACAGATGAGTACATTTAGTGGGGATGTAGAAGGCTTACTAAAGGAAAGAGGTATACAAATAGATTCAACAGATAAGGTACTTCCAGGTCTAGATGCTAAATTAGAGGATGGAATGGAAGTTGAGTTTAAGAATTCTTTTAAGATTAATTTAACTGTGGCAGGACTTCAAAAAGAAATAACTACAACTGAAGATACAGTAAAAGATTTGTTAAATAAGCAAAATATAAGAGTAAGTAGACTTGATATATTAAGTCATTCTCTAAATCATAAATTACAGCCAAATGAAAAAATAGATATAATAAAAGTTGAAGAAAAAATAGTAAAAGAAACAGCAAAGATACCTTATGAAGTAAAGACGGTATTAGATAACAATTTGTATAAAGGAGAAACAAGAAAAGCTAAAGTAGGAAAATTAGGTGAAAAGCAAATAGCTTATAAAGTTGTATATCACAATGGCAAACCAGTTAAAAAAATAGTAGTAGCTGAAAACATCACAGTTGAGCCAACTAATGAAATAGTAAAGAAGGGTACTGCAGAAATTAAGGTAGCTTCAGCAGCATTATCAAGAGGGTCAGTTTCAAGAGGTTCTACGCTTCAAGCAACATCAACATCAGGAATTAATATGACAGTAACAGCTACAGCATACACCGGAGGGGGAACAACTTCTACAGGAGTGCCAGCTAGATATGGACTTATAGCAGTAGACCCAAGAGTTATACCTTACGGAACAAAGGTATACATACCACAATTTGGAGGTACTTTTGTAGCTGCAGATACTGGAGGAGCTATAAAAGGAAACAAAATTGACGTATACTTAAATTCATATTCTGAGTGTATAAACTTTGGAAGAAGAACATTAGATATAGTTGTATTAGGAAGATAAAATTCGTGACTTTGCTTAGAAATTCGCTTTACTCAAAATGCGCATCTAAAAATAGATGTGCATTTTATGTTGCTAAAATTAATTATAAGACTTAAAATATAATTATTGTTTTTTGATAAAAATATATACGTATTTAATTTATAGAAGGTGATAATTATGATAAAGGAAATAATAGTAGTAGAAGGAAGAGACGATATAACAGCTGTCAAAAGAGCTTTAGACGCAGAACTTATAGCTACTGGAGGATTTGGTTTCCCAAAAGGAGTTATGGAAAGAATAAAAGAAGCTCAGAGACGAAGAGGAGTTATAATATTTACAGACCCGGATTTTGCTGGTGAAAAAATAAGAAAAAAGATAGCAGCTGAGGTTCCAGGATGCAAACACGCATTTTTACCTAGAGAAGAAGCAAAAAAAGATGGAGACATAGGTATTGAAAATGCAACACCCGAAAACATATTAAAAGCACTTGCAAAGGTTAGAAGTGAGAGTCTTGATAAAAGAAATGAGTTTAGCCAAGTAGATTTAATAAAAAATGGCCTTATAGGAAACGATGAAGCTTCTATAAGAAGAGACGAACTTGGAAAAATCCTAGGAATAGGCTATGGTAATGCAAAACAATTTTTAAATAGATTGAACAATTATGGAGTTACTAGAGAAGAATTTAAAGAATCACTAAAAAGTTTAAAATAAGGAGATATTATATGGATAGACTTTCTTCACATAAAGCAACAAAAGAGATAGTTCAAAAGCACAACTTTAGGTTTTCAAAGTCATTAGGTCAAAACTTTTTAATAGACGATACTATAATAGATAGAATAGTGGATGGTGCTAATATAGGTGAAAATGACTACGTAATGGAAGTTGGACCGGGGATTGGAACACTAACTCGTGAAATGGCAAAAAGATCAAAAAAGGTAGTGGCAATAGAAATAGATAAGTCATTAATACCTATATTAAAGGATACATTATCAGACTTAGACAATGCAGAAGTAGTAAATAGTGATATATTAAGGGTAGATGTAAATGAACTTATAGATGAAAAGCTAAACGGAGGACCTATAAAACTTGTAGCAAATTTACCTTATTATATAACTACTCCAATAGTAATGAAATTTTTAGAAGAAGACATACCTGTTACAAACATAGTAGTTATGGTTCAAAAAGAAGTTGCAGATAGAATGAAGGCAGAACCAAATACAAAGGATTATGGAGCTTTATCTGTTGCAGTTCAATACTACTGTGATGTTGAAATAGTAGCTAAGGTTCCAAGACATCTTTTCATGCCTCAACCAAATGTAGACTCAACAGTTATAGCTTTAAATGTAAGAGAAAACCCTGTATATAAGGTGGATAATGAAGAGATATTTTTTAAGGTTGTAAAAGCTTCGTTTGGACAAAGAAGAAAAACACTTTTAAATTCACTGTCTACATTAGGGTTTTTAAATAAAGATGAGATAAAAGAAGTTTTACAAAATTCAAACATAGACGAGAAAAGAAGAGGCGAAACCTTGTCTATAGAAGAATTTTCTAATTTATCAAATACAATAAATTCTAAAGTACTTCCTAAATAGGAAGTACTTTTTTTATACCCTAATGCATATATTGTTTATAGGAATATATGAGAAGGGGGTATACTCTTGAGTACAACAACCAAGAAGTTTAAGAGAGATTATATAATATTAGAAGCAAAAGATATGAATTTTAGGCTGAAAGATAGGGCTACACCTAAGGCATTTGCAAAAGTTGAAATAAACGAAGATAAGGCTGTAGTTGCTTTGTATGTAGAAAACGTTAAATTTGTTAAGGAAGGATATAAGGTTGTAGTAATAGAAAGTGATTATGCTGTAAGAGATATAGGAAGAATTATAGTTAATCAACAAGGAAAAGGAGAGTTTGTTCTTAATTTAAACGATGAAGATATAGAGGTAAAGGCAGTAGCCCTTACATACGAAAGAAGAGTTCCGTTAATAGGATTTAAGGGAGCAAAGATAGATAATTATGAAGATATAATATTTATAGATGAAGAAGAATATGAAGACGAGTATGAAGAGGAAGAAAACGATGAAGAATATAGATCTGAAGAAGATGAAGAAGTAGATTATAAAGTTGAAGAGGAACCAAGATATGAAGGATATAGTGATAAAGAGAAATATGAAAAATATAAAGAACAAGAAAAATATGAAGAACATGAAGTAGAACAATCTAGTGTAGAACAAGAAAAACAGGAATATAGCGATGTTAAAAATGAGGAAGTTCAAAGAAATTATAATGAAAATTATGATTATGAAGAAAGTATTGATGAAAGAGAAAATAATTATGATGTTAGAAATAGTAGACCTTATTTGATGCCGAGAAAAGTAAAGAAAGTATTAAAGAAATATAAAGAAGTAAAACCATTTACACAAGATGTAATAAAAGATACAAGATGGTGGAAAATAGATATAAATCCTACAAGTTTATGCAATTATTCTCTTCCTTGTTTAGGATATGTGAACTATTTGAATTACACTATGTATACTGATTGTGTAATGCATTCTTATAAATACAGACATTATGTATTTGGAGTTCAATATGATGATTATGGAAGACGTAAATATTATATATATGGGGTTCCAGGAACTAGAGATGAGCAACCAGATCAAGGATTTACTGGATTCTATAAGTATATACCATGCGATTGCAAGGATAGTAAATTAGGATATTGGCTATGCTTTATAGATGCTAGAACAAGAGAGATATATTACGAATAATAATACAAAAGGGAATAGGATTTTTTCTATTCTCTTTTTATTGTAAAGAAAAGCTTGTTAAATAATTTACATATTACTAAAAAATGGTATAATTATATTAGACATAAAATGAATTTTTTAGGAGGTACATAAATGATAAATAAGCAAAGAATAATAGATGAATTTGTAGAACTAGTGCAAATAGACAGCCCGACATCTAAAGAAGGTGCTGTTGCAAAGGTTTTAGTAGAAAAACTAAAAGAATTAGGATTAGATGTATATGTAGATGATGCTGGTGTTAAATCTGGTGGAGAAACTGGAAATGTTATAGCAACATTAAAGGGAAATAGAGAAGGTAAATCTGTATTATTCAGCGCTCATATGGATACGGTTAGTCCATGTATAGGAATAAAGCCTATAATAGATGAAGCTAACGGAATTATAAAAAGTGATGGAACGACTATATTAGGTTCTGATGATAAAGGCGGTATAGCTGCTATATTAGAAGCTATAAAAGTAATAAAGGAAAATAATATAGACCATGGAGATATACAAATAGTATTCTCTATATGGGAAGAAGGCGGACTGTTTGGCGCTAAATACCTAGATTACTCTAAGGTAAATGCTGATTATGCATTCGTATTAGATAGTGGAGGATCTCCTGGGGAAATAATAGTTAAGGCTCCTGCTCAAGATAAAATAGAAGTTAAAATAAAAGGTAGACCAGCACATGCAGGACTAGCTCCAGAAGAAGGTATAAGTGCAGTAATGGTTGCATCTAGAGCTATAGAAAAAATGAAACTACTTAGAATAGATGAAGAAACTACAGCAAACATAGGAAATATAAACGGTGGAGTTGCCACTAATATAGTTATGCCAGAGCTTGAAATAATAGCAGAAGCTAGAAGTTTAGACAACTCTAAATTAGATGTTCAAACTCAACATATGGTAGATACATTTAAAGAGGCTGCATCACAGTTTGGTGCAGAGATAGAAGTAAACACTGAAAGAATGTATGGCGCTTTCAACGTAGATGAAAATGATGATATAGTTAATATGGCAAAGAAAGTATTCTCTAACATGGGTGTAGATGTTAATGTTACTTCTACTGGAGGTGGAAGTGATACTAATATATTAAATGCCAACGGTTTAAAAGCTATTAACTTAGGAATAGGTATGAAGAAAGCTCATACGTTAGAAGAGTATATAGCTATAGAAGATTTATTGAATTCAGCTAGAATGGTAGTTGAAATAATAAAAGAAGCTTAATATGTAAGTTTTACAACCACTTAGTCTATTTGGCTAGGTGGTTTTTTGAATTTTTTGTTGTCGAGTTATGAAATTTCCCGGGAAATAATTGTAGGAAATAGTAGAAAGATGCTATAATTATCTGTATAGAATTTTCGTAATAGGGAGTGGAATTATGAGTAACAAAAAAAGAAAAGTAAGGAAAGAGTTTTTAATAGTGGGATGGATATTAGTGTTTTTTTGCGTATACCTTGTAACATTCAATAATATATCCAGTAAGCAAGATAAAATAACAGAAGAAAATATTAAAAAAACTCAAACTCCTAAAATAGATAATAGAGACCTATTGACGCAGATAAAAGATCAAGAGGCTATATATATAGACGATGACCAATTGAAGGATGTTTATTTAGAAGAAGAATATTGGCGTCAATTTAAATTTTTCTTTGAAGACTTCAAAGGTGGAGTCAGAAAACCTGATACTTATAAACCTATATATGAAGGCCATTCAGATAATAATATAAGATTTTCTACGGATTTAAGTTATTTTAGGGTATATACTGTAAATAAGGAAGAATATTATAAAGTGCCTGCTTATGAAAAGAAAGAATTTGAAACATTTTTAAACAAGAGTATTTATACATCTTTTGATGTTATCAAAAAATATAAGTCATGGGATGAGGTAACTGTAACATATAATGGAGATACAAAAGATATAAGTAATAGAAAGTATAATGACTTAACTTATAAGATGACTCAAAAGAGAATAGTTGGAAAGGTACAACCTGAGAAAAGTAAAGAAAGAAGCAAGTACAATTTTACAATTGATATAAAAGGAAATAAGTATAAAATAAAGGTAGATACTATGGGTAAGGACTATGTAAAGATAACTTACAACTCGGATATAGCTTACTATGAAGTCCATGAAAGTTTATACAACTACTTAAAAAATGATATATTTAAAATAGGACAACCGAAAAAATGGTGGCAAACTATATTTGAATAGATTAAAAAAACCTAGATTTGAAAATCTAGGTTTTTTATTATACATTTTTAGATGTTTTTACTACCATTTCAGCAACTTGGTATATAGGACCTGCGCCGGCAGTTATAACAAGATCATTTTCTTGTATATTTTCACATAAGAAAGATGCTATTTCTTCAAAAGTTTGCATATATACAACATCTACGCTATTTTGAGATATTCTATTTGTTAAATCTTTTGAATGAATATCTCCTGGATCATTTTCTCTAGCAGCATATATATCTGTTATTATAACTTTATCAGCTGAGTAAAATGCTTCAGAAAATTCATTTAATAAAGATTTAGTTCTAGTATAAGTATGTGGTTGGAATATACACCATAAGTTTCCTTTACATATTCTTCTAGCAGCAGCTAAAGTTGCTTTTAATTCTGTAGGATGATGAGCGTAATCATCTATTATCATTGCATCGTTGTATTTTCCTTTATACTCAAATCTTCTTCCAACACCTTTGTATAAAGATATGTTGTTTCTTATAAGCTCTAGGTCTATACCTGAAACATAAGATGCAATTATAGCACTAGTAGCATTATAAACGTTGTGTATTCCAGGAACAGAGAGTTGGAAACTGCCTAAGTCATTTCCGTTATATTCCAATTTGAAGAATCCATGTCCTAGTTCGTTAAAACTTATATCTTTTATAATTACGTTATTATCTTCAGTTTGACCATATTTTAGCACTGTTGCTTTTATATCATATAATACATCTTCAGTATTAGGGTCGTCTCCGTTGATAATGAAGAATCCATCTTCAGGCAATAATTTACCGAACTTATTAAAAGAAGCCTTTATTTCATCGATTCCTGAGAAGTAATCAAGATGATCTGCTTCTATATTTAAAACTATAGATATTTTAGGATTAAAATTTAAAAAACTATCGACATATTCACAAGCTTCAGTTATAAAATGTTGTGAGTTTCCTATTTTAACGTTTCCACCTATTATACTTAAGTTCCCACCAACAAGTATTGTTGGATCTAAATCAGAATACTCAAATATAGCTGATAGCATAGAAGTAGTTGTTGTTTTACCGTGAGTACCGGCAACGGCTATAGAGTTTTCATATTCTCTCATTATTTGGCCCAAAAATGCAGCTCTATTTATTATAAGTTTATTTTTTTCCTTAGCTTCTACAAGTTCCTCGTTATCATTTTTAACAGCAGCAGTATAAACAACCATATCTACATCGTCAGTTATATGCTCTTTTTTATGTCCCACATAAATGTTTGCGCCTTGCTCTTTTAAGGTATCAAGTATTGGTGATTGTGAAGAATCCGAACCAGATACAGTATAACCTTTATTTAAGCATATCTTAGCTAAAGCACTCATGCTTATCCCGCCAACGCCTATAAAAAATATATGCATAACAAAACTCCCTCTCTTTTCAAGTTAATTATCAAAGTGAACAATTTTTGTGTTATAATTAAATAATGTTCAAAATTTAATATTTTTAAAAAATACTACACATATTAATAATATGTTTAACCCTTAATAAAATGTGCAAAACATAGAAGATATTATATCATAGAACTCATTTTTATGCATTAGTTATTGATTTAATTCAGATATAGTAAATATAGGAGGAAACTATGAAGTTTAAGAGAACGGAGAGAATAGGTGCAATAGTTAAGATTCTTTCAGATAACCCAAATAGAGTTTTTACATTAAGTTATTTTACAGAAAAATTCAATGCAGCTAAGTCTACTATAAGTGAAGATTTGTTAGTTGTTAAAAATGTATTTGAAAAACTGGAGTTAGGCCAAGTTATAACTATAGCTGGAGCTGCAGGAGGGGTAAAATACATACCTAAAATATCCAAAGATGAAAACACTTCTTTTCTAGAAGAATTGTGTGGTTTAATAAATGACCCTGCTAGAATATTGCCAGGTGGTTTTTTATATCTTATAGACTTAATATACAACCCTACCATTGTTGCGAACATAGGTAAAATATTTGCATCATATATGGAGTATACAAAAGCTGATTATGTTGTCACTATGGAGACTAAGGGTATACCTATGGCTCTTATGACTGCAAAAGCTATGAATCTACCACTAGTTATAATAAGAAAAGATGCTAAGGTCTCAGAAGGGCCTACTCTAAGTATGACTTATATGAGCGGAAGCAGCAAAAAGGTAGAAAGTATGACCCTACCTAGGAAGGCATTAAAGCAAGGAAGCAAGGTTATTCTTATAGATGACTTCATGAAGGGCGGAGGAACTATAAAGGGAATGATAGATCTAATGAACGAGTTTGATGCAAAGGTTATAGCAACAGGGGTATTTATATCGACAAAAGAGCCTGAAGATAAAATGGTAAAAGACTATGTATCTTTATTAGAGCTTCAAAAAGTTGATGAAATAAATAATAAAATAGAGATTGAAGCTAATATAGATGTACTTAATGCTATAATGGACAAGATAACATACAAAAATATTGATAAAGAATAGGAAAAAGTAAGAAAATTTTACAAAAAATTTAAATTTTATAGAAGGATTACGAAAAACCATATAGAATAATACAAATATAACTAAAAATAAATTTAGAACCTAACTATTTTTATCTAATGGGGAAAGGTCAAAAATTACAAGGGGGATAAAACAAAATGAAAATAACAGACGTAAGAGTAAGAAAATTAACTGATGAAGGAAAAATGAAGTGCATAGTATCTGTAACTTTTAACAATTTATTTGTGATACACGATATAAAGGTTATAGAAGGTCACACTGGATTATTTATAGCTATGCCAAGTAGAAAAATAGGGGAAGGAAACTTCAGAGACATAGCTCATCCAATAAACTCAGAAATGAGACAAATATTGGAAGATGAAGTATTAAAAGCTTACAATGAAGCATTATCTACTTTAGAAGTAGCTGCTGAATAATAATATAAAATATAGAGAGCCGAACTGTAGGCTCTTTTTTTATTGTGAATTTGTGTAATAATGTGTACTTTTTTGTAAATTAGTGCTATATTATTTATTGTAATGTTTGTTGTATACATAAGATTTTTTTAACATATAATAATACGTAAAATTTTTGTTATAGGGGTGAAAAAATGAACTTCAAGGCTATAATACTTGCTGCAGGCAAAGGAACTAGGATGAAATCTAGATCCCCAAAGGTCGTTCACAAGGTATGCGGAAGAGAAATGGTCAACCATGTTATAGATATTTCTAAAAAAGCTGGAGTTAGCGATGTAGTGGTAATACTAGGCCATGAATCACATATAGTTGAAAATATATTGCCAGATAATACTAAGATAGCTATGCAAAATGAGCAATTAGGAACAGGTCATGCTGTTATGATGGCTAAAGATAATATAAGTGATGATGATACTATAGTAGTTTTATGTGGAGATACTCCTCTTATACAAGAAGATACTTTAAGAAGACTGTTTGACTATCATAAAGAAAATAGTTACTTTGCAACTGTTCTTACTACAGAAGTAGATAATCCTACGGGATATGGAAGAATAATAAGAGATGAAAATGGAGATTTACTAAAAATAGTAGAACAAAAGGATGCAAATGAAGAAGAAAAAGCTACAAAGGAAATAAATTCAGGTATATATTGTTTTAATGGCAAAGAGTTAAGAGTAAGCTTGGGAAGCTTGTCAAATGAAAATGCTCAAGGAGAATACTACTTAACTGATGTTATGGAAATACTAAGAAAACAAGGACTAAAAGTTGGAGCTTATAAAGGTTCTACTATAGAAGAGCTTATGGGTGTTAATTCAAGAATAGAGTTATCACAAGCTGAGAAAATAATGAGAAAAAGAATAAACCATAACCATATGGTAAATGGTGTAACTATAATAGATCCTGAAAATACATATATAGAATCTGATGTAATAATAGAAAACGATACAGTTGTATATCCAGGAGCAATGCTACAAGGGAAAACTGTAATAGGAAGCAACTGTGTAATAGGAATGAATTGTAGAATATCTAACTCTACTATAGGAGAGCATACCGAAGTCGAAAGTTCAGTTATAATAGATAGCAAAGTTGGATTTAATACTACTGTTGGTCCATTTGCTTATTTAAGACCAAATAGCAATATAGGAAATAACGTTAAAATTGGAGATTTCGTAGAAGTAAAAAATTCAACTATAGAAGATAATTCAAAGGCATCTCATCTTGCATACATAGGAGATGCTCATATAGGTAAAAATGTTAATATAGGTTGTGGCGTTGTGTTTGTAAATTACGATGGCAAAAACAAGTTTAAGTCAGTAATCAAAGACAATGCATTTATAGGGTCGAACTCTAATATAGTAGCTCCAGTTGTAGTTGAAGAAAAAGGATACGTAGCTACAGGTTCTACTATAACGAATGATGTTCCAAAAGGAGCGCTTGCAATAGCTAGAGAAAGACAGGTTAATAAAGAAGGCTGGGTAGAACAAAAAGGATTGTTAGATAAGAATGGTAAGTAATTAAACATAAATCTTTACTTTTAACTCGGGAGGTTAACAAATGAATATTAGCGGAAGCGAAATAAAATTACTAGCAGGGAATGCTTCGCCTGAATTAGCGAAGAAAATATCTGATTATTTAGGAGTACCTTTGGCGAAATGTGCAGTTGGAACATTTAGCGATGGAGAAATATCTGTAGATATAGGCGAAACAGTTAGAGGTGCAGACGTATTCGTAATTCAATCTACAAATAGTCCAGTTAATGACAATATAATGGAGTTATTAATAATGATAGATGCACTAAAAAGAGCATCTGCTGGTAGAATAACAGCTGTTATTCCTTACTATGGATATGCTAGACAAGATAGAAAAGCTAAGGCAAGAGATCCAATCACTGCTAAGTTATTTGCTGATATAATAACAGCAGCAGGAGCAGATAGAGTATTAACTATGGATTTACATGCTGCTCAAATACAAGGATATTTCGATATACCGCTTGATCATTTATTAGGGGGACCAATATTAGCTGAATACTTCAATGAAAAAGGTATAGAAGATTTAGTAGTTGTATCTCCTGACTTAGGAAGTGTTACAAGATCTAGAAAGTTTGCTAATTCGTTAGATGGAGATGTGCCACTAGCTATAATAGATAAGAGAAGACCGAGAGCTAACGTTTCTGAAATAATGAATATAATAGGAGACGTTAAAGGTAAAAATGTTATATTATTAGATGATATAATAGATACTGCAGGGACTATAGTAAATGCAGTTGATGCACTTAAAGAATTTGGTGCTAAAGATGTTTATGCTTGTTGTACACATGCAGTTTTATCAGGACCAGCTATAGAGAGAATACAAAATTCTGCTATGAAGGAATTAGTTATATTAGACACTATACAACTTCCTGAATCTAAGAATATAGATAAGATAAAGATAAAATCAGTTGCTCCATTATTTGGAAATGCTATAAAGAAAATATTCACAAATGAATCAGTAAGTAGATTATTTGACTAAGATAAAGATGGCTCTAGTAGCCATCTTTTTTGTTTAAATATTAATAATTTGCGGTATAAAAAATATTACGAAAATCTTACAAAAACTTTACAAAAGGTAAATCAAATGTGATATAATCAAAAAAGTATAATAATAGTACGTAAAATTACAAAAATTTCAGAGGGGGAAATCAAAAAATGTCGAAAATTTTAAAAATGTTAAACAAGAAGGTAAGAAAAGACAACAAAGGTTTTACATTAGTAGAGTTATTAGTAGTTATAGCAATTATAGGTATATTAGCAGCAGTAGCAGTGCCAACAATATTTAAGAATATTGATAAGTCAAAAGCTGCAGATTTAGAATCTGACTATAATGCAATTAAAACAGCGGTATTATCATTCTCAAGCGATAAAAGTGGCGCTCTTCCTACTGAGATTGGCGATTTAGACGCTTATTTAGATAAGCCTGCTGGAAATAGCCCATTTAAAGGTGCTTATTCAATAACAACATCGGATAATACTTGCACATTAAAATTCACTTCAGATCCAGTATTAAAAGATGAGGAAACTGTTATAGATAAACTTCAAGAAGACTTAGGCGAAGATGTAGTTTCAGTTGATGAGGATGGAGTTGTAAGTCTTATATTAGTAAAATAAATAATAAATTAAAGTAGGGAGTTTATTCCCTGCTTTTTTTTCAATATATTTTTAACATTCAGAAAATGATATAATATTGCATATAAGGAAATGAGGTGACA
This sequence comes from Sporacetigenium sp. TC11, assembly GCF_058146105.1. Lineage (NCBI taxonomy): Bacteria > Bacillati > Bacillota > Clostridia > Peptostreptococcales > Tepidibacteraceae > Sporacetigenium > Sporacetigenium sp. TC11. The sequence goes on along the minus strand of NZ_JBYVNY010000009.1, from coordinate 65,535 downwards.
TTATGTTAAGTTTAGGGATAAATAAAGTAAGATTGGGAGATAAATTAGTCGAAAATAAGCTTATAACTGAAGGACAATTAGCAGTTTGCTTACAAATACAAAAAAGTACTGGTAAAAAATTAGGGGAAATATTACTAGAAAAAGGACTCATAACACAAGAGGAGTTAGCAAATGTACTAAAAGAACACTTAGAGATAGAAAGTATATCTTTAACTCCATCTATTATAAATATAGAAGTAGCAAAAATAATTCCAGAAAATATATGCAAAAGACATGGAGTAATTCCATTTAAAATACAAGAGAATAAATTATGTTTGGCAATGCATGACCCTCAAGATAGAGAAGCGATACAAGATGTTAGACGTATATCAAACATGGATATTATACCATTTATAACAACTGCAAACGATATAGGTCAAGGTCTTGACTTAGTATATGCAAATTCACAGTTAGATAAAGCAATAGATGAATATGATACTGTGTCAAAACAAAATGTCAAAGAAGAGCCAAAAGAAGAAGAAGTAGATATAAATGCAGCTCCCATAGTTAGGCTAGTTAATAATATACTAGAAAGTGCTGTTAGAAATAGAGCCAGTGATATTCATATAGAGCCAGAAGAAACCTATATGAGAGTTAGATTTAGAATAGATGGAGTATTAAGTGAATACATGAGAACAAGTGTAAAGCCACATTTAGCAGTTGTAAGTCGTATTAAGATAATGGCTGGTCTTAATATATCAGAAAAAAGATTACCTCAAGATGGAAGAATATTTTTAAATATAGATAATAAACCAATAGATTTCAGAATCTCAACTATGCCAACAAGCAAATTAGAAAAGGTAGTTATGAGAGTATTAGACAAAAGTAACTTCTTAGTAAGTAAAGAAAAGCTTGGATTGAATCAGTATAGCATAGAAAAATATAATAGTTTGTTATCTAAACCATATGGGCTCATATTAGTTGTTGGACCAACGGGAAGTGGAAAGACAACAACTCTATACTCTATGGTAAGCCAATTAAACGATATAGAAACAAATGCATTAACCATAGAAGATCCTGTTGAATACGAATTAGAAGGTATAAATCAAAGTCAGATAAATTCCAAGGCAGGCCTTACTTTTGCCAGTGCACTAAGGTCCTTTTTAAGACAGGATCCAGACGTAATAATGGTTGGAGAAATAAGAGATCTTGAAACAGCAGAAATAGCAGTAAGGGCATCGCTTACAGGACATTTAGTTTTAAGTACACTACATGCAAACACTTCTGCAGGGGCTATTTCGAGACTTATTGATATGAAAGTAGATAATTTTTTAATAACATCTTCTTTAGTAGGGGTTATATCTCAAAGGTTAGTGAGAAAAATATGTCCACATTGTAGGGAAGAATATGTAGCTGAAAATAGAGAGAAACAAATATTAGGATACAACTTAAATGAAGAACTTATCTTATACAAAGGAAAAGGCTGCGATAAGTGCAATAACACTGGATATAGGGGAAGGATAGGGGTATACGAGGTAATGGAACTAACTAAATCTGTTAAAGATGCTATAGATAACAGTGGAAAAGAAGAAGATATATTTAATGCGGCCAAAGAACAAGGAATGTTAACCATGAAAGATGATTCAATTCAAAAGGTTGTAAATGGGGTAACTACTGTACAAGAAATGCTTAGAGTTACATTTATAAGTGAGTAAGGGAAGGTATTTAAATGAATGAATACAAATATAAAGCTTTATCACCTACCGGAACTAAAGTTAATGGAATAATTAGTGCTGAGAATCTAAAAGAAGCGAGAAATACACTAAAAAGTAGAAAGTTAATAGTAGTAAATATAGAGGAAGCCAAAAATAAGAGCTCTGTTTCTTTATTTGGACTTAATAAAAAATCCTTTGGAAAAAAATTAAAGTTAAATGAAGTCAGCCACTTTTGCAAACAATTTTCAATAATAATATCATCTGGAGTAAACAGTGTAGTAGGTCTTGAAACCTTAGCAAAAAGATCAAAAAATAAAATTTTAAAAGAAGAGTTACATAAAATAATCAGCGGAATAAAAATGGGAACAACTATATCTGAAGCTATGCTTCAAGATGGATCTAAATTCCCAAAGCTACTTGGAGCTATGGTGTCTACTGGAGAAGCAACAGGTACACTAGAAGAAGTATTAAAAAGTATGTCTGTGTTTTATGAAAGGGAATATAGGATTAGACAAAAGGTAAAAAATGCATCAACATATCCAACCATAGTAGTTTCTTTAACTACAGTTATGCTGTTTATATTTTCTAGTTTTGTAATGCCTAGAATGATGGAAACTGTTATACAAACAGGGGCTGAACTTCCAACTATAACTAAAATAGTTCTAGGATTTTCAGGCTTTATGAGTAACTATTGGTATATAGTATTAGCAGTATCAATAGTAGGCTTTTATTTTTTAAGGACATATATAAAAACTCCAGCAGGAAGATACCAAAAGGATGTATTGTTAAACAAAATACCTGGAGTAAGCAAGTCTTTAGGTGATATTGTTGCTATGAGATTTTCTAGGGCATTATATCTATTTACATCTTCTGGATATCCAATGCTTCAGGGATTAGATTATATAAAGGAAAACATGAACAATGCCATAGCTGAAAAAGCTATAGCTAATGCTAAAGAAGGATTGACAAAAGGGGAATCTTTGGCAGACAACATAGAAAAAGCTAATTATTTTGACCCAATATTAGTTCAGATGATATCGGTGGGTGAGCAAACAGGGCAATTAGAAACTATTATAAAGCAGATGGCTGATTTTTATGAACAAGAAGCGGAAATAGGATTAAACAGACTAGTATCTATGATAGAGCCTATTCTGATAATAGTAGTTGGAATAATAGTAGCTGTATTAGTAATATCAATATTTTTACCAATGATGAGTGTATATGATGCAATTTAGGAGGAGTATATAGAAGATGTCGAAGCTTTATATATCGTATTATGGGGACTATGTTTCCATTGTAGAAGGGACATATAACAAAAAAACAAAAAAATATGTTGTAGAAGAAAGTATGTTTGTGCCCTTACTACAAGATGATGAAACTGGGGATAGAGAAGAACAAAAATATAATTCATTTAAAAGAGCTTTAACAGCTAAGAATTTTAAAAGTAAAAAGGTAGTTTTGTGTTTAAGTAACAATGACATAATAGCTAAAAATATAAAAATTCCAAAGGTAAGCCCTAAGGATTTAAATTCTATTATGAATATGGAAATGGATGACATTATATCTTTGGATAGAGATGAATATGTACTTTCTTATGAGGTATTAGATGAAATAGAAGAAGATGAAAACAAGATGCTAGATATATTAGTAGCTGCAGCAAAAAAAGATAAGGTCAATGAAATATTAGATATCTTGGATAAATGCAAGTTACAAGTAGAATCTGTAGATGTACTTCCTAACTCTTATATAAAGTTTTTAAAGCAAATAGATTATAAAGATATTATGATTGTAAATTCAGGTCCTTATGGGACTATGATATCTATTTATAAAGAGGACTCATTATTTATTTATGATTATATACCAATAAAAATTGATGATACATTTGATTATATGAAATCTTTAGCTCTTGTAGATGAAGCAAAAGGACTTATAAATTATTATTCTTCTAGAAATTTTGGCAAGGTAGTTGATAGTATAGTTTTATTGGGAGAAGGCGCAAACAATCCAGATATTAAAAGGGCTTTTGAGTACTCATTCCAAAGTGAAGTTATATTTGGAATAGACAAATTATATGATATAAAAGAAGATATAGAAAATATATTTAATATTTCAGATGCTAGTTTATATGTTGAAAATCTAGGCATGATGTTAAGAGGAATAGATAAAAGAACTTATGCTGAAATGAATCTAATTCCTGATGAAATGAAATCAAAACAAAGAAAGAAGAAAATTGCTGCTCAATCATTAGCTTTGACTCCAATAGTATTAGCACTTATATTATCGCCTTATATGATATTTGGTTTATTAAATAAGTCTAACACTCAAAAGCTAGAAGAACTTAAAGATGAAATTGCTATTGCCAAGGAAGATGCAAAAGAAGCGGATGACTTGCAAGAGAGAATAAATTTAAAAAAGAAAGAACTAGAACAATATGATATTCTTCTTGAAAATCAAATCAGTTGGGGAAGAGTATTAAGTGATATGGATAAAGCCATACCATATAGGGCTGAACTTACTAATTTGAGTTTTAAGTATGAAGCAAAGGCAAAAGAGGATTCACAAGATAAAAAAGATACTGAGAATACACAAGCTAAAAATAATAATGATCAGAATACTAATAATCAAGATACGGTTACAACTGAAGCTGACAAGGAAATACCTGTATATAAACAGATACCTAATGTTGTTACTATAGAGGGAAGGGTAAGAACTTCTGATTTAGTAGGTAAGTTTGTATATGGTCTAAATAGGCTGGAATATTTTGAATCTGTAAAATTGGATAATATAACTAAGGATGAGAATGGACAGAAATTTTCTATAAAGGCATATATGAAAGAAGGTGCGATTATACATGAATAAAGACATATTAAATCAAGAAATAAGCATGAAAAATGTAGCTATAATAGCACTTGTCTTAGGAGCTTTATTTGTATATGCATACCTACTTTTATATCCTAAATACACAGAATATAAATCTGTCAGAGATAATTTGAATGCTGTTGAAACAGAGTTAAATTCTTATAAACAAAAATCAATGGATATGCCAAGACTTAAAGACGAATTAGCAAATACAAATTTACAGCTAAATACTAAGAGTAGAAGATTAAACTACGATATGGAAAATGGTATGTTTTTAATAGGTCTTTCTGATTATATGAAGACTTTCAATGTTAACTTGGATGAGTATACTGTAGCTGAAGCTATAAAATACGAAACTTTCTATGCAATACCAACAACTTTAAAGGTGTCAGGAAATTATAGATATATAAGAGAAGTTATGTATTACTTAGAAGAACAAAAAAATATGACTCAAATATTAGATTATGAAATGGTTTTAGTTGAACCAGAGGAAGTACCTCAAGAAGAAGTTATAACGACAATACAACCAGATGGAAGTGAGGTAACGATTCCAACAACACCTGTTGAAACTCCTAAGCCAAATGGAGATATAACTGCTACATTTAAACTTATGGTATATTCAGCTAATGATCCTACACTTGAGTTAAATACATCAAATCCTAACAAATGGAAATCAGGAAAGTTCAATCCATTTGTTCCAACTGTAGATTAAGGATGTGTATTATTATGAAGAATAGTAATAAAGGATTTACTTTAATAGAAGTATTAGTGGCTATGGGTATTGTTATGCTCATAGCTATGGCTTTTTTTAGTATTAATAATATGAGTATTAAAGTTAATGCAAAAAATGAAAAAAATATTCAATCTATGAATATAGCTCAAAGTGTAATGGAAGATGTAAGAGGTTATATAAAAGAAGGAACGGAAATTGGTTACCCTATAAATATTATTAGTGAAGTTAACTGGACAGAGAATAAATATAACAAAGATATAACAAGTACTCAAAATATAGGTTCTAGTATATATAATACAGATGTTAAAATAGAAAGACAAAAAATAGGTAGCAGATATTTATATACAGTAACAGTCAATGTATCAGCTCCAAATAGCAATAAAAATACTAAGCTTATAACTCAAATATTTGAGATGTAGATTAAGTGTAAGGAGATATTATATTGAATAAAAAAATATTGAATGAAAAGGGATTTACGTTGGTAGAAGTAATAATATCGATATCTATACTTATTGTAATTGTATCTATAGCTTATATGATTTTAAATAGTTCTAATAAGTTATTAGATAGTCAAAAAAACATATCAAATATACAGCAAGGTATGAACTTAGCTACAAGATATTTAACTAGGGATCTGGAGGATTCTGTATATATAAAACTTAAAAATAAAGATAATGAAGAGGTTATTTTAGATACAATTCTAAAGAATACTTCACAGGATACAGTTTATTACAAGTACGAGATAGTTACTACTGAAAATAATACTATAAGCTATGAAATACAGATAAGCAAAAAGGGAGATAAATATATTTATTCATTAAATAGAATTAGTAATAATAGTACTATAAATATAATATCTAATCAATTTATAAAGTACGAAAAGATAAATGGTATTCCAAGCATAGAGACACCTTTTGAAATAAAATACAATAATAAATTATATGATATATATATAGAATATCTAGATAAAAATCAAATAAAATCCTATAAATTCAAAGTCTATAAAAGAAATGATAAAATAGAAAATGTTGAATAGGGGGGTGTAAATTCTAGTGAGGGCGATAAAAAGTAAACTTAAAAATAGTAGGGGAGCGGCTTTAATATTGGTAATCTTTGCAATGCTAATGATTACAGCAGGAGTGGGAATAGTATCTTTGCAAGTTAATAATCAAATTGTATCCAATAAAAATAGAAGCAATAAATCTGAACAAGCATACTTAGCTGAAGCAGGCGTAGAAAAAACAATAGCGGATATATATGAAGCTATAGAATCTAAATTAAAGGATTTAAATAAAGGTACAGAACCAAAAACTAATGCTGATAAGTATATTGTTTATTGTTTAAAAGAATCTCAGAAGTACTTTATAAGGGCAAACGAAAATATGCCTGAAGGCCATAAGGATATAATAAATAATCAGATATTAAAAGTTTATACTGATGAAGAACTTATAAAAAACGCAGTTGCACCGTATACAAATACAAGTAGCAGTATAAGTAAAGTATTAGATGGGGTCAATAACCTTAAAATTCAGAGCTGGTATAATGGAGTAGCTAATAATTATAAAAAAGGAATAGGCTCAAATGTTGATATGGGAGTATATTATTTAAACTTAGCTAAGGAAACATTAGGTCATATGAATAGTAGAGATAGTGCTATTCATACTTCGCACACAAAGGGTACTAGTCAAGGAAGTGAAGATAAAACAATATACTTATCGCAGGCAGAATTAGATAAAGTAACTAATGCGTTATCTATATTTAGAACTAAGGTCTATAACTTTAAAGAGAGTCCATCAGAAAGAGACTCTGTATTTAATCAAAGCTGGCTACTTGCATATATAGATACTCTAAACAAAGAATTGACTATTAGTAATATAAATAGTGGTAACATAAAATTAAATTATATCCTAGCTAAATTAGAGAAGATAAAGGAAGTTGTTAAAATCTTAAAACCTCAGGGGAATGAAGTACGACCAACAATAGATGAAATTTATACAATTGAGAATGAATTTAAAAAGGCAACAATTTATTTATCAAATAAAGAATTATTAGCTAAAGCTACTACTGAATTATCCAACTACGGCAATATTATTGGAGAGTTTGCTGAGGGTTCAGGGAAAAACAAGTTAGTAACTAAAGCGGAGGTAACATCATCTATAGGAAAGATAAGTATGCAATTAAAGGCTATTGACATAAATAATAGTACTAATGATACAATAGCAAAAGCTTTAAATGAGATATTAGATGAATTGATTAAATTACAAGTAGATGTTACTAATTTAAAGCCTAAAGGAAATTCAGAGTTATCTAGTATCGCTGAAATAAATAGTATTAAAAGGTATTTAATAGAAGTAAAATGTAATATAGTAAGAACTGATTACTATGAAAAGCCTACAGATACAGTTACTGAAGTACAACTAGGAAAGTCTAAAGAGATTCTAGTGAGTATACCTGCATATACACATTATATAGATGGAAAATCTGTTTACAAAAGAGATGCAATAGAATTTAAGGTTATTGCTATTATTGATGAGTATAGAGTTAATGGATCTACTACAGAGATTATAAGAGAAATAAGGCCTACAACTGTAGATATAGTAGCATATGATTCTAACGATAAAAATAAAACAAAGGCTAATGTTACGTTTTATACTGAAACATTAAATGATGGAAGTAAATTTATGGTATATGATCATAAGGTAAATTCTTGGGATAGATAATAATTAAAACTAGGAGGAAATATGAATATATTTGATTTACTAAAGAAATCAATAGATATAGGGGCTTCTGATATTCATATAACAGTGGGGACACAGCCTGTTGCAAGATGTAAAGGTAGATTTGTTAAATTAAGTGAAGATACAATAACATCTAAATATGTTGAATCTATGGTTAGGGAAATTGCTGGAGATAAGAACTTTTCTAGAGTACTAGAAAACGGAGAGGCGGACTTTTCGGCATCTCTTGAAACTGGAGAGAGATTCAGGGTTAATGCATATAAGCAAAAGGGAAATTATGCCCTTGCTATAAGAACTATAACATCTGAAATTCCTACTTTTGATAAGTTAGGATTACCTAGTGTTATAAGTACTTTTGCAAATAAACATAAGGGGTTGGTACTTGTTACTGGTCCTACGGGAAGTGGTAAGAGTACTACTCTTGCAAGTATAATAGATATGATAAATGAAACTCGTGAAGCTCATATTATAACTTTAGAAGATCCTATTGAGTATGTTCACAATCACAAGAGAAGTATTGTAAATCAAAGGGAAATAGGAAGTGATTCACATAGTTTTGCAAGTGCTCTAAGAGCTGCTCTTCGTCAAGATCCAGATGTTATACTAATAGGTGAGATGAGAGATCCTGAGACTATTTCCATAGCTTTGACCGCTGCTGAAACTGGACACTTGGTTTTTTCTACTCTTCATACTATTGGATCTGCTAAGACTATAGATAGAATTGTAGATGTATTCCATCCAGAGCAACAACAACAAATTAAAACACAGCTTTCTATGGTTTGTGAAGGTGTTATATCTCAACAGCTTATACCATCTAGAGATGGAAATGGTAGGGTTGCAGCTGTTGAGGTTATGGTGGCAAATCCTGCTATAAGAAACCTTATAAGAGAAGGTAAGACTTATCAAATAGGCAATTTTATACAAACAGGGGCAAAGCAAGGGATGCAATCTATGGACCAACAGTTAGTAGATTTGTATAAAGCAGGAAAAATAAGTAGAGATAGTGTTTTAAGCCGTTGTGCGGATTATGAATATACATCAAGAATGATGGGTGGAGTATATTAATGGATAGTATTATGTTATTTGGTTATATATATTGTTTTATTGTAGGAATATGTATGGGAAGTTTTTTCAATGTTTGTATATACAGAATTCCAGGAGGAGAGTCTATAGTATCTCCTCCTTCTCATTGTTATAATTGTAATACAAAACTAAGAAGTGTCGATTTGGTACCTGTATTTAGTTATTTGTTTTTAGGAGGTAAATGTAGGTATTGTAGCACTAAGATATCCTTTAGATATCCATCTATAGAGCTTTTAACTGGATTTTTGTACTTACTAGTGTTTTCAGTTTACGGTTTTAGCGTGCAGAGTATATATTATATTGTATTAACATCATTATTAGTTATAATAAGTTTTATTGATTTAGATTATTTTATAATACCTGATAAATTGCTTATTATTGGAGCTGTATTTGGACTAGCTTTTAATATATTAGGTTATGGGATACCTTTTTTAGACGGCATATATGGAAGCCTAGTTTCTGTTGGCCTTCTTTTGTTCACTTTATTAATAGAGTTTATTATAAAAAAAGAGGCTATAGGTGGAGGAGATATAAAACTTCTTGGAATGATAGGTATTTTTTTAGGTCTAAAATATACTATATTGACAATAATATTAGCTATATATATTGGCGCTATATATGGAATCATAGTTATTTTATATAGTAAGATTAAAAATAAGAAATATAATGCTATGATACCATTTGGACCTTTTATTTCTTTAGGTGCTATTATATCTCTACTTTATGGAAGCAGTATAATAGACTTTTATTTTTATTTTATAATGTAAGGTAGGAAAAGTCCTACTATTGCTATAATTATTATGATATACATAATTTTATTTGGAGTTTTAATATCTTTAGTTACAAATATATCTATATATAAGGTTTGCAAAGATATAGATAAAAATAAGACTAGAGATACATTGGTAAGTATCATCACAGTTATTTTGCTTTGTCTTGTATACAATAAATATAAAATTAGTTTTGAATTCTTTAAGTATTCTGTGCTAATATATTTCTTAATGGTAATATCTATAATTGATTATTATACAACCTATATATACGATGTGGTTATTATAGGTGGGATATTGATAGGGATGGTATTCTTAGTAATATCATATTTTTCGGGATATCAATATGCCACTTATTTGCATGGAATGGTATTCGGTATAATAACTTCAAGTCTTCTGATATTCCTAACCAAATCTATGGGATGGGGAGATGTTGAAGTATATGCACTTTGCTGTTTGTATATAGGATTTGATTATAGTTTGATTATGATGTGCTTGTCTTTTATAGTTGGAAGTATTTATGGAATTTGCAGTATAATTTTAAAGGACAAGTGCAGAAAAGATATTATTCCATTTGCACCTAGTATAGCTATATCAACGATATTAGTTGTATTAACAGAATATGGTATACTGAATTGGTATGTAAATAAAATAATTTAATGCAATATAGCAAAAAATAGAACACACGAAGGAGGAGAATAAATGTATGTAATAGTAGGATTGGGAAATCCAGGAAAACAATATGAAAACACAAGGCACAACGTCGGTTTTAATTTAATAGATATATTATCAAAAGAACATAGTATACCAGTAAACAAAATAAAACATAAGGCCTTAATTGGAGAAGGAATAATAGGCGGCAATAAGGTATTATTGGTTAAGCCTCAAACATATATGAATTTGAGTGGAGAAACTCTAATAGGTATATATCAGTACTACAAAGTAGATCCTGAGAATATAATTGTAATATACGACGATATAGATTTGGATGTAGGAAAGCTTAGAATAAGGAAAAAGGGAAGTGGTGGCACTCACAATGGAATGAGATCTATAATAAAATGCCTAGGATTTGATAATTTTCCGAGAGTTAGGGTAGGTGTTTCAAAACCCGAACACGGACAAGACCTGGCATCTTTTGTGCTGTCGAGATTCCGAAAAGACGAAATAGAAGACTTACAAGAGGCTCTAGAGAGGGCTGCATTAGCCATAGAAACTACCATAAAGGACAACTTAGATTTGGCTATGAATAAATATAATGGATAGGTGAAAGGAAGATTTCTATGAATGATGTTTTCGTATATCCTTTGCAAAATTCAAAGGAATATAAAGATGTAATCAAAACTATAAAAACTAAAAAGTCATCATTACTTATAAATGGCCTTATACCTGTTCAAAGATCTCACATAACCTATGCTATGTTCAAAGATTTAAATAAACAGACATTGGTTATAACTCACAGTGATTTAGATGCAAAAAAGGTATATGAGGATTTGGTTTTTTATGCAAAAGATAAGGTAGAATATTTAGGATTTGAAGATATATATTTTTATTATTTAGATGCTAAAGATAGAAAAGAAGAAGCAAAAAAATTAAAGGTTCTCCTAAAGCTTTCTAGAGGAGAAGATATTATATTAGTCACTTCAATTGAAGCTGTTATGAGAAAATATATGCCAAAGGATGTTTTGAGGGAAAATATATTCTCATATAAAATTGGAGAGGTAATAAATATAGAAAACCTTGTAAATAAACTTGTAGCACTAGGATATGAAAGAGTTGCAAAGGTAGAAGGATTCGGCCAATTTAGTGTAAGAGGTGGAATAATAGACATATTCTCTTTAGAATACGATAATCCTATACGTATAGAATTATTCGATGATGAGATAGATTCTATAAGAACTTTTGACGTATTTACTCAAAAATCTATAGAAAAAATAAATAATTTTGAAATAACACCTTCTAGAGAATTTATATATCCAAAAGATATAAATTCATCTATTGATAGAATGAAAAGTGATATTAAAAAAGATACATCAGAAGATATATACACTAATTTAGAAAAGATAAACAATCATATATACTTTGATGGAATTGAAAATTATATAGATTATATATATACACAAGAAAATAAAAGTATATTTTCTTACTTGAAAAAAGATGCTCTTATAATGTTTAATGATATAACTAGAATAAAAGAAAAGTGTGACAATTATATAGATGAGTTTAAGGACAATTATAAGGTAAATTTAGAAAGAGGATTAGCCCTAAAATCACAAGGAAAGCTCCTTTATCATTATATAGACTTAGAACATTTAGTTGATGATAGATTTATAATATTAAACTCACTTTTACCTAAATCTATAAAAGACTTTAATATAAAATCTATAGTAAATTTTGAATGTAGAGAAGTTCCAACCTTTAACGGAAAGCTAGAACTTATAGGTGATGAAATTAAGTATTTAAGACATAACGGATATAAGGTTATACTTTCAACTAATACTTTTGATAGAGCTCAAAAATTACATGAAGATTTATTGAATATGGACGTAGAGACTATATTATTAAAGGGAAGAGATGCTGATATAAAATCATCTCAAGTTATAATAACTTCAGGTAATATATCATCAGGTTTCCAATATAACTCTATAAAGTTTGCGGTTATAACTGACAAAGAAATGATAGGAGTTCATAAAAGAGTAAATACCGGTAAATCTAAGAAAACTAGAAAAGGTCAAAAAATAGATACATTCTTAGATTTAGCAATAGGTGATTATGTTGTACATGAAAACCATGGTGTAGGTAGATATGTAGGTATAGAACAGTTAGTTGTAAATAATACAAAAAAGGATTATTTAAAAATAGTTTATGCTGCTGCTGATAACTTATATGTTCCTATAGACCAAATGGATAAAATTCAAAAATATATAGGAGCAGATGCAGAAAAAGTAAAGTTAAATAAGCTTGGTAATAGTGAATGGAGCAAAGCAAAGGCTAAGGTCAAAAAAGAAATAGAGGATATGACTAAGGATCTTATCGAACTTTATGCAAAAAGAGAAAAGGTAAAAGGATATAAATTTAGCGAAGATACACCTTGGCAAAGTGAATTCGAATCGTTATTCCCATATCAAGAAACAGAAGATCAATTAAATTCAATAGTAGATACAAAAAGAGATATGGAAAATGATAAGGTTATGGATAGGTTAATATGTGGAGATGTTGGATATGGCAAGACAGAAGTTGCGATAAGAGCTTTATTTAAAGCTTGTATGGAACAAAAGCAAGTTGCATTTTTGGTTCCAACCACTATACTAGCACAACAACATTACAACACAATAAAAGAAAGATTCAAAGACTACCCTATAAGAGTTGAGGTATTGAGTAGATTCAAAACTCCAAAGCAACAAAAGCAAATAATAGAAGATGCAAAAAAAGGATTAGTTGATATAGTTATTGGTACTCATAGAATAATATCTAAGGATATAGTATTCAAAGATTTAGGACTTGTTGTTATAGATGAAGAACAAAGATTTGGTGTAAAAGATAAGGAAAAATTGAAGAAGATAAAATCTACTGTAGATGTACTTACCTTATCGGCTACGCCTATACCTAGAACTCTTCATATGTCATTAAGTGGTATAAGAGATATGAGTGTTATAGAAGAGCCTCCTCAAGAGCGTCATCCAGTTTTAACTTATGTTGCTGAAGGAAAAGAAAGTATAATACAAGATGCCATAGAAAGAGAATTAGCTCGTGGCGGACAGGTATTCTTTGTATATAATAGGGTACAAGATATAGATGAAAAAGCTAGTATGATAAAAAGATTAGTTCCAGATGCAAATGTTGCAGTAGGTCATGGAAAAATGACTGGAAGGAATTTAGAGAATATAATATTCGGATTTTTAAATAAAGATTATGATGTTCTTGTATGTACAACTATAATAGAAACTGGAATGGATATATCTAATGCTAATACTATTATAGTTTATGATGCAGATAAAATGGGTCTTGCACAACTTTATCAATTAAGAGGTAGAGTCGGTAGAAGCACAAGACAAGGCTATGCATATTTTATGTATGAAAAAGATAAAGTATTAAGTGAAGTAGCAGAAAAAAGGCTAAAGGCTATAAAAGAATTTACTGAATTTGGATCTGGATTCAAAATAGCCATGAGAGACTTAGAAATAAGAGGGGCTGGTAATATACTTGGGCCTCAACAACATGGTCATATGGCTGTAATCGGTTACGATTTATATGTAAAAATGCTAAATGAAGCTATAAGAAAGGTAAAGGGAGAAGATGTAGCGCAAGAACTAGAAGTAGAAATAGATTTAAGTGTAAATGCATACATACCTGGAACTTATGTACAAGATGAACTTACTAAAATAGAAATGTACAAAAAAATAGCTTCTATAGAAAGTAAAAAAGATATGTATGAAGTTGAAGAAGAACTAGAAGATAGATTTTCAGATCTTCCTACTCCTGTCAAAACATTGCTATCTATAGCATATATAAAATCTATGTGTAAGAAGTTAAAAGTAGAAAGTGTAAAGCAAGTTGGAGATAAAATATTCCTAAAACCTCAGTATGTTCACAAAACTAAAGAAAAAAATCAATACAAAATGGTTAAAGAAATTGAAGAATTATTAGAAAAGATGTTATAATTTACCTAATTGTTTTATAAAACTAAGGAAGGGGTGTATGAATTGAAAAAAATATTATCTATAATAATGGCTTCTGTGTTGGCAATATCAATGTCAGCATGTACTAAAAAAAGTCCAGTGGCTACTGTAAACGGTGTAGATATAACTTTAGAGAAGTATCAAGATACTCTTAATGCATATAAAGTTACTTTTGAAAATATGTATGGAAAAGATGTATGGAATCAGCAAGTAGAAGGAGATAAAACTCGTGGAGATGAGTTTAAAGAAGATATATTAAACAGAATGATTCAAGATGAGTTGGTCTATCAAAAATCAGAAGACAAGAAGCTAGTACCTTCTGATGAAGAAGTAAATAAGCAATACGATGAATTCAAAAAAAGTATCGGAGATAATGGAGAATATATAAAAAAACTAAAAGATGCTGGTATAGATGAAGCGTTTCTTAAAGATCAAATGAAAAAAGATGTAGCTATACAAAACTATAGTGCAGAATATATTGCAAATCTTAAAACTAGTAATGATGATTTAAATAAATATTATAACAATAAAAAAGAAGAATTTAGAAAAGAAGAGGTTAAAGCATCTCATATATTAATATCTACTCAGGATGCTGAAGGTAAGGCACTTTCAGACAAAGATAAGGCTAATAAGAAAAAAGAAGCAGAAGATATACTTGCAAAAATAAAAGCAGGAGAAGACTTTGAAGATTTAGCTAAAAAGTATTCTAATGACCCAGGGTCAGCTAAAAATGGTGGGGATTTAGGTTTTTTTGCTAAAGGGGTAATGGTTGCTGAATTTGAAAATACTGCGTTTAGTTTAGAAAAAGGAAAGGTATCTGACTTAGTTGAAAGTGAATTTGGATATCATATAATAAAGGTTACAGATAAAGTAAATGAAATTAAGCCATTTGCAGAAGTAAAAGACGAAATTAAGGAAAAAATAGAACAAGAAAAGTATAATGCACATATAAATGAAATACAAAAAAATTCTAAAATACAAAAAAATGAAGATGTTATAAAAAATGTAAAACTATAAGAATTTAATAATGTTGGAAAAAAAACCTATATATTTCTATATATAGGTTTTTTTTGCATATTTTTTTTATAACTGGTAAAAAATATATTCAAAGTTATTTATGGAGGGATGAGCATAAAATGAGAGCAACAGGAATAGTTAGAAGAATAGATGATCTTGGAAGAGTTGTTATACCAAAAGAAATAAGAAAAACTTTGAGAATAAGAGAAGGAGACCCTCTTGAGATATTTACAGCTAAAGATGGAGAAGTGATACTTAAAAAGTATTCCCCAATAGGTGAATTAAATGAGTTCTCTCAAGAGTATGCAGAAACCCTAGGAGAAACTGTAGGGCATGGTGTTTTAGTAACAGACTTAGATAGTATAATAGCTGTATCTAAACTTCCAAAGAAAGATTATAAAGAAAAAAGTATAAGTAAAGAATTAGAAGATATTATAGAAAATAGAACAAGCTGTTTTGTAAAAGACAACAAGATAATCCCTATACACAAAGATGACTCAATGGAATACAAGCAACAGATAATTATGCCTATAATAAGTACATCAGGAGATTGCATAGGATCGATTATACTAGTGGCTAAAGAAAATGATAACTTAGTAGATAGTGATGAAAAGTTATTAAAGGTCGCTGTTAACTTCTTAGGTAAACAAGTTCAATAATATCAAGGATTGGAGACCCTAAAAGAAGGGTCTTTTTTCCGTTCTTTTTTCACCTAAAGAACATATTATATTGAAGTAATAAACATTAATATGGTATATTAGAGTTTGTTATCTATATAAATATGGAGGGAATACTATGAGTACCAAATCTAATAAAGATTCATTTTTAAAAGGTGCATTCATACTTGGGTTAGCTGGTATCGTAGTTAAGATAATAGGTGCTTTCTTTAGAATACCCCTTGGAAACTTAATAGGAGCTGAGGGTATGGGGTATTATCAAGCAGCATATCCTGTGTACGTATTATTCTTAACTTTAGCAACAGCTGGGTTCCCAACGGCATTGGCAAAGTTAGTATCAGAAAAAATAGCTTTTGGAGATTATGTAGGCGCAAATAAGGTATTTAAAGTGTCTCATAATGTGTTATTTATAACTGGGATAGTTTCATTTTGCATATTCTTCTTTGGGGCTAATTTTATAGTTAAAGATATACTACATAACCCTAATGCATACTATGCTATGTTAGCTATAGCACCGTCATTATTATTCGTACCTGTAATGTCTTCTTATAGAGGATATTTTCAAGGTAGAAGAGAAATGACACCGATAGCCTTATCACAGATAAATGAACAGTTTATAAGGGTTATTTTAGGCCTTGGATTAGCTTATGTGCTTATGAATACCAAAGGGTCACAATTAGGTGCTGCTGGAGCAATATCCGGTTCTACCTTTGGGGCAATAGCAGCAATGGTATATTTAATCTGGATTTACTTCAGAAAAGGTAAGATTATAAAAGGTGAGATAAAAAGCGCTAAAAAGTTTAAACCTGAAACTACTTGGAGTGTACTAAATAAATTACTTGTAATAGCTATTCCAATAACTATAGGAGCTTGCGTTATACCGTTGGTTAATACATTAGACTCTATAATAGTTATAAGAAGACTTGAAGTTGCTGGATATAGTTATGCACAAGCTAATGCATTATTTGGTCAATTGACAGGTATGGCTATGTCAATAATAAATATGCCAGCGGTTATAACAGTATCTCTTTCTATGAGTTTAGTCCCTGCAATATCTCAACATTATGCTATAGGAGATTTAAAAGCAGCTCAAAAAGAAATAAAAACAGGGCTAAAGGTTACTTTATACATGGTATTGCCAGCTGCATTTGGATTAGCATCGCTTGCCACTCCAATAATGCAGTTATTGTTCCCTAATGAGCCAGCGTCTATAGGAACTATACTATTTGTATTAACTCCTTCAGTAGTATTTTTAGGATTAATACAAACACTTACAGGGGCTCTACAAGGTATGGGCAAACCTATGATACCAGTTTTGGGGTTGGTAGTAGGAATGGCATTTAAAGCGGTTATAAGTTATGTTTTAACAGCTATACCAGAAATAAATGTAGTAGGGTCAGCACTTGGTACAATAACAGCTTATTTAATAGCAGCTGCTGTAGACATATACTATGTCAAAAAATATAGTAAGGTTAAGTTCCCTGTAAAGGAATTTATAATTAAGCCATTTACAACTGTTATAGTTATGAGTTTAGTTGTTGTTCTTGCTTATATGGGTCTACAAGGACTTATTGGCAATAAGATAGCAACTGTAATATCAATAGCTATAGGAGCATTAGTATATTTAGTAATGATATTTGCAATAGGTGGAATATCAAAAGAAGAGCTACTTAAGATGCCAAAAGGAAATAAATTATATAAACTACTTAAAAAAGTTAAATTAATGAGATAAATTAGAATATATATATGTAGATATTGGAAATACTTATATAATAAGTATTTCCTTTATTTTTGAGCAACGGACCTGCCTCTCAAGGTCGTTGGCGATATGAGCGTAGCGAATTTTAGTAATACAAAGGAGTGGGATTATGAGTAAAATCACCATAGTAGGACTTGGACCAGGAGATTACAATCTTATTAGCCAAGGAGCATTAGAATCTATAAAAAATAAAGAAAACGTGTATTTTAGGACAGTGAAGCATCCAATAGTTCACCAGTTTGATGATAGCATAAAATATCAAGGATTAGATTGTTTTTATGAATCTGAAGATGACTTTGAAAAGGTATATGAGAGTATATCAAATTTTATTATAGAAAAAGCTAAAGATAATAATATAGTATATGCAGTTCCTGGACATCCTAGGGTCGCTGAGAACACTGTTTCAATTATAGAAGGCAAAGCTAAGGAAAATAATATAGAATTAGAAATTATACCGTCTATGAGCTTTGTAGATGCAATGTTTAACTATATAGGAGTAGACCCTGTACATGGATTTAGCCTTATAGATGCACTTGAGATAAAAAATTCATATATAGACACCAAAAGCTCAACTATAATAACTCAGGTTTATGATAGGTTAATAGCTTCTAATGTAAAGCTATCTTTAATGGAATATTATAGTGATGAACAAGAAGTATGTATAATTAGGGCTGCAGGTGTTAAGAATGTAGAGAAAAAGACATTTGTTAAATTATATGAATTAGACAGAAGTGAAAACAACTTTGATTATTTAACTAGTTTGTACATAGCTAAATCTAATGAAAAGATATATAATAATGTATCTGACTTAGAAAATATAGTTTCTAGATTAAGAGCTCCAAATGGATGTCCTTGGGATGCAGAACAAACTCATCATAGTCTTAAAAAACATATAATAGAAGAGGCATATGAGCTTGCACAAGCAATAGATAACGATGATATAGACGAAATGATAGAGGAACTAGGTGACATACTTTTACACGTAGTATTTCATGCAGAAATAGGACAAGAAAAAGGATATTTTGATCTAAAAGAAATTATAGCATCTATATGCAATAAATTGGTATATAGACATCCTCATGTATTTGGTGAAGCTAAATATGAAAAAGACGAATACGACAAAACATGGGAAGAACTAAAGAAAAAGGAAAAAGGAGAAAAAACTGTAACAGAAAGTTTAAAAAGAATACCAAAATATCTTCCTGCATTGACTAAAGCTCATAAAGTTCAACATAAAGCTGCATTAGTTGGCTTTGATTGGGATAATATAGAAGATGTATACAAAAAAATACAAGAAGAATATAAAGAATTACTTGACGAATGTAAACTTGGGAATATACAATACATACAGGAAGAATTAGGAGATTTAATATTTTCTATAGTAAATCTGGCTAGATTTTTAGATTTAGACCCAGAAGAAGCTTTGAATAAAACTACTCAAAAGTTTATAAATAGATTTAGTTTTATAGAAGATACTGCTTTAAAAAGTGATATTCAACTAGAAAATATGACGTTAGAAGAGATGGACAAACTCTGGAATGAAGCTAAATTAAAAAAATAATCTAAAAAAGAGGAGTTTTGTAAAAAAGCTAGAATTTTACAGTTATGTAAAAACAATAAATTAACATACTTTTAGGGAGGTAACTATCGTGAACAAGGCTGAATTAGTAACAAAAATATCTGAAAAGAGTGGATTAACAAAGAAAGATGCAGAACAAGCATTAAACGCTTTTATGGGCGCAGTTGAAGAAGCATTAGTTTCTGGAGACAAGGTTCAATTAGTAGGATTTGGTACTTTCGAAACTAGAGAAAGAGCTGCTAGACAAGGTAGAAATCCAAGAAACCCAGAAGAAGTTATAGATATACCTGCTTCTAAGGCTCCAGTATTCAAAGCTGGTAAAGGCTTAAAAGACACTATAAACGCATAATATTATAATAACTAAAGTGTGGGGTATACCACACTTTTTTTATATTAAGGAAATTTTAATTTCCATCATATAAGCTTGAGCAAGGTCATTGGCGACATGAGCAAAGCGAATTTTAGGAGGTTAATTTATGAGATTAGATAAATTCTTAAAAGTATCTAGAGTTATAAAAAGAAGAACTGTAGCAAAGGAAGCTTGTGACAAAGGTATAGTTAGTATAAATGGAAAGGTAGCAAGAGCCTCTGCAGAAGTAAATATAGGTGATATACTAGAAATACAATTTGGAGAAAAAAAGGTAAAAGTAAAAGTATCTGAAGTAAGAGAGCATGTACTTAAAAATGAAGCTAAAGAAATGTATGAGATAATAGAATAAATTTAGAACTCACCTCGTATATTATAAGGAGAAAATAATATACGGGGGGGATATTATGGAACATAATGTGACTATGAAAAACAGAAGTGATTTAGTTGTGTCTGGGGTAGAACACATATATTCCTTTAATGATAAGAAAGTAGAAATAAGGACAGTTGCTGGAGATCTTGTAATAGAAGGCGAAAATTTAGACATGGGAAAGCTAAGTATAGATGATAAGATAATATCTGTAAAAGGAACTGTAAATTCAATGGCATATACTAAAGCTAAGAAGCCCCAAGAAAGCTTTATAAAAAAGGTATTTAGATAGTTATGATGCCATTTACAGAGGATATAGCAGTATTTCTAACAACTATATACGGTGGAATAATAATAGGACTTATATATGATTTTTATAGGGCAACCAAGAAAAATTTTAAGATTCCAAAATTATTCACAATAATCCATGATACTGCATTTTGGATTGTTATAACCATACTAGTATTTGTAACAATAAACTTAATAGAGTCGTTTGATTTAAGATATTATCATTTTGTGGCTTTAGGAATAGGGTATTTAATATATTTAAATACAATAAGTAAGTATATATTGTTGTTTTTCACCAAATTATTATATTTAATTACAAGTACTATAGTAACCATTGTGAAATATCTAGTCGCTATTTTAACCAATTTGTATTACGTTACCATCTACTCTATACACCTACTATTTGATATTATATTTTATATACCCAATTTAATTTTAAATTTCAGGCGCAAACAAAAAAGTAAGTTAAAAATTAAAAAGCCTAAGAAAGACAAAGTTAAAGGAAAAAATAAAAAATATAAAAAAAGTAAATTTTAAAGAGTGGGTGGGGGAAATGAACAAAAGAAAAAATTTTACAGGTCAATATGCTGTTGTTTCAATATTTTTAGTATTGACTGTTTTATCTATGGGATACGGTGTTGTAGATCAGGCTTTAAAAGTAAGAGAGTATAAGGAAGAAATGAAGTCTTTAAGATCTCAAATTAATAAGGTGGATGAAGATATAAGAGAATTACAGGAAAATAAGAAGTATATAAACGAAGATGAATACATAGAAAAAATAGCGAGAGAGAAGTTAAACATGGTTAAACCTGAAGAAATAATATATATAGACATAAACAAAAAGGAGTGAGAACTCCTTTTGTTTTGCGAAATTTTAAATAGGAGGTACGAAAGATGAGATTAGGTGCTATAGATATAGGAACTAACTCCATGAGGCTTTTAATAGCAGATTATGTTGATGGAAAGTTTTATAATAGACAAAAGTTCGTAAATACAACTAGAATAGGCCAAGATGTAGATAAAGAAGGATACATATCCAATGACGCAATAAGTAGAAATATAGATGCATTAAAAGAATTTGTAGATAAATCAAAAAAAGAAAACTGTGAATATATATATGCTATAGGTACCTCAGCTCTTAGGGATAGTAAAAATAAAGAAGAATTTCTTAAATTAGCGAAAGAAGAAGCTAATATAGAAGTTGAGATAATAGATGGGAAAAATGAAGCTAATTTGGGGTTCTTAGGTGTATTACATGGTTTAGAAGAAAAAGATAATATATTAGTTATTGATATTGGTGGAGGATCTACTGAATTTATAGTTGGGAATAAAGAAGGAATAATATTTTCTAAAAGTGAAAATATTGGAGCTCTCAGAATGACAGAGAAGTTTTTGACTATAGACCCGACAGATGAAATAGAATTTGAAAATATGGAAGGCTTTATACAAAAGAACATTGAGGATACACTAAAAAATATAAAAAATAATACTATATCAAAGTTAGTTGGTATAGGCGGTACAATAACTACTTTATGTGCTATGAATCAGGAATTGGAAGTTTATGATATGGATAAAATACATAACAGTAAAATATACATAAAAGAATTAGAAAATATTCTACAAAAAATTAAAAAAATGACAATAAATGATAAAAGAAGATTAAAAGGATTGCAGCCAAAAAGAGCAGATATTATAACGGCTGGTGTAGGAATATTGGATATAATAATGAAAAATATGGAATTTGATAAAATAATTGTAAGTGAATTTGATAATTTAGAAGGATTAATATGTCAAAAGGTAAAAAATATGTCTTAATTTTCTCAATAATTCACTACTTATTATGACAAAAAACTTTCTCCCTTTTTGTTACAATTTGATTAGAAACAAAAGGGGGGATTTTTATATGCAAAAAAGCATTGCTATAAATACTAAAGGATCAATAAAGACAAAGGATTTACCAAAATTCAATCAAATTAATTCAACGGTTATAATATTATCTCTTATAGGATTTCTTTTAAGTAGGGCTGTTATAGTAGATACAGTTGCACCACTGGGTATAGCCTACTATCTCTATATATCTAGAGTGAAAAAATATAGTATACCGGTATTTTTATCTGTAGCCTTAGGTATAATGTCTACTGGAAATATTGGACCACATACTATAAAATATATTGCTGCACTTATGTTAATAGGATTATTGACAAAACCTATAAGAAATATAACTTCTATATTCAAGGTTGCATTTATAGGTTTGGTAGTAATGATTATATCAGCTATGGGACAAGCATTTATAAGTGGGAGTTATATATATGATATTATAGTTGCTTTATTTGAAGGGTTAGCTGTATTTGCATTAGTCTATATATATTCATTTGGTGTTCCTCTTATAATAAAGAGAGATATGAGAGAGAGTATATCAAATGAAGAGATAATAGCACTATCTGTACTAATAACATTGAGTATAATGGGAATTGGAAATTTAGATATATTTGGAATATCAATACAAAAGGTATTATCGACGCTTCTTATATTAATATTCGCTTATACAGGTGGAGCATCTCTGGGTGCCTCTACAGGTGTAATAATAGGATTAGCAACAATAGTAAATGATATATCATCTTCTTTATATATAGGTATATACAGTTTTGCTGGATTACTTTCTGGAGGATTTAGTAAAATAAATAAATATTTAAGTATATGTGGTTATATAATAGGGTGGTCAATAATAATGATATATACTCAAGGATCAGCAGACTTAATATCAAGTTTAAGAGAAGTAATACTTGCTAGTTTGATTATGTTATTAATACCAAATGAAAAATTAGCATACATAGAAAAGTTCACCAAAGGAGTTTTAGGAAGTTATCAAAGTGCAAATGATCATATAAAAAGAGCGAAAGAAATAACTAATAATAGATTGATAAGCATGTACAAAACATACGGAGAGCTTGCAGATACCTTTGATAAAGTAAGGGAAAAGGATAGAATATTAGGACAAAAAGATATAGCAAGTGTTATAGATATGATACAGAATGATGAATGTAGACAATGTGGTATGAAAAGAAGCTGTTGGGATATGAAATTTAACCATACATATACAGCATTTACAAATATACTTCAGATACTAGAAGAAAGAGGAAAAATAGACTATAATAATCTGCCATATAGTTTTAACAAATCTTGTATAAAGCCTGAATCGGTGGTAAAAACAGCTAATCATTATTTCAGATTGTTTGCATTAGATTATGACTGGAATCAAAGACTTGTAGAGGCTAGAAGATTAGTATCAAATCAAATAAGATGCATATCTAGTTCTATAGAAGATCTTGCAAATGATTTACAGACAGGTATGGAATTTGATTTACAAATGGAAAATGATATTTTAGTAGAATTAGATAGAAGTAATATAGGTGTTAATAAGTTAAACTTCTTAAGAAAAGAAAACGATGATTTTGAAATAACTATAGAAAAAGAAACTTGCTATTCAGGTTCTATGTGTGATGAAAAACTTATAAACATAATATCCGAGGTAGTTGGATGTAAACTTTCTGCCCAAAAAGTTGGGTGTAGTTCAATAGGAGATAGATGTAAGGTTACTTTAAGTAAGGCTCAAGAATATAATGCTGTAACAGAAGTAGCATATATGTCCAAAGATGGTCACATATATTGTGGAGATAATTATACCTATATGGAGATATTTGATGGCAAGTATATGGCTGCATTAAGCGACGGTATGGGCAAAGGTAAAAAAGCATTCGAACAATCATCTGTAACAATAGACATATTAGAAAAGATGATGGAATCTAGAATAAAAGAAGAATTAACAATAGACACTATAAATAATATGTTAATGCTTAAATCATCAGAGGAAATGTTCTCGACTCTTGACTTAAGTATAATAGATCTTAAACAAGGAGAACTTGAAACTGTTAAAATGGGAGCTTGCTCAACGTTTATAAAAAGAGATAGAGGAAATGTGGAAGTTATATCATCTTCATCGTTACCAGTTGGAATAATATCCGAGGTAAAAGTAGATAGGGATAAAAGAAGAATAAAAGACGGAGATTATATAATAATGATGTCAGATGGTATAGTTGATGCAGGAAAGGATAAAAGCTTAGGAGATAACTGGCTATATTCATATATAGATAAAATAAATACTACAAATCCAAAAGAAATTTCTAAAATGATATTAAATTATGCACTTGATATTCAAGATGGGAATATACAAGACGATATGACTGTACTAGTGACTAAGATATGTAAAAATTAACATAGTAATCCACAAAACTGTTGATAAAGATGTTAGTATTGTGGATAAGTTAGTAACAAATTTTGAAGCATAGTATTTGCTATGGAAAACGCTTTACAACTAAGTTCGACATTAGATGATAAAATTAGAACTTAGTTGTAAAAAATTTTTTTTGTGAATAAGTTAATTGAATATGGGAAACATATGAAATTTATGTGTTTTTTGAGGAAAACTATTTAAAAAATGTGGATAATGTGAATTAATTTGTGCATAAGTTTATGAATAAATAAATAATATTATGGGTATAATATGGCTATAAATGTTGAAATTTCTTTTTTTTATGTAGAAATTTGCATGTGAATATGTGGATTAATATGTGTATAACATATAGATGTAAGTAGAGCGAATAATTGAATAATATATGATATTTTAGCCATCCTATATACTAAGTATACTTAGAGAAAGGATGGCTTTTTTATGAATAAAAGTAAACATAAATTGCTAAGTATTCTTCTTGTTGGATTGCTATCTTCTTTTATGCTAGTAGGATGCAAAGAAAGTTCTCTAGATACATTTAATCCTCAAGAGGGTACTGGAAAAACTAATGAAGAT
This sequence comes from Sporacetigenium sp. TC11, assembly GCF_058146105.1. Classification (NCBI taxonomy): domain Bacteria; kingdom Bacillati; phylum Bacillota; class Clostridia; order Peptostreptococcales; family Tepidibacteraceae; genus Sporacetigenium; species Sporacetigenium sp. TC11. The sequence continues at coordinate 40,061 of NZ_JBYVNY010000009.1, read as the reverse complement.
AAAAAGCAAGAGAATAAAGAAGTTAAACCAAAAATCGACTATACAAAGTATATATGGAATTTAACTGAGCTCTACAAAAGTGATAATGAATGGAATACTGATTTAAAAAAATTTGAAAAGGATATGAAGGAACTTGAAAATTACAAGGGAAAATTTACTAAGTCTCCTACACATTTATCTTTTGCACTTGGAATAAAGGAAAAATTAGATATAAAAGAAGAGAAATTATATGCTTATATAAATTTGAAAAAGGATGTAAACAAAGCTAATTATAGATATCTAGATATGACAGAAAAGTTTAAACAACTAGATATAGAATATAGCAAGATTTGTTCGGATTTAGAATTAGAAATAATAAAAGCCCCTGATAGACAAATACAAAAAATCATAAAGGATAAAAAGATATCTAAAAAATACGGAATGTATGTGAAAGATATAATGAGAAACAAAAGTAGATATCTTAAGGAAGAAAGTGAAGATATATTAGGACTTACGGGAATGATTTCTACTATTCCTAAAGATGTTTATGAATTATTTACTAATATGGATAAAAAGTCAACATTGACTCCTGCTCAATACTCAAAAAACTTGCAGTCTACAGATAGAGAGTTGAGAAAAAAGACATTCCAAACTGAATTTGTATTATACAATGACAATATAAATACTATATCTGGGTTACTTGCTGGGCAAGTAAGTAAAAATATATTTTATTCTAAAGTAAGAGATTATGATTCAGCTATGGAGATGTATTTATCAAGTGATGATGTAAACCCTAAGGTCTATAATAATTTAATAAGTTCTGTAGATAAAAATTTAAAATATTTACACAAATATGTAGAGTTGAGAAAAGAAGTTCTAAAATTAGATAAGGTATATTATTATGATATGTTTGTTCCTCTAACTAAAGAAGTTGAACAAAACATACCTTATGAAAGGGCCCAAAGTATAATATATTCAGCTTTAAAACCTTTGGGAAAAGAGTATAATGATACTCTATATAAGGCTTTTAATGAAAGATGGATAGATGTATATTCTAATAAGGATAAAGTAAGTGGTGCTTACTCTGCATCAGTATATTCAACCCATCCTTATGTACTGTTAAATTATAACGGAACTCTAAATTCCGTATCAACACTAGCTCATGAATTAGGTCATGCAGCTCATGGATATATGAGTGCTAAAAATCAAAATTACACTAATTATCATCCATCTATAGTTACTGCAGAAGTAGCATCTATAACTAATGAATCTTTATTATATGAGTCATTAATAAAAAATGCTGCTAATAAAGAACAAAAGGCATATTATATAAGCCAATATTTAGATTTAATAAAAGATACTTTATATACTCAGACAATGTATGCTGAGTTTGAAAAAATAATACATGAGAAATCTCAAAAAGGCGAGCCTATAAATGTATTGGTCATGAATGATACATGGGGAGGTCTTCTTAAAAAGTACTATGGAAAAGATTTTGAAGTAGAACCACTAGCTATGGTAGGATGGGCTAGAATACCACACTTTTATAACAGTTTCTATGTTTATAAGTATGCTACAGGATGTGCAGCAGCTATTAGTTTCTCACAAGATATATTGAACAACTCAAAGGGAACTGATAATTATATGAAATTTTTATCAAAAGGTGGATCTAACTATCCTATAGATATACTAAAACAAAGTGGAATAAACTTAAATAGTGATAAACCTATAGAAAAGACACTTAATAAATTTGAAAGTCTAGTAAAAGAATTAGATACTCTAATAAAGTAAATAATATATAAAAATCCTTTTCTATAATAGAAAGGGATTTTTTATAGTGAATACAATCAATGTATTTGATATAATTAAATAGATAAAGTAAATTTTGGAGGTAATATAATGTTAAAGACTGTAAGAAAAGCAGTAATCCCTGCAGCAGGACTAGGGACTAGGTTTTTACCTGCGACAAAGGCTCAGCCAAAAGAGATGCTGCCTATTGTTGACAAACCTACTTTACAGTACATAATAGAAGAAGCTGTTAATTCCGGAATAGAGGAAATACTTATAATAACAGGAAGAAATAAAAAGTCTATAGAGGACCATTTTGATAAATCAGTAGAACTTGAATTAGAGTTAGAACAAAAGGGAAAAACAGAGTTATTAGAGATAGTACAGAGTATATCTAATATGATAAATATACATTATATAAGACAAAAAGAGCCTAAAGGATTAGGAGATGCTATATATTGTGCTAGACATTTTATAGGTGATGAACCTTTTGCAGTCATGCTAGGAGATGATATAGTTGATGCGAAAAAACCTTGTCTAAAACAACTTATGGATGCCTATGAGGAGTATAGAACTACTATATTGGGAGTTCAAGAGGTATCAAAACAAGATACAAATAAGTATGGCATAGTAGGGGTTAAACATATAGAAGATAGAGTTTATAAAGTTAAGGACTTAGTAGAAAAGCCAGAGCCAGAAAAATCTCCTTCAAATATAGCTATATTAGGAAGATACATAATAACTCCTGAGATATTTGACATACTTGAAAACCTTCCTCCAGGAAAAGGTGGAGAAGTTCAATTGACTGATGCTTTAAAGGAGCTTGCTAAGAAAGAAGCTATGTATGCTTATAATTTTGAAGGAAGAAGATATGATGTTGGAGATAAATTAGGATTTTTACAAGCCACTGTAGATTTTGCTCTTAAGAGAGAAGATTTAAGAGATGGATTTATTAATTACTTACAAAGTGTAGCTTGTGAATATAGCAAAGTAGACAATAAAAATAAAGAAAAAATAGAAAAATAAGAAAAAATGAGGGGTGGGTAATCCATGGTTAAACATATCGTGTTTTTTAAATTTGATAATAAAGAAGATATAAAAGAGGTAAAGAAAAGACTTTTGGATATGGACGGAAAAATAGATGTTTTAAAATACATAGAGGTTGGTGAAAATTTCTTGGAAAGTGAAAGAAATTACGACTTATGTCTTATAACTCATTTTGACACTAAAGAAGATTTAAAAATATATGCAGATCACCTAGTTCATGTTCCTGTAAAGCAATACATAAGTACAGTTGCGAAGTCTTCAGTTGTTGTTGACTACGAGATATAATTTTGTATTTTGGACTAAATATATGGTATATTTAATTTATAAAAAATAGAAAATATAATGGAGTGATTATATGAGTAAAAAAAGAAACAAAGCTCAAAGAATAATAGCTCTAAGCATAATAGGCATATTCGTATTCACAACAGTTGTTATGTCTCTTATGTATGCGCTATAAAATAATTTGTAAGTATAGAAAGGATGTATTTTAGAATGAAGTTATTTATCGATACGGCAAACGTAGATGAAATAAAAGAAATAAATGAGTGGGGAGTTATACAAGGGGTAACTACTAACCCATCTCTTATAGCTAAAGAAGGAAGAATATTTGAAGAAGTAGTAAAAGAAATAACAGATATAGTGGATGGTCCTATATCTGCAGAAGTAATATCTATGAATAGTGAAGAAATGATAAAAGAAGGCATCGAGTTAAGTAAAATAAACAAAAATATAGTTATAAAAATACCTATGTGTGAAGAAGGATTAAAAGCTGTAAAAGAGTTATCACAAAAAGGAATAAAAACTAATGTTACTTTGATATTTTCATCATTACAAGCTTTACTTGCAGCTAGGTCTGGAGCAACTTATGTAAGTCCATTTGTTGGAAGACTTGATGATATAGGGCAAGAAGGAATAGATCTTATATCAGAAGTAGCAAATATATTTGATATACACGGTATAGATACAGAAATAATATCAGCAAGTATAAGACACCCTCAACATGTATTGGCTTCAGCTAAAGCTGGCGCTCATATATCAACTATTCCGTATAATGTATTTAAACAAATGGTTAAACACCCTATGACTGATAGTGGTATAGATAAATTTTTAAAAGATTGGGAAAGTGTTCCAAAAAATTAAGTAAATAAATTATTTAAAAGCCTTAATATACAGTTATATTAGGGCTTTTTTGTGTTATATAAATACAATATGTACTACACTACTTATAAAAAGTATACAATAAATATTTACTAATAATTAAATGTGATATATAATTTTTATGTAATCATAAATAAGGAGATGAGACAATGGATAGAAATCTTGCATTAGAGTTAGTAAGAGTAACAGAAATGGCTGCGTTAATATCTTCAAAGTTTATGGGCAGAGGAGATAAAAACGGAGCAGATGGTGCAGCTGTTGAAGGCATGAGAAGAGCATTTGAATCAGTAAATGTAAGAGGAGAAGTAGTTATAGGTGAAGGCGAATTAGATGAGGCACCTATGTTATATATAGGAGAAAAAGTTGGTTGTGGAACTATAGATAGTATGGAAGTTGATATAGCTGTAGACCCACTAGAGGGAACTTCATTAATAGCAAAAGGGCTACCAAACGCGATATCTGTAATGGCTGTAGGGAAAAAAGGAAGCTTGCTTAATGCTCCTGATACTTATATGAAAAAAATAATTGTAGGGCCAAAGGCTAAAGGATGTATAGATATAAATGCATCTGTAGAAGAAAATATAACTAATGTAGCTAAGGCATTAAATAAGGATATAACAGATATAACTATAATAGTACAAGATAGAGAAAGACATAATGATATAATTTCTGCTGCTAGAAAAATGGGAGCTAGAATAAAACTGTTTAGTGATGGAGACGTTGCTACTGGAATTGCAACTTGTTTTGAGGAAACTGGTATAGATATGTTACTAGGTATAGGTGGAGCACCAGAAGGTGTTATAACTGCTGCCGCAGTTAAATGTATGGGCGGAGATATGCAAGGACAGCTATATCCTATGAGTGATGAAGAAAAACAAAGATGTTATGAAATGAACTTTACAGATGAAGATATAGAGAAAGTGCTTTATATGGATGATTTAGCAAAAGGAGAAGATTTATTCTTCGCTGCAACAGGAATAACTGGTGGAGATTTATTAAAAGGGGTTGTATCTCTAGGAGATCATAGAGCAACAACACAATCAGTTGTAATGAGATGTAAAACTGGAACTATAAGATTTGTAGATGCAATACACAGACTAGATAAAAATGATATATTAATAGATTTAATGAAAAAATATAATAATATATAAACTAGTTAAATTAAAGCCATACACTTATATAAGTGTATGGCTTTTTTATTTCTTGACCATAATATCAACTAGTGATAATATTTATTTAATAAAGATAACTATTCTTTTTCACACCTTTTATTCCCAACTGCTTACCTTAGAATATATTTTCATTGTACGAGGAGGATTTTTTTTGAATTTACAGGATAAAACATTAACGGAGATTAGAGATATAGCTAAAAATTTAGGAATAAAGTCGATTACCAAATATAAGAAAAGTGAACTTATAGATATTATCATCGATAAAAATAAGGAAGATAATAAAAATATAATAGATGAAAATGTACAAATAAATGTAGAACCAATAAGTGTAGAAAAAGAGAATAACGATATACAACAAGTTAGTACTATAGTAAATGAAAAAAAGTCTACGGAAGAAGTAAAGGTCGTAGTGGAATCTAAAATTGTAAAAGAAGATATAGTAGGAGGGGTATTAGAGATATTACCTGATGGATTTGGATTTTTAAGAGGTCCAAATTATCTTTCTACAGATCAAGATGTTTACATATCACCGTCGCAAATAAGAAGATTTAATATGAAAACAGGGGATAAAGTTACGGGAATAACTAGGCCTCCTAAAAGCGGTGAAAAATTCAGAGCTTTATTATATGTTCAAAAAATAAATGATGAACAACCGGATACTGCTACAAGAAGAAGGTCATTTGAGACTTTAACTCCTATATATCCAGACCATAAGCTTAAATTAGAAAAGGACTGTAGTGAAATATCTACAAGACTGATAGATTTAATTGCACCTATAGGTATGGGTCAAAGAGGGTTGATTGTAGCTCCTCCAAAGGCTGGTAAGACAATATTACTAAAGAGTGTAGCTAACAGCATAGCAAAAAATCACCCTAATGTAGAGCTAATAGTCCTTCTTATAGATGAAAGACCTGAAGAAGTTACAGATATGCAAGAGTCTATAGATGGTGAAGTTATATATTCTACTTTTGATCAAGTATCAAGCCATCATGTGAAAGTTGCAGAAATGGTTTTAAATAGAGCGCAAAGACTTGTAGAACACGGCAAAGATGTAGTTATATTACTAGATAGTATAACTAGACTTGCTAGAGCTTACAACTTAACTATATCTCCAACAGGCAGAACTCTATCTGGAGGGTTAGATCCTGGAGCCCTTCACGGACCTAAGAAATTTTTTGGTGCAGCTAGAAATATAAGACAGGGAGGTTCCCTTACTATATTAGCAACAGCACTAGTTGAAACTGGGTCTAGAATGGACGATGTTATATTTGAAGAATTCAAAGGAACTGGAAACATGGAACTTCATTTAGATAGAAAACTAGCTGAAAAGAGAATATACCCAGCTGTAGATATATACAAATCAGGAACTAGAAGAGAAGATCTATTACTTACAGAAGAAGAAAAAACGTCTTTATGGAAACTAAGAAAAGAGATGAGTAATAAGTCTATTATAGAGGTTACAGAGGAAGTGTTACAACTTCTACAAAAAACTAAAAATAATGATCAATTTATAGAAATTATTAAAAGAATTTGGAATTAATAAACATCAATATTACTCTTGAACTACTAAAAGACCTATGATATAATGGTATAGTTGAAAAAAAGAGTAATTAAAATTAATATACTAATGAGTAAAAGAGAAGAGGTGACAATAATGCAAAACGAAATACAACCAAAATACAATGAAGTTGAAGTACATTGCGCTTGCGGAAATACATTCAAGGCTGGTTCAACTAATGATGAGATAAGAGTTGAAATATGTTCAGAATGCCATCCTTTCTATACAGGAAAGCAAAAGTCTATAGACAAAGGTGGAAGAATAGACAAGTTCAAGAAGAGATTCAAAATAGACTAATTGTAGATAGGGAGTTGGTAAACCAACTCCTATTTTTAATTATAAGAAAAGTATAATTTATCTGAGCAAAGCAATTTTTTTATGTAAAAGTGAGGTGCTAAAATGTACAGACCTGTCAATCATGGATACATAGAAGTGGCAATTGGGCCTATGTATAGTGGAAAAAGCGAAGAGCTTATTAGAAGAATGAAAAGGGCAAAAATAGCTAAGCAGAAAATAATGGTTTTTAAACCTGCCATAGATAATAGATATAGTAAAGATGATGTAGTATCTCATAGTGGAGACAGTATAGGTGCAATTCCTATAAAAGAATCAAAGGATATATACGGATATTTAGACGAAGATGTTCAAGTAGTAGGCATAGATGAGGTTCAATTCTTTGATGAAAATGTAGTTAACGTAGCTATAGATTTAGCTGATAAAGGAATAAGGGTAATATGTGCTGGTCTTGATATGGACTTTAGAGGAGAACCATTTGGACCCACTCCACAATTATTAGCTGTTGCTGAATTTGTAGATAAACTGCAAGCTATATGCTCTGTTTGTGGACAACCCGCTACAAGGTCTCAAAGACTTATAAATGAAAATCCAGCTAAGTACGATGATCCTATAATACAGATAGGAGCCGTAGAGAGCTATGAAGCTAGATGTAGAAAATGTCATGTTATAGACATGGAATAAATAATAAAGCACCTTATAATAAGGTGCTTTATTATTTATATATATGGTAATATTATAATGGAGGTGATGTTTTGAAAAAAGAATTTGTAGGTGGCCAAGCTGTTATAGAAGGCGTTATGATGCAAAATAAAACTAAAAGAGCTATAGCTGTTAGAAAATCAGATGGAAATATAGAACTTGATAAAAAAAATATAAAGAGTTGGGTAAGAGATAAAAATATTGACAAGGTACCTTTCGTTAGAGGTGCTTTTATGTTAATAGATAGTATGGTAGAAGGAATTAAAAGTCTTAATTTCTCATCGCAGTTTTTTTTAGAAGAAGAAGAAGAGTCAAAATTTGATGAGTTTATAAGAAAAATATTTAAGGATAAAGCCACAAATGTAATGATATATATATCTTTGTTTATATCAATTATAATATCTATGGGATTATTCGTTTTTGTACCAACTATGATAGGTGGAATTTTTAAGAGTGTAGTAGATAATACTATAATATTGCACTTAGTAGAAGGGGTTATCCGTATAACCATACTTTTGTTGTACTTGTACTTTATCTCAAAGGTTGAAGATATAAAAAGAGTCTTTGAATACCATGGAGCAGAACATAAAACCATACATTGTTATGAGAGTGGTTTAGATTTGACTGTAGAAAATGCAAGAAAATTTACTACACTACATCCTAGATGTGGAACTAACTTTTTATTTATAGTTATGATTATATCTATAATAGTTTTTTCATTTTCAGGATGGCCAAATTTAGTTATGAGAGTTATAACTAGGCTGTTGTGCATGCCTATAGTAGCTGGTATAGCTTATGAAATAATAAGATTTTTTGGGAAATTTGATAATATAACTACTAAGATATTTTCATATCCAGGGCTGATGCTTCAAAAGATAACTACAAGAGAGCCTGATGATAGGCAATTAGAAGTAGCTATAACTGCTTTAAGAGCAGTATTAGATATAGAGGTGAGATCTGATGACGATAAAAGATGCGATTTTACAGTACACTAATGAATTGAATAATATAAGTGATAGTCCTCGTCTGGACACAGAATTGCTAATTAGGAAAGCATTAGGAGATGTAGATAAATTATATATTCATTTAAATTTTAATAAAGATTTAACATGTGAAGAAAAAAATAAGCTAATAGACATGGTAGACCAACGAAAAAAAGGTAGACCTATAGCCTATATACTAGGGACCAGAGAATTTATGGGATTAGATTTTTATGTAAAAGAAGGTGTTTTAATCCCAAGACCTGATACAGAAATATTAGTAGAAGAAGTTATAAATTTATGTAAAAGTATACAAAATCCATTTATATTAGATATAGGAACTGGTTCTGGTGCTATAAGTATAAGCTTAGCTAAATATATATCACATTCAAAAATTTATTCATTTGATATATCGGATACAGCCCTAGAGGTGGGAAATATAAATGCTATAAGCAACAATGTAGAAGATAAAATAAGTTTTGTTAAATCTGATTTGTTTGATTTCATAGAAGATAAAGATATTATCTTTGATGCCATAGTATCTAATCCTCCATATATAAGAAAAAAGGACATGCCGACTTTACACACTCAAGTTAAAGATTATGAACCACATATAGCTCTAGAAGGTGGAGAAGATGGATTAGATTTTTATAGAAGAATAACAGAAGAATCTATAAATCATATAAAAGAAAATGGAATACTAGCTTATGAGGTAGGCCATGACCAAGCGTTAGATGTTAAGGATATAATGATACAAAATGGATATCATAATATAACGATAAGGCAAGACTTAAGTGGTATAGATAGAGTTGTTATAGGACATAAAATATGATATAATGAAAAATTGATATGCTACTAATAGAGAGGTGAACGGAAATGCTGGAAAAATTACAAGTTCTAGAAGTTAAATATAAAGAAATAAGTGAAAAGATAGCTGATCCAGAAGTAATAAATGATCAGAAGGTATGGCAAAAATATATTAAAGAACATTCAGATTTAGAAACTATAGTTATGAAGTATAGAGAGTATAGAGAAGTTATGGATAGTATAAAGGAATCTAAACAAATACTTCAGGAAGAATCTGATGAAGAATTAAGAGAATTAGCTAAAATGGAATTATCTGAATTAGAATGTCAAGTAGAGCCCTTAGAAAGTGAATTAAGAATATTAATGTTACCATCAGACCCTAATGATGATAAGAATGTTATTGTCGAAATAAGAGGTGGAGCTGGCGGAGATGAGGCGGCTTTATTTGCTGCAAATTTATTTAGAATGTATGCTAGATATGCAGAAAGACATCGTTGGAAAATAGAATTAATGAGTACAAATGAAACAGGCGTAGGGGGATATAAAGAAGTTTCTTTCTTAATAAAAGGTAAAGGTGCTTATTCTAAACTAAAATATGAATCTGGAGTTCATAGAGTTCAAAGAATACCTGCAACTGAATCAGGAGGTAGAATACACACATCAACAGCTACAGTAGCAGTTTTACCAGAAGTAGATGATGTTGAAGCTGTTAATATAAATCCAAATGATTTAAGAATAGATGTTTTCCGTTCTTCTGGTAATGGTGGACAAAGTGTTAACACTACTGACTCTGCAGTTAGAATAACACACATACCTAGTGGAGAAGTTGTATCATGCCAAGATGAAAAGTCACAGTTAAAAAATAAAGAAAAAGCATTAAAGGTATTACAGGCTAGATTATATGATAAAGCTTTAGCTGATCAAAATAAAGAAATAGCAGCTGAGAGAAAGAGTCAAGTTGGTACTGGAGATAGATCTGAAAGAATAAGAACTTATAACTATCCTCAAGGAAGAGTGACTGATCATAGAATAAATCTAACATTATATAAATTAGATTCTTTCTTAGATGGAGATATAACTGAGATGATAGACGCTTTAACAACTGTTGATCAAACAGAAAGAATGCAAGCTGTATAAATCCCTATTTTATAGGGGTTTTTTTGTAGGATTTTTCAAATCTTATTTCTATATAAGCATAATAGATTTATTTATTTCATAAATACTACTAATTATGTTTATTTGGAGGTGTATATAGTGTGATTTGGAAAATAACATTAATAGGTTTATTGGCTGGTGTAATAGGAACAGGTTTAGGGGGAATGATATCATCAATATTTAGAAAGAATGTAAGTAAATATTTAGACTTTTTTATGGGCTTGTCTGGAGGGATAATGCTTGCTGTAGTAGTATTTGACTTGTTAAAGGAGTCTATGAATGAGATAGGTGTAATATTTACGATTATAGCCACATTTATAGGTGCTTTAATAAGTATGTTTATAAAAGATAAAATTCATGTTGAAGGAAGCTTAAAAGCTGGATATCTTATATTTATAAGTATATTATTACATAATTTACCGGAAGGCTTAGCTATAGGGTCTTCATTTATGTCTGCTGAGAAGTTAGGTATGACTTTAGCAATAGTTATAGGAATACATAACATTCCAGAAGGTCTAGCCATGGGACTTAGTTTAGTAGGTGGAAAAATAAAGATTAGAACAATGATTTGGATGACTATAATAGCTGGAATTCCAATGGGAATAGGAAGTTTTTTTGGTGCTTATTTTGGAGGGTTGTTTCATGCTATGATAGGAGTTTTTTTGGCAGTAGCAGGAGGAACTATGATGTATGTAACGCTAGAAGAGATATTTCCATCTTCAAAGACTATGTACTCTATATTCGGTTTTTTGGTAGGTATGGTAATAGTGAAATTAATATAAACTAATGGGAGGAGAGAGACTAATGAAAAATACTATATTGAGTAATATAGATAAAGAAAATATAGATATTGATGAAATAAGAAAACATGCAAATTTATTAAAACAAGGGGCAACAGTAATATTTCCTACAGAAACAGTTTATGGATTAGGTGCAAATGCTCTTGATGAAGGAGCTGTAGCAAAGATTTATGAGGCTAAGGGAAGACCTAGTGATAATCCACTTATAGTTCATATATGTGATAAAAAAGATTTGTACAATCTAGCGAATAACATAAGTGAAAAAGCAGAAATGATAATGGATAAATTTTGGCCAGGCCCACTTACTATAATATTTCAAAAAAAGGATATAATACCTAATAGAACTAGCGGAGGACTGAATACAGTAGCTGTAAGAATGCCATCACATCCTATAGCAATATCTTTAATAAAAGAAAGTGGTGTTCCTATAGCTGCACCATCTGCAAATATATCAGGGAGACCTTCTCCAACAAATGAAAAGCATGTATATGAAGAAATGAATGGACGTGTAGATGGAATTATATTAGGTGGGGATTGTAATTATGGGTTGGAATCTACTGTACTAGATTTAACTAATAATATTCCTATGATATTAAGACCTGGAAGTATAACTAAAGAGGATTTAGAAGAATATTTGGGAAGAGTAGATATAGACCCTGCATTAATAAAAAAAGAAGATAATATAGTCGCTAAAGCTCCAGGAATGAAGTATACTCATTACTCACCAGAAGCAGATGTTTACATAGTGTATGGAAATAAAGAAGATACTATGAATAAGATAAACTACTTAATAAATGAAAATAATAATAATGGATTAAAGTGTGGAGTAATGTGTATGACTCAACATATAAATAGGTATAATGGAGAAGTGATAGGGTTAGGAGACAATCTAGAAGAAGTAGGATATAACTTATTTAAATCTTTAAGAGAAATGGATAAAAAGGGTGTAGATATAATATATTCTGAGGCTTTTGAAGATAGAGGAGTAGGTCAAGCTATAATGAATAGATTATTAAAATCTGCAGGATATAAAATAATACAAGCTTAGTAGAAGGTGATTAAATGAATATAGTTATAGTATGTACAGGAAATACATGTAGGAGCCCTATGGCAGAGGCAATACTTAAAGATGCTCTTATAAAAAGAGGAGAAGAAATAGATAAATTTAATATAACTTCATCAGGAATTTCAACTATAGACGGGTTAGATGCATCTAATCATTCAATAAGTGCTTTGAAAGAAATGAATATAGATTTAAAAAATCATAAAAGTAAATTATTAACTCTGGACTTAGTAAAAAAATCGGATTTAATACTAACTATGACTAAAGCACATAAGGATATAATATTAAACTCTATGCCGCAGTTTTCAGACAAGGTATTTACATTAAAAGAGTTTGCTGATGATAAAGATATGGATATAGTAGATCCATTTGGAGGAAATTTAGAAATTTATAAATTTACAGCAAGAGATATACAAAATACAATAAATAAACTTGTAGACAAAATTCTACAAAAAAAGAAGGATAAATAAAATCCTTGTCGAATATAATATAGATTTTAGTATTTTATATGGAGGTATTCAATATGAAAATAGGAATTGGAAGTGACCATGGCGGATACAGATTAAAAGAAGATATAAAAAAATACCTTGAAGATAAGGGTATAGAATATGTTGACTTTGGTGCAGATAGTGCTAATACTTCTGTTGACTATCCAAAATTTGGACTTGCAGTTGCTGAAGCAGTTGTAAATAAAGAAATAGAAAAAGGAATAGTATGTTGTGGTACAGGAATTGGTATATCTTTAGCAGCTAATAAAGTTCCTGGAATAAGATGTGCTGTAGTATCAGATACTTTTTCAGCAAAAATGTCTAGAGCTCACAATGATGCAAATATGTTATCTTTGGGAGAACGAGTTTTGGGCAGAGGATTGGCGCTTGAGATAGTTGAAGCTTGGTTAAATGAGGAATTTGAAGGAGATAGACACCAAAAAAGAATAGATATGTTATCTGAAATAGAAAAAAAATATAATAAATAGGAGGAATTAATATGGGAAAGGTTGTAGTTATAGATCATCCACTAATTCAGCACAAACTTACTTTAATGAGAGATAAAAATACTGGTTCTAAGGATTTTAGAGAATTACTAACAGAAATATCTATGATCATGGGATATGAAATAACAAGAGATTTACAATTAGAAGAAATAGAAATAGAAACGCCTGTTGTTAGAACTAAGTCAAAGATAATATCAGGTAAAAAATTAGGAATAATTCCTATATTAAGAGCTGGTCTTGGTATGGTAGATGGTCTTGTTAATTTAATACCGGCAGCTAAAGTTGGACATGTTGGATTATATAGAGATCCAGAAACTTTAAAACCTGTTGAGTATTATAGCAAGTTGCCTCAGGATATAAATGAAAGAGATATAATAATAGTTGATCCTATGCTTGCTACAGGAGGGTCTGCAGTCGCAGCAATAGACGTATTAAAGGCAAACGGTGCTAATAATATAAAACTAGTTAATATAGTATCTTGCCCGGAAGGAATAGAAGAAGTTCAAAGATGTCATCCTGATGTAGATATATATGTTGCATCTATAGATGAAAAGTTAAATGACCATGGATATATAGTTCCTGGTCTTGGAGATGCAGGAGATAGAATATTTGGAACTAAGTAATAGATTGTTGTATAATTTGAGTATCTATATTTTTATATAGATACTTTTTTTATAACTTAGAGGAGGAATAAATATGAGACCATCTTGGGATGAATACTTTATGGAGATAGCGGATATAGTTAAAAAGAGATCAACATGTTTAAGAAGGCAAGTGGGAGCTGTAATAGTAAAAAATAAGCAGATATTATGTACTGGATATAATGGAGCTCCAAAAGAATTAAAGCATTGTAGTGAAATAGGATGTAAAAGACAGGAATTAAATATTCCATCTGGAGAAAGACATGAATTATGTAGAGCTTTACATGCAGAACAAAATGCAATAATACAAGCTGCCTATAATGGTGTAAGCATAAAAGATTCAACGTTATATGCTACAACTAGACCTTGTATATTGTGTGCTAAGATGTGCATAAATGCTGGTATTAACAGGATTGTGTTTAAAGGAGATTATCCAGACGAAATGTCAGTTCAAATATTAAAAGAAGCTGGAATTGAGCTAGTGAATATTCTTCAAGATTAATTATTTTGATAAATTAGGAATAATTAGAATAGTAAAGGAATTGATGCAATAACAGGCGTAAATGAACTAAAAATGGTATAAAAACTGTTTTCTTGGCGGTTGTAAAAAGAATAATAATGAATATAATATAGTAATACCAATTAAGAAGGTTCTACAAATCCATAGATATTGCATATCATTTTGATAATAAGGGGCGGTAGACAAATTTTTAACAATTATGTAATAAAATATGTTGACTATGTAGAAATATGGAGTTAAAATTAAAAAAAGTGAATTGAAAAACTTTACAAAATATAAAGACAATTTATCAATTTGATAGGAGTTAAGTTTTTTATGAGCAAGAAAAAGGAAATTTTTGATGTTGTAAGTCTCTTAAGTTTAGTAACGCAATTAGGACTTATGATGGTTATACCAATTCTAGGGTGTACACTATTAGGAAAATATATAGATGATAAGTTAAACACAACTCCTATATTTTTGTTAATACTGTTAATACTAGGTATAGGTGGGGCCTTTTCTGGTGTTTATAAA
The DNA here is from genome assembly GCF_058146105.1 of Sporacetigenium sp. TC11. Lineage (NCBI taxonomy): Bacteria > Bacillati > Bacillota > Clostridia > Peptostreptococcales > Tepidibacteraceae > Sporacetigenium > Sporacetigenium sp. TC11. The sequence goes on along the minus strand of NZ_JBYVNY010000009.1, from coordinate 24,890 downwards.
ACTGTAATTATGTATACAAGGACAAAAAGGAAGTGATGTTTTGGATGAAAAGGTACGTAATGAAGTCACGAGGGTAACTAAGGGAGTTTTAATATTTGATTTATTTGTTATAATAATTCTTTTAGCTACATCTCATTTTAATAAACCGATGTTGATAGGTCTTTTATTTGGAAGTATATTTTCCGTATTAAATTTTAGATTATTGGCTATTAGCCTCCACCATGCAGTTAGACGTGAACCTAGTAAAGCGCAATTATATGCTGCTAGCAGATATCTTGTAAGATTTATACTTACAGCTTTAGTAATATATGTATCTGTTAAGGCTCCTTACATAAATGTTATTGGAACTACAATAGGCCTTAGTGCCACAGTTATGGTAATATTAGCTACAAATCTACTTCCAGTAAGTAAAAAATTAAATAGAAAGGAGGAATAGTCATGAATGGACCTAGGATTATATTGCAAATAGGATCTATTGGTATAAGCGAAACAGTAGTTGTAAGTTGGATTATAATAGCATTCCTTGCAGTAGTTTCTTATTTTGCAACTAGAAATCTTCAGAAAGTTCCAAAAGGTCACCAAATTATAGTTGAGGCTTTGGTAGGAACTTTTAATAGTTTTGTACCGGAGACTATGGGCCACAATGTAGTAAAATTCATGCCAAACATAGTTCCGTACATAGGAAGTTTATTTTTATTCTTTGCATGTTCTAACTTAGCTGGGCTAATTGGGCTTAGATCGCCTACAACAGATTTAAACACAACAGTAGCTTGGGCTCTTATAACATTCTTTATGATCTACGTGAATGGAGTTAGAACTAAAGGTTTAGCTCACTTTAAGGAATTATTAGAACCAGTACCTTTTCTGTTACCATTAAATATTATAGGGGAGCTAGCTAAGCCAGTTTCACTAAGTTTCCGTCCATTCGGAAACATAACAGGTGGTACCGTTATAATGGCTCTGCTTTATAGTTTCTTAGGATTTCTAAGTAACGCTTTATTTAAAATAGAAATTCCAATTTTACAATTAGTAATACCAGTACCACTTCATTTATACTTTGATATATTTTCAGGGATATTACAATCATTCATATTTATAATGCTTACTATGGTATTTGTAAGTAGTGCAATGGAATTACCTGAAGAAGAAAAATCAGAAGAAATTAGTCCAAACACATCTATAATATAAATATAAACAAAAATCAAAAAAATTATAAATTCTAGAGGAGGAAATTATTATGGAAATGGCAATACTTTTAGCTGGATCAGCTATAGGAGCAGGTTTAGCAGTTATGACAGGTATAGGAGCAGGTATAGGTCAAGGATACGCTGCAGGTAAAGCTTCAGAAGCGGTTAGTAGAAACCCAGAAGCACAAGGTGATATAACAAGAACACTTTTACTAGGGGATGCTATCGCGGAATCTTCAGCAATATATGGACTTGTTATAGCGATAATTCTTATATTTGCTAATCCATTTATAGGGAAACTTTAATAATAATTAACTTGAAATTATAATTGGGAGATGGAATCATTCCATCTCCTAATTATAAATATGTGATTGGCAGAAAGGAGGACAAATATGGAAGTTAAACCACTTATAAATCTAAGTTACGAGCTTATATTTCAGCTTATAAATACATTTTTAGTATATTTAGTTCTAAAGAAGTTATTATTTAAACCAGTTACTGAATTTATGAACAAAAGAGCAGCAGAGGTTGAAAATAACTTGGCACTAGGAGAAAATACTAAAAGAGAAGGCGAAGAATACAAAAAGCAATATGAATCTAAGTTAGAGGAAGCTAAGCAAGAAAGCCACGATATAATAAAACAAGCTACTGTAAGAGCTGAGGAAAAATCAGAAGAGATAATATCTGGTGCGAAAACAGAGGCTTCTAGGTTAGTAGAAAGAGCAAATAGTGAGATACAAAAAGAGAGACAAAAGGTTATGAATGAGCTTAAGGAGGATATATCTTCTATAGCGTTAATGGCAGCATCTAAAGTAATAGAACAGGATTTAGACGAAGCTAAGCATGAGAAGTTAATAAACAACTTTATTAAAGAGGTAGGCGAAACTAAATGATAGGTGTAGTTGCCAATAGATATGCTCAAGCCTTATTTGAAGTTGGAGAAGAAAGTGGCAAATTACATATCTTCAATGAAGAACTAAAGGCTATAGTAGAAATATTAATAGACAATAAAGACTTCTATGAAGCGTTAAAGTCACCCTTAATACAAAAGCATGAAAAGAAAACATTATTAGGAAATGTATTTACTGATAATGTTGATATAGAGATATTAAACTTCTTAAGTATATTAGTGGATAAAGATAGAATATCTATAGTAGATAAGATATACGAAGGTTTCAAAGCACTTGTAAATAAGAAAAATAACGTAGTAGAAGCTGTTGCTATAACAGCTATACCTATGAAAGAAGAAATGTTGAAACAACTTCAGGATAGAATTTCTGATATGACTAAAAAGACAGTTATACTTAAAAATGAAGTAAATGAAAATGTAATAGGTGGAGTTCTTATAAGATTAGGTAACGAAGAAATAGATGGAACCGTAAAAGGACGTTTAGAAAAACTAAAAGAAGAACTATCACAAGTAATAGCTTAGGAGGGCGGTGAACCCATGAATTTAAGACCTGAAGAAATAAGTTCTATAATAAAAGATCAAATAAAAAATTATCAAAATAAAATACAATTAACTGATACAGGAAGCGTTTTAAAAGTTGGAGATGGTATAGCTAGCGTATATGGGTTAGAAAAGTGTATGGCTGGTGAACTTCTAGAATTCCCTGGAGAAGTATATGGTATGGCACTAAACCTTGAAGAAGATATGGTTGGTACAGTTATACTAGGTGATGATGAAGGTATAAAAGAGGGAGATATAGTTAAGAGAACAGGAAATATAGTTCAAGTTCCTGTTGGAGATGCGTTAATAGGAAGGGTTGTAAACTCATTGGGACAACCTATAGATGGAAAAGGACCTATATCAACTGATAAATATAGACCCATGGAATCAAATGCACCTGGTATAATAGATAGAAAATCAGTTCATGAACCACTTCAAACTGGTATAAAATCTATAGACTCTATGACACCTATTGGTAGAGGTCAAAGAGAGCTTATAATAGGTGATAGACAAACTGGTAAAACTTCAATAGTTATAGATACTATAATTAACCAAAAAGGAAAAGATGTTATATGTGTATACGTAGCTATAGGTCAAAAACGTTCTACTGTAGCTCAATTAGTTAATACACTTGAAAAAGCAGGAGCTATGGACTATACAATAGTAGTATCAGCTTCAGCTTCTGAATCAGCTCCTCTACAATACATAGCTCCATATGCAGGTACTTCAATAGCTGAAGAATTTATGCATAATGGTAAACACGTACTTGTAGTGTATGATGACTTAACAAAACATGCAGTAGCATATCGTCAAATGTCATTACTTTTAAGAAGACCACCAGGACGTGAAGCATATCCAGGGGATGTATTCTACTTACACTCAAGATTACTTGAGAGATCAGCTAAATTATCTGATGAATTAGGTGGAGGATCAATAACTTCATTACCTATAATAGAAACACAAGCAGGAGACGTTTCTGCTTATATACCAACTAACGTTATATCTATAACTGATGGTCAAATATTCCTCGAATCAGAGTTATTCTATGCAGGAGTAAGACCAGCTGTTAACCCAGGTATATCAGTATCGAGGGTTGGTGGTGCTGCACAGATAAAATCTATGAAAAAAGTTGCAGGATCATTAAAACTTATATACTCTCAATATAAAGAACTTGCAGCATTTGCTCAATTTGGTTCAGACCTTGATGCAGACACTAAGAGAAGACTTTCTCAAGGGGAAAGGGTTGTTGAGGTACTAAAACAACCAGAGCATAAACCTATGTCTGTTGATAAGCAAGTTATAATAATACATGCAGTTTCTAATAACTACTTATCAGATATACCAGTAAGTAACGTAGGTAGATTTGAAGAAGAACTATATGAATTTATAGATAATAACTATCCACAAATAGCTGTAAAAATAATGGACGGCTCTGACTTTATAGATGAATTAAATGTAGCTATAGATGAATTTAAAAAGAAATTCGTAATTGAAGAGTAATCCTCTTTATAAGGAGGTGGAATAAGTGGCAGGAGCAGGAATTAAAGATATTAAAAGACGTATGAAAAGTGTAGAAAGTACAAAGCAAATAACTAAGGCCATGGAACTTGTAGCTTCTTCTAAGCTTAGAAAGGCAAAAGAAAGAGCTGGAAATTCAAGACCGTATTTTTCTACTCTTTATAATACTGTTATAAGTATATCTAAAAATACTAGTGGAATAAAAAATGAATTTTTAGATAAAAGAGATGTTAAAAATAAGTGTTATATAGTTATAGCTGGAGATAGAGGATTAGCTGGAGGATATAATTCAAACATATTAAAAGCCTCAGTTGCCCATATGGAAGGCAAGAAAGAAAAAATTATAGCTGTAGGTAAAAAATCGTTAGAATTCTTTAAAAAAAGGGAATACGATATATTAGAAACTGTTAATAGTGTTGAGTATAGTGGATACGGTGAAGCTAGCAAGATAGCCAATGTAGCTATGAATGCTTATAAAAATGGAGATGTAGATGAAGTTTATGTATATTATACTGAATTTGTATCACCTTTAGTACAAGAGGTTAAAATGTTAAAGCTTCTTCCTATTACATTTGATGCTAATGAACAATATGAAGCAAAAGCTCCAGGGGTAGTTGAGTACGAGCCTTCTCCTGAAGATGTTTTAAATTATATAATACCTAAATATGTAGCAGGAAGTATATACGGATCGATATTAGAAGCCTTTGCTTCTGAACAAGGTGCGAGAAGAATTTCTATGGAATCGGCAACTGATAATGCTGATGATATGATAGATAAATTAGAATTAAGTTACAATAGAGCAAGACAATCTGCTATAACTCAAGAAATATCGGAAATAGTTGGGGGATCTGAAGCTCTAAAATAAGGAGGTAAGACAATGGCAAACGTAGGCAAAGTAGCTCAGGTTATAGGTGCGGTATTGGACGTTAAGTTTGATAGTGGAGAAAACTTACCTAATCTACTAAATGCTATAGTGATAAAGCAAGGGGACAGACAAATAGTAGCAGAGGTTGCACAACATATAGGAGACGATACAGTTAGATGTATAGCGATGAGTTCTACTGACGGTTTAGTTAGAGGTACAGATGCAGTAGATACAGGACAACCTATAAGTGTTCCAGTAGGAGATGAAACGTTGGGAAGGATATTCAACGTATTAGGTGAACCTGTAGATGCTAAGGAAGCACCAAAAAACGCTCATAAAATGTCTATACATAGACCAGCTCCAGCTTACGAAGATATACAACCTACTGCAGAAATGTTTGAAACAGGTATAAAGGTAGTTGATTTATTAGCACCTTACTTAAAGGGTGGTAAGATAGGTCTATTCGGCGGTGCCGGAGTTGGAAAAACAGTTCTTATACAAGAACTTATAAACAATATAGCTAAACAACACGGTGGTATATCAGTATTTGCCGGAGTTGGAGAAAGAACAAGAGAAGGTAATGACCTTTATCATGAAATGATAGATTCTGGAGTTATAGACAAAACAGCTCTAGTATTTGGACAAATGAATGAGCCCCCTGGAGCAAGAATGAGGGTTGCATTAACAGGTCTTACTATGGCTGAGCACTTCAGAGACGAACAAGGGCAAGACGTTTTATTATTCATAGATAATATATTCCGTTTCACTCAAGCTGGTTCAGAGGTTTCGGCTCTTCTTGGACGTATACCATCAGCAGTTGGTTACCAACCAACACTAGCAACGGAAATGGGTATGCTACAAGAAAGAATAACTTCAACTAAAAAAGGATCTATAACATCTGTTCAAGCAGTATATGTTCCAGCGGATGACTTAACAGACCCGGCTCCAGCTACTACATTTGCTCACTTAGATGCTAAAACAGTTTTATCAAGACAAATAGCATCGTTAGGTATATATCCTGCTGTTGATCCATTAGAGTCAACTTCAAGAATATTAGATCCAAGTGTAGTTGGTAAAGAACATTATGAAGTAGCTCGTGGAGTTCAATCTATACTTCAAAGATACAAAGAACTTCAAGATATTATAGCGATACTAGGGATGGATGAATTATCAGATGAAGATAAGCAAACTGTTTCTCGTGCAAGAAAGATACAAAGATTCTTGTCACAACCATTTAGTGTTGCAGAACAGTTTACAGGATTCCCAGGTAAATATGTATCTATAAAAGAAACTGTAAGAGGATTTAGAGAAATACTTGAAGGAAAACATGATGATTTACCAGAATCTGCATTCCTTTTTGTTGGAACTATAGATGAAGCGGTAGAGAATGCTAAAAGGGAGAGTAGATAACGATGGCAAATCCATTTGGACTTGAAATAGTTACTCCTGATAAGGTATTTTATAAAGGAACTGCAGAAATGGTTGTAGTTACAACTACAGAAGGAGACATAGGTATACTAAGAAATCATACACCTTATGTAGCCGGATTAGCTGTTGGAAAGTTAAGATTAAAACTTGAAGGCAAATTTACAGAAGCTGCTATAGCTGGTGGATTTATTCAAGTAGACAAAGAAAAAACTACTATACTAACAGAAGCTGCAGAATGGGCAGAAGATATAGATATAGATAGAGCAAAAAAGTCAAAAGAAAAAGTAGAGAATGAATTAAAAAACACTACAGACAAACAAAAAATAGAAGAATTAGAACTTAAGCTAAAAATGGCTGTAAACAGAATAAATATTTCTCAAAAATAAGACTAGAGTTTTCTCTAGTCTTTTTTTGAATAACGGGCGAATTTTTCAATATCTGTATAAAGAAAGGTCATATAAATATATAATACTTACATATAATAAATTTTGGAGGAGCATATGAATATATACGGTATTGGTATTGATATAGTAGAAATACATAGAATAAAAGAAGCTATAGATAAAAATAAAAAATTTTTAAATAGGGTGTTTACTAAAAAGGAAATTGAATACTTTGAATCGAAAAACTTAAATAACAATACAATATCAGGAAATTTTGCTGGAAAAGAAGCTGTAAGCAAGGCTATAGGAACTGGAATAAGAAATTATAATTTCAAGGATATAGAAATTTTAAGAGATAATCAAGGAAAACCATTTGTAAACATTCAAAATAATTTAATTAATATATGTGAAGAATTAAAAATAAAAGAAATAATGATATCTATATCGCATTCTAAAAACTATGCTGTTGCAAATGCAGTAGCAATTACAAAGGAGAGATAACTATTATGGGTAAAAAAGCAAAGGATATAATGACAAGTGATGTAATAGTTGCAAAAAAAGATAGCCTAATAAAAGACATAGCAAAAATACTTCTTGAAAAAAGAATAGGTGGAGTGCCTGTAGTTGATGAAGATGATAAGGTTATAGGCATAATATCTGAAACTGATATAATTAAAAAAGAAGGTAATATAGATACACCTACTATCATAACATTACTACAGGGAGTAATTTATTTTCCAGATTTAAAGAAAGTAGAAAGAGAGATATTAGACATAGCATCATATAAAGTAGAAGACCTTATGTCAACAGATGTTACAAAAGTAAATGAAGAAGATAGCTTTGAAGATGTAGCAAATCTTATGATAAAAAGATCTATAAATAGAGTCCCTGTTGTAGATTGTGATAACAAGTTAAAAGGCATAATTTGTAGATATGACATAATAAAATCTATGTATAGTGAATAATATAAGATAGGGGGGGATTTTGTGAAAGGCAAGTGGACTATCTTTATAAGCTTAATATTACTTATAAGCTTTTGGAGTGTAGGTTGTAATAAAGCTGAGTCCACAAAAGAAGAAGTCTATAAAGACTTTACAAACCAAATATCAAAGATGAAATCTTACTCATGTATAGCAGAAATAAATGTAGTAGGAAATAAGAATCCAAAAGAATATGTAATGCAACATAATTATACTAAACCCGATAATTTTAAAATAAAAATAATATCACCAGATGATTTAAAAGGCAAAATTATAATGTATGATAAGGAAAAAATAGTGATTAAAAATCCTAATGTAGATGACTATATAGAGTTACCAAACAAAGTAAAAGATAACCAATATTTATTTATAGGTGATTTTATTAAAAATTTATTTCAAAATGAGGAATTAAATATGTCATTAAAAGGGGATTACTTAATACTAGAGACTACTATACAAAATTCCTCAGAGTATTTTAATAAACAAGTTTTATATGTAGATAAAGAAAGTATTAAACCTGCTAAGCTAGAAATTTATGATAATGAAGGAAAAGCTAGGTTTACAGTAACATATAAAAACTTTAAGTACAATAAGTAAGGGGGACTAAAGAATGTTAAATAGAGTAACAGCTCCTACGTGGGCGGAGATAAGTTTGGATAATTTGAAATTTAATATGGGGAATATAAAAAAATTACTTAAAGAAGATACTAAAATTTGTGGAGTAGTAAAAGCTAATGCTTATGGCCATGGATCTGTAGAAATATCTAAAGCTTTAATAACTGAAGGAGTTGACTATATAGCTGTTGCTAGGTTAGAAGAGGCAATGGAACTAAGACAAAACAATATAATCATACCTATATTGTGTCTTGGATATATAGACGAAAATGCTTTAGAAAACGCTGTAAAAAATAATATAGATATAACTATATACTCTTATGAAGCAGCGTATAAATTAAATGAGATATGTAGAAAATTAGGAGAGCAATCTAAAATTCATATAAAAATAGACACAGGAATGTCTAGAATAGGATTTCTTCCAAATGTTAAATCTATAGACGAAATAGAGAATATAAGTAAACTATCTAACATAAGTATAGAAGGTATGTATACGCATTTCGCAGTTGCAGATGAAAAAGATAAAGATTTCACTTATAAACAAGTAGACAGATTTAATTATGTAGTAGAAGAACTTGAAAATAGAGATATATTCATACCTATAAAACATGTGTCAAATAGTGCAGCAACTATGGATTGTTGCGATTTAAATTTCAATATGGTAAGATGCGGAATAATATTATATGGTCATTATCCTTCTGATGATGTAAATAAAGAAATCCTTCCTTTAAAGCCTGTAATGACTTTAAAAACAAAAGTAGCTCACATAAAAGAGGTCGAATCAGATGTGGGGATAAGTTACGGTTTAAGGTATAAAACTTCAGAAAAAACAAAGATTGCTACTATTCCAATAGGATATGCAGATGGATTCACTAGATTACTTACAGATAAAGTAAAAGTTAAAGTAAATGGAGAAATGGTTCCAGTAGTTGGAAAAATTTGTATGGACCAATGCATGATAAAAATTAATAAAAATAATGACATAAAAGTCGGCGATGAGGTTATAATATTTGGGGAAGGCAATGAACTAAGAATAGAAAACTTAGCTAATGAGCTAGGAACTATAAATTATGAAATGTTATGTATGATATCTAGAAGAATAGAACGTGTATACATGGAAGGAAATGTAATTTTACAAAAGACTAATTATTTGATAAAATAGAGATAGTCATTATATCTTGGGAGGCGATTTTGTGTACAATTTAGAAAAGGAAAGAGTAGTGTTTACTTTACCAGACTCTCTAGTAACCGAAGTAGACAAAATAGTTAAAACTGAAAATACAAATAGAGAAGAGTTTGCGAAGGCAGCTTTCCAATTTTATATAACGCAAAAGAAAAAAACAGATTTAAAAGACGCTATGATAAAAGGCTATAAGGAAATGGGCCAAATAAATCTAGCATTAGCTGAATTAGGTATGACAATTGAGGTATCTTCCAATGAGTATTGTGAAGGGAAGATAGCACAAGGTGAGTTCTAATAATAATTTAGAAATAAAACGTGGAGATTTATTTTATGCAGATTTAAGCCCAGTAGTTGGATCTGAGCAAGGTGGAGTTAGACCAGTACTTATTATTCAAAATGACATTGGTAATAAGTACAGTCCAACTGTCATTGTAGCTGCTATAACATCACAAATTAACAAAGCAAAATTGCCTACTCATATAGAAATAAGTGCTAATGAATATGGGCTTAATAAAGATTCTGTAGTTCTTTTAGAGCAAATAAGAACAATAGACAAAAAAAGACTTAGAGAAAAAATAGGTAATTTAGACGAAGGTATAATGATAGCAGTAGATAATGGACTTCAAGTAAGTTTAGGTTTGTTTAGATTTTAAACTATCATACATTTTTAATATAAAAAATTATATATAATTAATATACAAATTCGCTTTATATACGTTATAAGGCGAATTTTTTATATTTATGGCATATTTTGTATACATTTTTTGACTAAAGTGCAGAAAACAATGATATAATAAAGGAGTATTGGGAAAAATAAGTTTAATATGTTGTTCAAAAGGAGTAATAATATGGACAAGAATAATAAACTTTTATATTATTTATATGTGTTATTCATGATTTTTTTGGGAACCTTTTTAATGGCTATATCCCTTAATATGTTTTTGGAGCCATATACAATAGCTCCAGGAGGTTTAACGGGTTTTGCAATAGTAGTAAACAAAATAACTGGAACTCCTCTATGGATTATAAATGTAGTTATAAACATACCTTTATTTTTACTAGGATATAAATTTTTAGGAAAAGAAGGGACGATAAAGACAGCTCTAGGAATAATACTACTAACTTATTTTTTAAATGCAACATTAAAATTAGGAAACATAAAAACTACGGATGATGTTTTGCTAGCCTCTATCTGTGGAGGCATAATAATGGGAATAGCTTTGGGATTAGTATTTAGGATTGAAGGTTCTACAGGAGGAACAGACCTCATAGGCCTTATATTAAATAAGTTTTTTCCAAATATAAGCGTTCCAAAACTTATGATGATTGTAGATTCAATGGTAGTTGTAATGGCAGGTATAGTAGATAAAAATATAGAAACTGCTCTATATTCAGCATTAGCTTTATATATTTCAGTTAGAGTTGCAGATGCTATAATAGAAGGATTTAGCTACTCAAAAGGATTTTTAATAATATCTAATAAATCAGATGATATAAGTAAAGCTATAATGGATGAATTAGGTAGAGGAGTTACATTGTTAGAAGGAAAAGGCGCATATACTAAACAACAAAAAGATATAATATTTGTTGTAGTAGGAAGAAATCAAGAAGTGTCAGTTAAACAAATAGTAAAAATGATAGATCCACATGCATTTATGACAGTAAATACTGTACATGAGGTTTTAGGAGAAGGGTTTAAGCCTTTTAAAGCATAGATATAGGAGGTAATTATATGAGAGATTACAAAGAACTAAAGGTAGCTACACGTAAAATAAGAGAAAATATAGTAACTATGATACATAGCGCAAATTCTGGACATCCAGGGGGTTCTCTTTCTGCTGTTGAAATACTAACAGCATTATATTTTGAAGAAATGAATATAGACCCTAAAAATCCAAAAAAAGATGATAGAGATAGATTTGTACTGTCTAAGGGTCATGCTGCTCCAGTTTTATATGCAACTTTAGCCGAAAAAGGATATTTTGATAAATCTGAATTAACTTCTCTTAGAAAAATAAACTCTATGCTACAAGGACATCCTGATATGAAAGGAATTCCAGGAGTAGAAATGTCTACAGGTTCTCTAGGCCAAGGTTTTTCAGTAGCTTGTGGTATGGCTATGGCTTCTAAGCTTGATGATGCATCATGGAGAGTATATGCTTTATTAGGAGATGGAGAAGTTCAGGAAGGTATAGTGTGGGAAGCGGCTATGAGTGCGGCTCATTATAAATTAGATAATTTAGTTGCATTCCTAGATTATAACGGTCTTCAAATAGATGGAGAAACTGAAAAGGTTATGAATATTAACCCTATAGTAGATAAATTTAAAGCATTTGGATGGAATGTAGTAGAAATAGATGGACACGATTTTGATCAAATATTTGCTGTATTAGATGTGGCTAAAGAAACAGTTGGAAAACCAACTATGGTTATAGCTAAAACTGTAAAAGGTAAGGGTGTATCATTTATGGAACACGCTGCTGGATGGCATGGAACAGCTCCTAGCGATGATGATGTTAGAAAAGCTTTAGAAGAATTAGGAGGTGCTGATAATGAGTAATGTAGCTACAAGAGACGCTTATGGTAAGGCATTAGTTAAATTAGGTGAAAAAAATAATAAAATAGTGGTTTTAGATGCAGACCTTTCGAAGTCTACTAAGACCAATGATTTTTACAAACAATATCCAGAGAGATTTTTTAATATGGGTATAGCAGAACAAAACTTAATAGGTGCAGCTTGCGGATTTGCAGCAGCTGGGAAAATACCTTTTGCGAGTACTTTTGCTATGTTTGCAACTGGAAGAGCTTTTGAAATAATAAGAAACTCAGTGTGTTACCCTAAGTTAAATGTTAAAGTATGTGCAACACATGCTGGATTAACAGTAGGAGAAGATGGTGCTTCTCATCAATCAGTTGAAGATATGGCTATAATGAGAGCTATACCAAATATGACAGTTATAGTACCCGCTGATGGAGTTGAAACAGAAAAGGTTATATTCAATGTAGCAGAATTCAATGGTCCTGTATATGTAAGACTAGGAAGATCTGCAGTTCCAACTTTATTTGATGAAAACTATGAATTTAAAATAGGTAAAGGTTCTGTACTTAGAGAAGGTAGCGATGTATCTATAATAGCTTGTGGTATAATGGTTAATGAAGCTATAATAGCACATGATATATTAAAAAGTGAAGGAATAAATGCCAAAGTTATAAATATGTCTACTATAAAACCTATAGATAAAGAATTAATAATTGAAGCAGCTAAAGAAACAGGAGCAATAGTAACTGCTGAAGAGCACAGTGTAATAGGTGGATTAGGATCTGCTGTATCTGAAGTATTATGTGAAGGACACCCTGTTGTTGTTAGAAAAGTAGGAGTAAAAGATACATTTGGTGAATCAGGAACTCCAAAAGAATTGCTAAAGAAATATGGACTAACAGCAGTAGATATAGCTATGGCAGCTAAAGATGCAATATCGAACAAAAGATAAAAAATTAACAATAAAATATTGTAAATGATTTATTTGTATGTTAATATATAATTAATTAAATATAATTGATAATTTAAACCATGAAGGTTTATACATCCTATATAAATATAGGGTTATATCTTCATGGTTTTTTGTTTTGAAATCAAGGGGAATAAAAAATTTAAAGGGGGATGTAGGAATGAAAATTAAAAAAATAATTTCCATAGCAATTGTAATAGCAATGTGTTTGGGATCATTAGTTGGATGTTCTACAAAGCAAGTGGACGATGTAAAAGCATCTAAAAGGAATACTTTAACATATGGAAGTAATGATTACAGCAGAATAAATTCAGCGTTAGATGAACATGGAGAAATACATAAACTTATATTTTCAGGTCTGACCAAACACGATGAAAATAACAAAGTAATTCCTGACTTAGCAGAGAATTGGTCATATGATGAATCTAATTATACATATACATTTAAATTAAAACATAATGTAAAGTGGCATGACGGAAAAGAATTTACAGCTGAAGATGTTAAATTTACAATAGATACTATAAAAGAACCTAAAAATAATTCTGAAATATCTTCTAACTACCAAGATGTAAAAAATGTAGAAGTAGTTGATAAGTATACAGTAAATATTACGTTATTAAACCACAACGTTGCAATATTAGATTATTTAAGTACAGGTATAATACCTAAACATTTATTAGAAGGAAAAGATATACAAAATGATGAATTTAATAAGAAGCCTATAGGAACAGGAATATACAAATTTAGTGATTGGAAAGATGGGCAATATATAAAATTAAATTCCAATAATGAATATTATGGAAATGTTCCTAAGATAGATGAAGTTGTATTTAAAATAATACCTGATGATAAAGCTAAAGCAATGCAATTAAAGTCAGGAGAAATAGATATAGCTCAGATAGATCCTAAAGATGTAAGTATGTTTGAAAATGATAAACAATTTACTACATATCAATTTAAAACAGCAGATTACAGAGGGTTAATGTATAACTTTAATAAACCTCTATTTAAAGAAAATAAAGAAGTTATAAAAGCTCTAAGTTATTCTGTAGATAGGAAAGCTATAATAGATGGCGTACTTATGGGAATGGGAGAGTCTGCCTATTCACCACTACAACTAGGCGAATACAATAATAAAGATGTAGAAAAATATGAGTATAATCCAACAAAATCTAGACAAATACTAGAAGGTGCTGGATGGAAGCTTAATAATGAAGGTATATATCAAAAAGGAAATCAAAAACTAGAGTTTAATATAACTTGTTTTGATGGAGACCAAGTGAGAATAGATATGGCTACTATTGTATCACAAAACTTTAAAGAAATAGGCGTTAATGCCAAGGTAGATATACAAAGTGATATAGATTGGGCTAATTTAGATTCATTCTTAATAGGATGGGGAAGTCCATTTGATCCAGATGATCATACTTATAAGGTGTTCCATTCAAGTCAAATAGAATCTGGAATGAATTTAAATGGTTATATAAACCCTAACGTTGATAAAGCTTTAGAAAAAGCTAGAAGTACTGATAATAATGAAGATAGAATTAAATATTATAAAGAATTCCAAGAAGAAATGAGTAATGACTTACCGTTTACATTTTTAGCATATATAGATTATATATATATATCTAAATCTAATATAAAAGGAATAGATGATAATAAAGTTTTAGGACATCATGGAGTAGGAATGTTATGGAATATAGAGGATTGGGATGTAAAATAAAATGATTAAATATGTATTGAATAAATTTATACATCTTGTTATGACATTATTTGTATTATCTTTTATTGTATTCACTATATCTCATTTAGCACCAGGAGATCCTTTAAGAGCATACTTTGGTGATATATCAGAGAGACTTTCTCATCAACAAAGAGAAAATGCCATAGAAGAACTGGGGCTAAATGAGCCCTTATTAATACAATATGAAACTTGGGTACAAAATGCTTTGAAAGGTGATTTAGGAGAATCATATAAATATAAAAGACCTGTAAGTGAAGTTATAGCAGGGGCATATGTTAATACTATAGTACTCACTGGTAGCTCATTTTTGATAATATTTTTAGGAGCTTTATCTTTGGGAGTATTATGTGCTATGAATGAAGGAAAGTTTATAGATAAGGTTTTATATCAAATAGGAACTGCTATGAACTGTATACCATCTTTTTGGATATCTCTTGTATTGATACTTATATTTAGTGTTAATCTAAGACTACTACCTTCAGGAGGAGTATACGACATAGGATATGAACAGAGTATATTAAATAGGGTAATTCATCTTATATTGCCCTTATTTGTCATGGTAGTAGGACATATATGGTACTATGCATTTTTTGTTAGAAATAAATTATTAGAAGAACTTAAAGAAGATTATGTTTTGTTAGCTAAGTCAATGGGATTTTCAAATAAAGAAATAGTATTCAAATATTGTATAAGAAATATAATGTCTTCATATACAACCTTAATGTCTATGTCATTACCTCATATACTAACTGGGGCATATATAGTAGAATATATATTTTCTTATCCAGGACTAGGCAGTTTAAGCTTTGAAAGTGCTAAGTTTCACGATTATAACTTACTTATGGCTTTATGTATAATAACAGGAATTATAGTTGTATTGTCTAGCTTTATATCCGATATTTTAAATATAGCTATAGACCCTAGAATGAGAAATTTGGAGATGAGTGAATAAATGGATTTAGTATCTAATAAATTTAAATTAGTTGGAATAGATAAGGAATTATCTCATAAGAGCATTCATAGTACTAAAGATAATAAGCATATATACAATAAAATAAAAAATACGCCTTATATATCTATATCTATACTAACGATAATATTATTAGGGTGTTTATTTGCTCCTTTTGTAAATAATAATGATCCTACCTATATGAACTTAACTAGCCAATATCAACAACCAAATAGTCAGTATTTATTTGGAACTGATTCTATGGGAAGAGATATATATTCAAGGATATGGTATGGAGGAAGGGTTTCTATATTAATAGGATTGTTGTCTTCTTTTATATCCACTTCTATAGGCATAACATACGGAAGTATAAGTGGATACATGGGAAAAAATATAGACGGCATAATGATGAGGTTTATAGATATAATGTTAAGTATACCATCAATACTCATAATGATACTTATACAGTCTATAACTGGAGCAGATAGCTACTTGAGCATAGCTTTTGTAATAGCTATAACTAGTTGGATGACAATGGCGAAGGTAGTTAGAAGTGAAGTTATGGAGTTGAAAAATAGAGAGTTTATATATGCTGCAAAGATTATGGGTGCTAGTTTTAAACATATATTTATAAAACATCTACTTCCAAATTTTTTGCCAACTATTATATATATGAGTGTTATGAACATAATAAGCGCTATAATAATGGAATCAACATTAAGTTTCTTAGGTATGGGGATACCTATAGAGTTGGCGTCTTGGGGAAGTATGTTATCTCAAGGCCAAGATGCAATTTTGGGAAATAGGTGGTGGATAATCTTAATCCCTGGGTTGTTCATATTAATAACTTTAGTTTGTATAAATAATATAGCTGATTATATAAGAAAGATAAATAATAAAAAACTTAATAACTTATAAAAAATCTACCTATTTAAAATAGGTAGATTTTTTTGAGCAACGGGCCTATTTTTCAAGGTCGTTGGCGAAAAGAAGGGCGCGAATTTTTATTTGTCTATTCTATTATATTCTAAATGTTCATATATTTAAATTAGATAAATTAGGGGGTGATTTAGATGAAGGTAAATTGGAATATTAAAGGCATAGTGTATGGTTTAATCGCTCTAGCTTTAGTAGTAGGTGGATTTGTGTTAATACCTAAGATGTTTTCTAATGAAGCAAAGGCTGTAGAGTATACCATAGTACAAAGAGATGCCATACCAGAGAAGATATTAGATGTAATGGGTAAATACGCTGATGAAGAAAGAGCTTTGGCTATAAAAACCGATGATAAAATATATGTTGTTGCTACTAGAGGAAAAGATATGAATCAAGGAATACAAATAGAAAAAATACAAATGACTAAAGATGAAGGAAAGGATGTTATGAAAGTAAATATCGTTTATAAAAATAAAGATGATGCACATCCTTACATAGTTGTAGAAACAGATCTAAAAGATTTACCAGATAGAATAGAACTAAACACTGATTTACAAGATGATACAAATAAAAAATAATAGAAGAAGGTCTCCTGTTTTAAATAGGAGGCCTTTTTTATATTATTTTTTATTTGTTTTAAAACTTTGTTATTATTTTTTCTAATTTAGGAGAAAATATTTTAATAACAACGACAAATCTAGGAGTGAATTAAATGCTAAATATAGATAAATATAAAGTTAAAATTGAAGATTTAAAGAAAGTATCTAACTTAGGAAACTTTGATTTCAAAAGCACTAAAGAATTGGTTCCTCTAAGGGGAATAATAGGTCAAGATAGAGCTGTACAAGCTATGAATTTTGGCCTTAAAATGAAGAAAAAAGGATATAATATATTTGTAGCAGGGGCTAGTGGAACAGGTAGAGCAAGTTATACATGTTCATTAATAGAACAATTAGCTCAAAATGAAAAGCAAAATAAGGACTGGGTATATGTAAATAACTTTAAAAATACTAATGAGCCTATAGCGTTATATCTAGAAGCTGGTGAAGGTAAAAATTTCAAAAAAGATATAGAAGAAATAATAGAAAAATTGAAAGAAGAAGTTCCGAAGGTATTTGATTCAAAGGAATATGAACAAAATAGCAGATTCTTAATGGAAGATTTAGAAAAAAATATAGAGTCTGTAATAGAGGAATTAAATAAATTTGCTCAAACTAGAGGATTTAAGTATCAAATAACGGAAAGAGGCCTGCTGAGTGTTCCTATTAAACAAGATGGAACGGTTATGCAAGAATCAGAGTACGGTCAATTAACTCCTGAACAAGTTGTGGCAATAAGAGAAGAAGCCATAAAATTAAATCAAGATAGTAAAGATTATTTAGATCAAATAAAATCAACTGAGGAAGATTATAAAAATAAGGTTCAAAACTTAGACAAAAATGTTGCAAAGAGTATAATAGATTTTTATTCTCATTATTTAATTGAAAAGTATGGTAAGTTTAAAAAGATAATAAGCTATATAAGAGATTTTAGTGATGACATAGTAGATAATATATCTAAGTTTAGAGCGCCACAAGAACAAGGGCAACAAGGCCCGATGGCCTTACTAGGGTTAATGCAACAAAAAGACGATGCTAAATTCTTTAATAGATATGGGGTAAACTTATTTATAGATAATAGCGATACTAAGTGTGCTAGTGTAGTAAGAGAAACAAATCCCACTTATTATAACTTGACAGGATCTATAGAATATAAAAATGAGATAGGAGCCCTAACTACAAGCTTTATGGAAATAAAGCCTGGAGCCCTTCATAAAGCAAACGGAGGTTTCTTAATATTAAATGTAAGAGATTTATTTTCACATCCATTTGCTTGGGAAGGACTAAAAAGATCATTAAAAACAAAAAAAATAGCTATGGAATCCTTAAATAAACAATATGGATATATAGTAACTTCTACTCTAAAGCCTGAACCCATAGATTTAGATACAAAGGTTATATTAATAGGAGATAGTTATACCTATAGTATTTTATATGCACATGATGAAGATTTTAGGAACTTATTTAAAATTATGGCCGATTTTGATATAGAACTTGAAAGAAATGAAGAAAATCTATACAAAACTGCTCAATTTATAGCTAGTCACTGCGAAGAAGAAAATCTAAAACACTTTGATAAGACTGCAGTTGAAAGGATAATAGAATACAGTTCAAGAATAAGTGATAATAAAGAAAAATTAACAGCTAAATTTAATAAAATAGTAGATGTGCTATATGAGGCAGATGCGTTAAGCGATCCAAATAAAGACTATGTAACTAAAGAAGATGTAGAAAATGCTATTAAACAAAAGGTATATAGAAACAATAAGTATGAAGAAAAATTAAATGAGATGTTTGAAGATGGAACTCTTCTTATAGATATAAGTGGAGAGAAAATAGGACAAATAAATGGATTAGCTGTTATGGGAACTGGAGAATATAGTTTTGGTAAGCCATCTAAGATAACTGCATCTACCTATAAAGGAAGAACAGGGATAATAAATGTAGAAAGAGAAGTTAAGCATAGTGGAAGTATACATGATAAAGGAGTTTTAATATTAAGTGGATATTTAGGAGAAAGATATGGAAAAGAAAAACCTTTATCTATATCTACATCTATAACATTTGAACAAAATTACTCTGGTATTGATGGAGACAGTGCATCTAGTACAGAATTGTATGTAGTTATATCAAATATTGCTCAATTACCTATAAAACAACATATAGCTGTTACGGGATCTGTAAGTCAAAAAGGAGAAATACAACCTATAGGTGGAGCAAATGAAAAAATAGAAGGATTCTTTGATGTATGTAAGTTAAAAGGGCTTACTGGAAATCAAGGGGTAATGATACCTATACAAAATGTCAAAAACCTAATGTTAAAAGACGAAGTAATAGAAGCTGTAAAAGAAGGTAAATTCCACATATACTCTGTATCTAAAATAGAAGAGGGATTAGAAATATTAACAGGATTTACTATGGATGAAATAGATAAGAAAGTAAATGAACAATTAGAAAAATATCGTAAATTTGATAAAGAGGAAAAAGAAAAAGAAGATAAGGAAGATAAATAAAAATATGAGCATGGTTTATCCATGCTCATTATTTTTATTTACAGGGACATTATAATTTATTTATTTTCAATATTTTGCTTTGAGTAATTATATAATCAAGTTGTGCGTCATGGGGTTCTTTTGGAATATTATCAAATATTTGAAGATCAAATGCTACACCTATTGTAGTAACATCATCTCTAAGGGTTTGTAAAAATCTATCATAAAAACCTCCACCGTATCCTAATCTATACCCATTTTCATCATATGCAACACCAGGAACTATAACTAAATCTATTTCCTTATTGTCTACTGGCCTTATAAATTGTTCCATTGGTTCTCTAATTCCAAAGGTCCCTATTTTTAATTCACTATCTAAATTTCTTATTTCAGAAGGAATAAGTTTTCTTTCTTTTAAAATTGTGATAGGAATTAGGACTTTTTTGTCTAAATATATAAGAGTGTCGATTAATTTGTCAGTTTTTACTTCATTATTAAAATCTAAGTAAGTCATTATTGTTTTTGCTTTTTTTACTTCATCCATATTAAGTAATTTTTGAATTATAAGTTTGGAATTGTGATCTACGGAATTGATGTCTTGATTATTTCTTAAATCTAGCACTTTTTTTCTGAATTCCTTTTTCATATGGTCAATCCCCCTTTTGAATATGGTATAATCATGTAAAATGTTACCATAAACATTATATCATATTAATAAAACTATTATAATACGTTGTTAATATTAGATTGGAGCTGGTAAAATGATAAAGTTTGTAGATGTAAATAAGGTTTATCCCAATGGGAATAAATCATTAGTTGATATAAATTTAAGTATAAATTCAGGGGAGTTTGTTTTTTTGATTGGGCATTCAGGGGCAGGAAAATCTACTCTTTTAAAACTTTTATTAAAAGAAGAGAATATAACATCTGGAAAGCTAAATATATTAGAACATGATATAAAAGCTATAAATAAAAAGAATATACATAAGTTTAGAAGGAAATTGGGGATAGTATTCCAGGATTTTAGATTATTAAATGATAAAACTGTATATGAAAATGTAGAATTTGCAATGAGAGTAATAGGACAAAGTCCAAAAAATATAAAATCAAGAGTTCCTGAGGTTTTGGAATTAGTAGGGTTAAAGGATAAATCTAATTGTTATCCAAGTCAGCTTTCTGGAGGAGAAGCTCAGAGGGTCGGAATCGCTAGAGCAATAGTTAATAACCCATCAATCTTAATTGCTGATGAGTGTACAGGTAATTTAGACTATAAAACTTCTAGAGAAATAATGAAATTATTAATAGACATCAATAAAAAAGGGACAACTGTTATAATGGCCACTCACGCACTAAACCTAATAGAAGAATTTAGTGCAAGAGTTGTAATGCTTCATAAAGGAAGAATAGTACGTGACACTAAAGGAGGAGCTTATGAACATATTGTATAGTACTCTTTATAATATTAAACAAGGATTTAAAGGATTAGCATCTAGTAAAACAATGGCATTAATATCAATAGGTTCCATAACCTCTTCTTTGGTTATATTTGGGATGGTTTTAATGATAATTTTAAATATAAATCAATTTGTATTATCTACAAAAGATCAAATTACTGAAGTTAGGGTTTTCATGAACGACAATATGGGAAATAAAGATATAGAAGATTTAAATAAAAAGATTGGTTCAATAAATAATATTAAGAATATTAGATATGAAACTAAGGAAAAATCCTTTGAAACTATGAAAAGAAGCTGGGGAGAAGATAAATACTTATTAGAAGGTATCGAAAATCCATTGCAAAATTCATTTATTATAACTGTAAAGGATCCACAATTTATAAAGGGTGTAGTAGATGAATTGAAACAATATGATAACATAGAAGATATAACTTACTATCAAGATGTTATAAATAAGTTTTTGGTAATATCTGAAACACTGAAAAAAATTGGAATAGGTATAATTATATGCTTATTAATAGTGAGTTTAGTTATATTATCAAATACTATAAAATCTAGAGTCTATAGTAAGAAAGAAGAAATTGGAATTATGAAGTATATAGGGGCAAGTGACTGGTTTGTAATATCACCTTTTATAATAGAAGGAGTTATTGTAGGAGTTTTAGGAGCTTTAATTGCGTTATGTGTATCGTCGTTAATGTATAGCTATTTATATGATAAGATAAACAAAGCTTTATATAGCTTTATACCTAATATATTATTAACTACAACAGATGTTATAGGGCTACTAAGTGTGACTTTTATATCTATAGGTATAGTTATAGGAGCATTTGGTAGTGTTATATCTGTTAAAAAACATCTAAGAGTATAAAAAGTTCGCTACGCAAATACTAATATCAATCGATTAGGGGGAAATTATGAAAAAGATATGCTTAGTTTTAGTTGGTTTAATGTTAATTAGTACAAGTAGTATATATGCACAAAACACAAATTCTTTAAATATAGAATTGCAAAAAAATATAAGGAAACAACAAGATGTAAGCGAAGATATAATAATTTTGGATGATAAAATAAATAAGGCATCACAAGAGATACAAGAGAGTGATATGAAATTACAAAACATAAGTAATGAAATTGAAGAAGTAAATAAAGATATAGATCAGTTAGAAAAAACAATAAAAGAGAATCAAGGAATACTAGAACAAAGATTGAGAGCTAGTAATAAAAACTTGTCGCTAGGGTATATACAAATATTGTTTAGAAGTGAAAATCTATCTGAATTTTTGACTAATTTACAGACTATAAAAGAAATAGTAACTTATGATAAAAACATACTTGAAGAATTATCAAAAACTAGCGAAAGTCTAGATATAAAAAAGAAAGATCTAAGTTCAAAGCAAGATGAAATAAAGCTACTAAGTAATACTCTAAATAGCAAAAAATCAGATTTAGAAAAGGATAAAAAGGAATTAGGAGAGTTAAAATCTAAGTTAGAAACCGAAGAAAACGATATACAAAACAAAATAAGTGAAATATCAAATGTTAATAACGGTACAGTAGATAACAATAACTATATAGTTAGTAATAATGGTTGGCCTGTACTAGGATATACTAGAATAAGTTCTCCTTACGGTATGAGAATGCACCCTGTATTAAAGGTTCGTAAAATGCATACAGGTATAGATATACCTGCACCAACAGGAACAAATGTATTATCTATAGACAATGGAAAAGTTATATTTGCTGGAGTTCAAAGTGGATATGGAAATACAGTTATGATATTACATGATGACGGTAAAGTTTCTTTATATGCCCATAACTCTAGAATTACAGTAAGCAGTGGACAAAGAGTAAGTAAAGGCCAAGTTATAGCAAAGATAGGTTCCACAGGAAGATCTACAGGGCCTCATCTTCATTTTGAAATTCGTATAAATGGAAGCCACGTAAATCCTACAAACTATTTAAGGTAATAAAAAAAGAGTCAAGCACATATACTAAATAGTAGATTATGTAAAAGGAGATGCATTAGATGATATCTAAGAAAAAGGCTTTAATTTATGGAATAGTTTTGGTTATGATTACTGCCCTTGCGACATCAACTTTCCAGATGTCAGTTGGTAATAAGGTAATTGTATCTAAGTCTAATTATGAAGAGTATAAAAGATATTCTAAATTGCTTGGATTAAAACAGATGATAGAAGCAGATTATTATAAAAAGCCTAAACAAGATGAACTACTAACGGGATCTATAAAAGGGATGTTTGAGGGACTAAATGATCCATACTCTCAATATTATACTGAAGAAGAGTTCAAAGATCTTATGGAACAAACATCAGGTACATATACAGGTATAGGTGTAGTTATAAGTCCTGGAGAAGACAATCTTATAACGGTAGTATCTCCTATAGAAGGATCTCCAGCTGCAAAATCAGGTATAAAACCTGGAGATAAAATTATGAAAATAGATGGAAAAAATATAACAGCTAAGGATATTGACAAAGCAACACATATGATAAAAGGAAAACCAGGAACAGATGTAATATTAACTATAAAAAGAAACAATAAAGATTTTGATATAACTATAAAGAGACAAGAGATAAAGATGCAAACAGTTAAGTCTGAGGTGTTAGAAGATTCTATAGGATACATAAAAATAACATCATTTGATGAAACTACAGATAAAGATTTTGAAGAAAATATAAAAAGTTTAAAAGAACAAAATATAAAAGGATTAGTAATAGACTTAAGAGATAATCCAGGAGGATTATTAGACGTATGCCATAAAATAGGTGATCTGTTAGTAGGAAAAGGAACTATAGTATATACTAAGGATAACAAGGGAAATACAGAATATCTAAAGTCGGATGAAGATAGTCTCGGATTACCTATTGCTGTACTTATAAATGGGGGATCTGCTTCTGCTTCAGAAATACTAACTGGAGCAATAGTTGACAATAAAGTAGGTATAGCAGTTGGAACAACTAGTTTTGGCAAAGGGCTTGTTCAAACAGTAAGAGAATTAAAGGATGGAACTGGTTATAAGTTGACTATAGCTCAATACTTTACACCAAATGGAAGCTATATACATGGAAAAGGAATTAAACCTAATATAGAAGTTGAAGATGAGACTAAACAATTAGATACAGCTGTTGATTGGGTAAAAGAAAAAATTAAATAAAAATTCTCGATCCTCATGTCGCCAACGACCTTGAGAGAGGGGTCCATTGCTCAAGTTTATTAAGTTGAATATTACAATTTGAAAAACGCTTAGTTTTTACAACTAAGCGTTTTTTGTGTGTTATTCGACATAATAAAGTTCATTTATACAAAATATATATCTTTTTTACAAAAACATGTTGACTATAATAATATCACATGATATAGTTATACTTGTCCTTAAGAAGAGGGCAAAAACATTGAACTTTGAAAATTAAACAGTAGGATAATTAAACACCATTTATTTATAAAGTAATGCCAAGTTTATCATGAGAGTTTGATCCTGGCTCAGGATGAACGCTGGCGGCGTGCCTAACACATGCAAGTCGAGCGAGGACTTCGGTCCTAGCGGCGGACGGGTGAGTAACGCGTGGGT
>NZ_JBYVNY010000008.1:0-147933 GCF_058146105.1 Sporacetigenium sp. TC11 | reverse complement strand
CAATACTATTAGGATTATTCAGCTTAGGTGTTAAGAACATGTATGTTGGACCATCAGCTCCAAAATTCATATCACCAGGAGTATTAAAAGTATTACAAGATGTATTTAACCTACAATTAATAAGTGGAGATGCTAAAGCAGATCTTCCAAAAATGTTAGGTGAAGTTAAAGCTAACGCATAATAATTGCCCTCAATAAACTTCATATAAATTTAAAAGAAGAGGCTACCGTTCTGCGGTAGTCTCTTCTTTAGATAGATATCTCATTTTGAGGAAGTACGTTTTGGAATGTAAGTCATATCACGGCAATAGCTTGGATTTTAAGTGGAGTGACTGAGATTTGCGAAAGTTGATGAACTATGTTCATAGAAAGTCTTCAAAAGTCCTGTGTTTAATGATATATTATATTTAGTAATTAATTTGTCAATTGGTAAACGTTTTTGTCGATTGATTCAATCAACTTAAGATATGATTGAACGTGCAAAATCTAATATAAATTTAGGTTAATAAAAGTGAAAACTGAAAGGAGAGATTATGAAAAGGCAAAAAACACTTTTATTTATTGTTTTTGGGGTAATTTGTGTTATAGGTATACTATATTTTTTTCAATTTAAAAATCAAGAAAAAAATGAGATGAAAGCTTTGTTTTCTTGGTCAAGCAATAAAATCACTGAAGATTATTCTGAGTTTTTTGATGTATTAAATACTGGTGAATTTGATACTGTATTTCAGAGCTTATCATCTTCTGTAGAAGAAAACAAACTAATTAGATTTTTGGAATATGCTTCAGATGAAGGGATAGCAGTATATGGGTTAACGGGTACTCCTGAATGGGCTTATGATCCATCAGGGAAAGGAATGATAGAGTATGTTGAAAGAGTAAATCAATTAAATCAAAAACTCCCTAAGGAAGCTTACATAAAAGGGATTGTTATGGATGTCGAACCGTATTTACTTGATGACTATAAAACTAATTCAGAAGCGATTATGAAAAGTTTTGTAGAAGGGTTAAAAGCTACGTATAAAGTGGCTAAAGACAATCAGTTAGAATTTATTGTTTGCATTCCTTATTATTATGACACATTTGGTTTTGAGAAAGAATTAGAAATGATAATAGGAGAAGCTTCAGATCAAGTGGCAGTAATGAATTATTATCTTGATAAAGAAATTCCTCATATTGAGACAGAAGCAAAATACAGTTCAAAATATAATAAAGGAATTATCAATATATATGAACTGCAACCACCTGGAAAATACGGGTTAACAGAGAAAAATACATATTACAATCATGGGTTAGCAAAAATAAGTGACAACTTCAAACGGCTAAAAGAATATTACAAACACCAATATATCAATATAGCTTATCATGAGTATCACTCTTATAAGGAGATTATGTTTAATGAATGAAGTATTTCGAATGGAAAAGAAATTTCTAATTAACCAACAACAATACTATGAACTTAGTAATTATTTGTCAAAAGTGATGATTTTAGATTCGAATAGTAATGGAGAAGGATATACCATTAGATCTTTATATTTTGATTCTTTGGATGACCGTGATTTTCACGAAAAAAGTGAAGGCATTGAGATAAGAAGAAAAATACGACTTCGAACATACATGAATAATCCTGAATTTGGCTTATTAGAAATGAAAAAAAAGCAAGGGGATAGACAGAAAAAAACCTCACTTAGGTTGTCGGTTGCAGAAAGTAGAGCGTTGATTAAAGGTAAAACAAACATTCTTTTAAATCAACAGAGTCATTTTGCTGAAGATTGTTATGGTATGATGATGATGCATAATTACCAGCCAAAATCGGTAGTTACATATGAAAGGAAAGCATTTATTGCAAAAGAAAATAAAATTCGTGTAACCTTCGATCGCAATATAAGAGGAACAGAGAGTAATTATGATATCTTCTCAAATAAACTCAATGAAAATTATTTTCTTGACCCTTCTTTGGTTGTACTAGAAGTTAAATATAATGGATTTTTATTAAGTTATATAAAAGATTTATTAATTCAAGTAGAAAAAAACGAGTTATCTGTAAGCAAGTATAGTTTAAGTCGTACAATTAGTAAACATGTATTATTTTAATGGTAAGGGGTGAATGGAAATGAAAGATGTGCTATTTCAATTAATCGAACAATCCGGGTCTTTGAGTCCAAGGGAAATTATTTTAAACATTTTATTTGCAACTTTACTAGCTATTGCTATTTATATATCTTATTGGTACACACATGTTGGCACAGCCTATAGCAAAAAATTCAATGTGTCCTTAGTTACCCTAACAATTTTGACTGCTACTGTAATGACCGTTATTGGGAATAACATTGCATTATCTTTGGGTATGGTGGGAGCTTTATCTATAGTAAGATTTAGAACTGCAATAAAAGACTCAAGAGATACTACCTATATTTTTTGGGCAATTATTGTGGGAATAAGTTCAGGTGCCAGAGATTATTTTGTTGCAAGTTTTGGTAGTGTTGTTGTATTTGTCATTTTACTAATTCTAGGTCGAGTAAAAAATGAAAATCGAATTTTACTAATCATAAGAGGTAGTAGAGCTAAAGAGATGGAAATCGAAGGAATTGTATTTAAGTATTTTAATAAAAAAGCTTTTTTACGTGTGAAAAATACGACTAAAGAAGATATAGAACTAATCTATGAACTTTCTAGGAAAATTTATCAAGATGCAACGAAAAATAATCAATCGATTACTGAACAAATCTATAAATTAGGTGATATTGAGTATGTTAATATTATTACACAAAGTGATGAAATTAGTTAACGAACAATGAAACATCGAATATTATTTTTATGTATGATCATAGTCGTATTGTTCGGTTCTATATTAATATATACATTTGAGAGAGATTATTTATATCCTAGAGTTCATCAACATATGTCATATCCTGCCGAAGAGGAATATTCAATAGATAAAGGGAAATTCGTTACACATTTACCATTAATAAATATAGATACAGGGAATAAAAAAGTTCCTGGAACACCAATTTTAGGTATGCAAGGAACTTATGAACTGACACCAGAGAAAGAAGAGTATGTGCAATCTGATATTTCATTAAAGGATACACCCAATGAAACACCTCAGTCTTTTATTGCTAACATATCTTATCGCGGAAACTCTTCACGTTATTTTGATAAGAAATCTTATTCAATTCGAATAATAAATAAAGATGGAGAGGAAAAAAAAGAATCGTTACTGGGTATGGAGGCTCACGATGAGTGGATATTAAATGGTCCTTTTCTCGATAGGAGTTTAATAAGAAACTATATGGCAATGAATTTAGCTGGTACAATAATGAGTTATGCACCTGATGTCCGATTTGTCGAACTAAAAGTAAATGGTGAATATCAAGGTCTTTATGTTTTAATGGAGACCATTTCAAAAGGTGAGGGAAGAGTAGAAATCAAAACACCTTATAAAAACAACAACTTAACAAGTTATATTGTGGAATTAGATCGTTCTCTAAAAATGGATACTCACCTGAAACTTAATGATTTCTTATATTATACACTTAGAACCAAATCTCAGGCTTTTGAATTGGTATACCCAGGGGTTAATCAATATACTGAAGAGCGCTTTACTTATGTTGAACAAGACTTCAGTCAAATAATGAAGTCTATATATAATCGTCCTATTAACAATAGTTTTGACGGAATAAACAGTTTGATAAATGTAAGAGCTTTCCAAGATTACTTTATAATAAATGAATTGTTTAGAAATGCCGATGCAGGATATTACTCTACTTTTTACTATAAAGATGTCCGAGGATTATTAACTCCAGTAGTTTGGGATTTTAATAATGCATTAGATAATTATCAAGAAGCAGCACTTAGTCCTGATGGATTTACTTTAACTAGAGCAGTTTTGTATGAAAGTCTGCTAAAAGATCCTGATTTTGTTGAAGGACTAATTCATCGGTACGATAGTTTGCGAAAGACCGTATTAAAGGAAGAACGGTTAATAGAGTATATTGATGATACCGTCAATTACTTAGGCAGTTCTATTGAAAGAAATGATCAAACATGGGGATATGTTTATGACTTATCCAACTATAATGACTTTAATTATTTACAACCACTAGAAAGAAATGTATCAAGTCAACAAGAAGCTGTGGAGCAATTGTCTTCATACTTAATTGAGCGTGGAAAATGGCTTGATAAATATATTCATACACTAAAACAATATAGTCATCCATCTAGAAATGCACATGAGATGGTTAACTAGAAGGGAAGGACAGCGTGAAAAAGTTTATCATTTCCAGTGTTTTGATAATCTTATCTATCTTTACGATTGGTTATTTGTATTATGTTAAAGGAATATATTTACCAACATCAAAAGGTGATAATATTAGTGTCCCTTACAGAATCGAACAGAAGCTCTATACTAAACAAGTAGCTAACAAACATTATGAGCCTATTGAAATTAAAGGAGTAGATGTTGGTTCAACGAAAGCGTTTCATCAAGCAAAAGATTTTAAGATTGATGTAGATACATGGCTTAAGTGGTTTAGAGATATACAAGCAATGGGTGCAAACACGATTAAAATCAATACAATTTATAATGCAGCATTTTATGAAGCTTTATATAAGTTCAATTCAGTATCTGAAGAACCCTTATATCTTTTACAAGGAATTAGGGTTGCAGATAATGCAGGACAGTGGAGCAAAGATGCATACGATAAAGACTTTATTGAAAGATTAAAGCTTGATGCATTAAAAGCAGTTGATGTAATCCATGGAAGAAAGATAAGTATCAATAATAGTGTAAATGGGAATGGATTTTATAGATATGATATTTCTCAATGGGTTGTAGGATATTTAGTAGGTGAGGATTGGCATCCTGACGTTATCGCCTATACCAACGAGAAGGAAGGTAATCCGACTACATTTACTGGAGAGTACTTTTATACACAAGGTGCTAATAGATTTGAAGTGGTAATGGCTCAGGTAATGGAAAAATTGGTTAAGTATGAGACAAAAAAATACAATCAGCAACGGCCTATCAGTTTCTTGAATACATTTTTATCTGATCCATTTGAATATAAAATTAAATATGCTGAATATGCTGGAAAATATAATCAATTAGATATAGAACACATCCATACAAGTGAAAAAAATGCAGCTGGATTGTATGCAGCCTATAAATATGATAAACCTAATGAATCAATTTTAACGATGTTAGAAGACAATGCTCAAAATCGTGATATTCTTCTTAAGGGTGAAGTTTCGAATTATTTAACATTACTGGAAAATTATCATAAAAAGCCTATTGTAATTGTACATTTCAATATTCCGAGTGTTAGGGCAAGTAACCAAAATGAAATCCGGTTATCTGAGAAAGAACAAGGGATTCAAATTATCGAAAAGTTAAAGACTTTTAAAGAAGCAAAAATTAATCACGCTATTATTAATTCTTGGCAAGATACTTGGTACCTTAGAACTTGGAATACAGCTTATGCTGTGAATCCAAATATTTCTAATTTATGGCATGATGCACAAACAGAAACCCAACATTATGGGTTAATGACTTTTGAACCATATCGTTCTAATACCTTAATGAGAGTAGATGGAAACCTATCAGATTGGGAAGATGTGGAACCTATAGTGGAAGATGACTACACTTTATCAATAACCTCAGATCATGCTTATATGTATTTTTTAATACAAAAAGATAATATACGGTCTGAAGAATTTTTTATTGGTATGGATTTTTTAGATGAATTAGGATCAACGAACCCTAAGAATCATGTATTCAAATTTAATAGACCAATAGATTTTTTATTGCATGTAAATGGGGAAGAAAATACAGAAATTTTTGTACATGAGCGCTATAACAGTCTAAGGCAAAACTTTCTGGAACGTTTAACAAATGAAAATCCTTATATCAACTATCCTAAAAAGGATAGTACTAGGTTTGTGCCAATTCAAATGATAAGAAGAAATCCTGAAGTTTTAAATAAGATTCTTGAAGATGATGAAAAGATTAAAAGTTATGAAACTTTTAATACGGGAAAATTAATCCATGGTGATGGTAATCCGACTCATATGGATTATAACTCTTGTGCTGACTTTTCATATGGACAAGATATGGTAGAAATTCGCATACCTTATTTTTTATTGAATTTCTATGATCCTATAGATAGAATGATTCACAAGGACTATTATGAGAATTATGGTGTAGAACCTAAAAAAATAAATCAGTTTTTTGTTGGAATAGCTTCAAATGAGGACAAAACTTTTAATCTTCATAATGCACCTTTAAACTCTTTAGAGAGAGAAGTTAAAGTAAATGAACGATTAAAAGATTCATATTATGAAGTGAAAATGTATTGGGGAGATAAATAATATGATTGTTAATATCATTCTTTATATTTACTTTTTCATTTGTATGTTAATACTTTTATACACCATAGGCTATATTTTTTATAATTCATATCAAATAAAATTAGTTGAAAATAAAATAATTGATTATCAGAAAAAAATTAAGAAAGAAATACAAAGTATCAAAGATGGTAAAGAATTAGATAAGATGTATGTCAAAAAACTGAAACAGAAATTGAAAAAATCTTCAGAATTAGTGTGCTTCCAAAGGTCATTGGAAAATCTTGAGAAAGAAAACGAATCTACCCAGATATACATTAAAGAATTAGAAGATGTCATAGAATATTTAGCTTGGTCATACTCGAAAAAAGAAAATATGCAAAAAGCTTATTTTGCTCATTTTTTTGCACAATTCAATTATGGGCTTTGGACAAAAGAAAGTTTTTTATACATTTTTATTAGTTACTTAGATAATTCAAGCATTTATGTAAGAGAAAATGTTTTACATGCTATGTATTCAAGTGGGAAAGAGCAATGGGTAATAAAGATTTTCCAACTATTATCTGATGAACAATGGTTTCATCATTTTAAGTTGATAGGGGATGGGTTAATGGAATATCCTGGTGATAAGGAAAAATTAGCACAATCCTTATGGATTTCTCATAATAATTTTTCTAATAGTATCCAACATGGTATGGTGATGTTTATTACACAAGTGTCAGATCAATTCAAAGAGATTTTTTTAGAGGAAATGCAAAAGCCAACAACTGACTTTGAGTTGAGATTAAGCTATATTCGTTATTTCAGAAAATATTGGTACGCACCAGCTGAATCAGTTCTATGTCATTTTTTACTTGACCAAACCGATGAAGTTGAATTAAGGATTGTATCTGCTAGAACATTGGGAGCATATGAGTCGAACAAAACTATTCACGCGTTAAAAAATGCTTTGAGTGATACAAATTGGTATGTTCGATTTAATGCTAGTGAGTCTTTGGTTGACTTAAAAGCTTCTTCAGAAGACTTGAAAGAGGTTTTTGATGGGGAAGATAAATATGCCAAAGAGATAATTCAGTATCGAATGAAGAAGAGGGTGAGAGTAAGCGCATGATTACTATATTCCTAGAGTATTTAGTACAAAAATTCGGCTACATTTTTCTTCTTTACATGATTGCTTATACAACTTATCTGTTTTTTACTGTATTTTACGGGGCTATTCGTTTATATGTGCAAGATCGAATGCATCGATTACATAATGAAATAAAGCACAAATATTATGTGCCTGTTTCTATTTTAATACCAGCTTACAATGAAGAAGTCACAATTGTAGATACCATTAAAAGTCTTTTGAATTTAGACTATAAACTCTATGAGATAGTTATTGTAGATGATGGATCTTCAGACAATACTACAAATTTGATTGTAGAGGCCTTTGAAATGAGGAAAACGCAACGTCCTATTCATAAAAGAATTCCTACGGAAAAAGTGCACTCCATATACGAGACTACAATCAAGAACATCACCATTACTCTAGTAAAAAAGAGTAATGGGGGAAAAGGAGATGCGCTAAACGCTGGAATAAATGTTTCAAAGTTTCCTTATTTCGTTAGTATTGATGCAGATTCCTTATTACAAGGTGATTCCTTAGAAAAAATTGTTCAGCCAGTATTAAGAGATGAAAAAATCATTGCAGTGGGTGGATTGATAAGAGTTGCGCAGAGCGTCCAAATGAAAAATGGTAAAGTAATGGACTACAGAGTTCCTTGGAATCCTATTATTGGGATGCAAGTTGTAGAATATGATCGTTCTTTTTTGGCTTCAAGAATTCTATTAGATCAATTTAATGCTAACTTGATTATATCTGGTGCTTTTGGATTGTTCAAAAAAGACATTGTTATTGCTGTAGGAGGTTACAGTACAGATACACTTGGAGAAGATATGGAATTGGTAATGAGACTAAATACGTTTTGTGTAAATAATAATAGAAAATGTCGCTTAGCCTATGAACCGCATGCCATTTGTTGGAGTCAATCTCCTTCCTCAATAAAAGATATCATAACACAAAGAAGAAGATGGTATATTGGTTTGTTCCAATCGTTATTTGGTTACCGTCA
Source organism: Sporacetigenium sp. TC11 (assembly GCF_058146105.1). Taxonomy (NCBI): domain Bacteria; kingdom Bacillati; phylum Bacillota; class Clostridia; order Peptostreptococcales; family Tepidibacteraceae; genus Sporacetigenium; species Sporacetigenium sp. TC11. Next base: position 139,474 of record NZ_JBYVNY010000008.1, on the reverse strand, counting down.
AATGATGCTTGTATTTAAATCTGGTATTTCCCGAGCTTTTGCTTATATCTATTATTTAATTTTTGAGTTATTGGCTCCATTTATTGAAGTAGCAGGATTATTAAATATTGTATTAGCTTGGTATTTAAATGTTTTATACGTACCTTACATGATTAAACTTATGCTTATTTATACAGCTTATAATATAATTCTTTCAATGACTGCCTTTTTTCAAAGAATATATACCCAAGGAATACGACTTCATTTACTAGATGTATTAAAAGCTTTAATCATGGTAATTCTAGAAACTGCCTTTTATCGTTATGTCTTATCATTTATTCGTGTCACTTCTTTAATTGGTTACCGAAAAAGAAAGAATGATTGGGGTAAAATTATACGGACTAAGCAAGGTTATGTTGAAAATTGAACCGGTTTATCTTAACTTTTAGCAACTAAGGTCTGATTCCGATATTCCATCGGAGCCAGGCCTTTTAGTTTTCTTGAAACCTTCTTGTATTGTAAAAATATATATATTGATTAACTTTAAAGAAGAGGCCATCAGAAATGATGGTCTCTTCTTTAAAATTTATATCTCAGAATCGTATTTTCTTAGTAACATTAAGAAGTGATTAGATTCTCTTAGTACATGATCTGCTAATAATGGTATAGCTATAGATCTAATTTTACACTCTAACATACCTTCGCTTGCTTGTTTGTTAAAGTCTCTAATTCTCTTAGTTGCTTCTATACTTCTATCCGTAACTACATCAAGTGTACCAGTTCTTTCAGCTGCAGCTAAAGCTTCTCTTCTTAATTCATAGAATTCAGTTGCAAACTCATCGGCTACTTCAATTAAATCTCTTTCAGTAGGATCTAAGAATCCTCTTATAAATTCAGAGTGTTCAGCCATTATTGTATTCCAAAAAGCTTCTTGCTTAAGGGCATCCTCAATTATATTTATATCATCTCTTCTTTGTAATTTTAATAATATATCTAAGAAAAGTTCAGCTTCTCTTCTAATATGGTCTAGTAATAGAGGATAAGTAGTAGTATAAAGCTTACATTCTAAAACAGCATTTAAAGCTTGTGCTTTAAAGTCAATAATATCTTTAACAGCTTCTATAACTTTACAATTTAGTTCAAAAACATCTTTAACTAGCTCTTGGCTACAGTGATTAATATCATGAGGGCAAGCAAGTTGTAGTTCTAATTTAGTTATATTTCTATCTATAGGTACTCCAGTTAAAAACTCAGACATTTTTTCAGCACTTAAAGTGTATTCTGTAACCATATCATTTTTTAGACCAACTACACCCTGACCTAATTTTGCTGCTCTTACAAGAAGATTGCTAAAAGTTTTATTAAACATTATTGCTTGCTCTTTTAAGTCAGCATTTTTTTCAAGAAGAGCACCATCAATAAAATAAGCATGTTCTTTCATAATTCTCAAAAAGAATAAGTTAATATCTAAGGATTGTTTTACAAAATTTCTATCAGATAACATGTGTATCCCCCTTTAATTTTCAAATAACACCTCAATGATATGATATGTTAAATTTATAAAAGTGTGAGTATAAATTAAAAAGAAAAAGTTTTATATTTTTTCTTTATGAAATTAAATAAATACTTTCACCGAAAGTGGAAATTTCTATGGGGAATTTGCATATATTGAAATATAAGTAATAAATTATAAGGGGGTTGTGGTATGAACTTACAAGATATGTTAAATGAAAAGGTACTATTAGTTGTTATAAATAATACAGTTTGCACTACATCAACAGAGGAGCAAATAAAAGAAGCTACATTGTCTGCTTGGAAGATGAATATAAAAAAAGCATTAAACGTTGAGTATGTTGTAGGTATTAAAAATGGAATAGGAGTAAGTTGTTATAAAGTAGATAGAATACAAATAAGAAAAGAAGATGGAAGGGTTATATTTGAAGGTAGTGAAGATTTTTCTCATTTAGTAAAAGGCATTAACTTTAAAGAAATGGGAGTTAGAAAAGGATATAAAGAAATACAGTATATAAACTTCGATTAAACTATAATATCTAGAGTACTTTTGATTAATTAAAGGCACTCTATTTTTTATTGGCTAATAGTATATTAGAAATAGAGAGTTTATAGAATACCAAAAGAATATTGATAGAATAGTATAAGAAGGGTAATAGAGTTGCATAAGAGGGCTAAATAAATACAATATAATGTTGATAGAATATAATAAGAAAATGAAAAGGAGAATAATAATATTAAAAGAATATAAATAAGTAATAAATAGAATAATAGAGATGAATTTAAATAATATAAGGGGGGTGCTATAAATGGTAGTTATAAAAATAAATGAGGTTCCAAATACGAAAAAAGGACTAAAAGATAGAATTAGAAGATCTTGGAGAATAGATAAAAATAGACTATATAATCAAGACACACTTATAGCAGTATATAAAGGGGAGATACTAGAGGTTTATAATATACTATCATATGAAAAGGATATAGTAGATGAGAAAAGAGTAGCTTTTGAATTAGAAGAAATCGAAAGCGAATTAAAAGGTAAAAAGATAGACTATAAAACTGCAAATCCTTGTACAATAGTTGATATATTAACATTTAAATAAGATAGCCTCTTATAAATTACATTACGAAAAGGTACCCTCATTGACATAAGAACATATAATGCCTTAAAGAGGAGGAATAATTATGAGATGGCAACAAAAAATTAGATACTTAATGGGTCAACCAATTGGAATATCGTTTAAGAATGGACAAGGAACATCAGGGATATTATGTAGTGCAGATGGTAAAAAACTTTATGTTATGGAGTATTTATATCAGGCACAGTTTGCTCTAAAACAATATGATTACTCTATGATTAATGATATCAATGGATTTCCACCTTGCAAAAACCAACAACCTTTATATTAAAATTTTGAATTGTTAGTGTGTTCTAAATATCCTCAGACTTAACGACTGAGGGTATTTTTTGTTTTTGGGAACTAACAAAAATAAAAACATCATACCTAATATTGACATATATTTCTATTTAAAATATAATATGAACATAGTTCACGAACAGTGTTCATATTATATTAGGAGGAAAAATGTGCCAAAGATAATCGAAAATATAAAGGAAACTATTTTGCTAAATGGAAAAGAAATGCTTCTTGAGGGAAGCTTTAGTGATTTCAGCATACGCAAGCTTGCGAAAAAGTGCGAGATTGGTACGGGTACCATTTATAATTATTTCGAGAATAAGGAGGTCTTGGTATATCAAATTTTTTTAAGTGACTGGGAAGGTACCATGAAGCTTGCTGATGAAATGAAGGAACAAAAATTACCAATGAAGGATAAGTTACATAGGATATATATATCTTTAGAAACATTTGTAAGCCAATACTTGAGATTCTTTTGGGAAATGGCTGACGGTAGTCAATCAGGTTGTCCTAATATCTACCATGATGAATTTCATAAAAAAATAAAGGATATACTTTTCGCTGAACAAAATCTCGGTAATATAAATACAAATAAAGATATAGATAAATTATCATTCTTTGTTATGTCGAGTATGCTAAATAATATAAAATTAAAATATCTGACCTTTGATGAAATGATGGATTTTATTAAGATTTAGGAGGAGAAGAAGCATGTCGAGGGAAAAACAAAGCAATAGCGTCGACACAAAAAGTAGCCGCAGCCTGTGGTTGATAGCATCAATTTATCTTTTAGGGCTATTTATGGGTGCAATTGATACAGGTATAGTAACTCCTGCCAGAACGATTATTCAAAAAAATCTTATGGTTGATGATAAAACAGGCATTTGGATGATAACAATTTATACACTAGCATACGCAGCAAGTATACCAATTATGGGTAAATTAGCTGACAAATTTGGAAGAAAGTATGTATATTTAACTGCGATTTTCTTATTTGGTATAGGGTCCTTGTTTTGTGGTCTTTCACAGCTTTCGGGAAGCTTTACAATGCTTCTTGTTGCGCGTGTTGTTCAGGCTATAGGGGGAGGGGGAATAGTTCCAATTGCTACTGCTGAATTTGGAACTACATTTCCTCCCGAAAAACGTGGAATGGCATTAGGGCTTGTAGGTGGAGTATACGGAATTGCCAACATATTTGGTTCATCTGCAGGAAGTGCAATTTTAGATATATTTGGTAAGAATAACTGGCAGTATATATTTTATATAAATATACCAATAACAATATTTATAATAGTCGCAGGTTTAATATCACTGAAGAATAATAAGAGCGACAATGTAAGTAAAATTGATATATTTGGAATTTTACTTCTTGTTTGTATTATACTGTCATTATTATATGGACTTAAAAATATAGACTTCTTTAATTTCAGTGATAGTGTTAAAAGTACATCGGTGTATCCTTTTATAATTACATTTATAGTACTGCTTCCTATTTTTATATTTGCAGAAAAAAGAGCAGAGGACCCGGTGATGAATTTAAGCTATTTTACAAATCCACGAATTGTTGTAACTTTTGTAATTAGCTTTATTACAGGAATTATTTTAATGGGAACGGTATTCATACCTCAATTTTCCGAAAATGCTATGAAAATAGCTTCAGGTAGTGGTGGATACTTCGTTATAATACTTGGTTTATTTGCAGGAGTGGGTGCACCATTTTCTGGTAAACTTATTGATAAATATGGAGCTAAAAGTATACTAATGCTAGGCTTTATGATTTCTGTTGCTGGAGCGGCATTTTTAATACTTGTTACAACTAAACATCCTGGATTAGTAAATGTAGTAATAAGTCTAATGTTAATGGGACTTGGAATGGGATTTACCATAGGTGCTCCTCTGAATTATATGATGCTTGAGAATACTAGACAAGAAGAAGCCAATTCTGCCCTTGCAGCTCTTTCTCTTATAAGATCTATTGGAACAACTATAGCACCTGCAATAATGGTAGGTTTCATTGCACATGCAGGAAGTAACGTACAATCAAATGTAATGGAACTTTTACCAAAAGAAGTTACTGTATCACAACTGCCATATGCACAAGAGTTGACAGAAAGAATGGATAAAATTAAGTCAGATCCAAACATGAAGGATAAACTAGATGGTGTAGAATTCCCTGATATTTCTTCAATGACAAAAATAGAAATTAACATGGAGGGCGATGGAAGCAACAAGATGAGTGATGATTTGGTTGAACTGATGAAGACTGCCGATGTAACAAATATTACTGAAAGAATAAAAACTCTTTCAACTGAAATGTTTAATGAAAATACTCCAGAAGTAATAGCTGAAATTCAAAATGGTATTCAAAAGGGTATAGACGGTATTCAATCTGGTATACCTGAAATGGATAAAAGCATTACAGAGCTTAAATCAGGTGTTGCTGGAGTGACTAATGGTATAAATGGAATGAAAAAGGCAGTTGCCGGAATGGATACAGGAATAGCAGGGATGAAAAAGGCTATTTCATCACAGGAAGAGGGAATTAAACAGCTTAATGCTCTTTATGATCAGATGACAAAAATGATGAATCAAGGAATGGAACAAGGAACAAATGCTGCCCAAGGTAACTCAGGTGGAGCCCCTTCCGTTATTGATATGATTCCTGATGATGTAAAATCAAAGATTCCTGCAAATGTATTAGAACAACTTAAGGATGTTAGAACTCCTGCAGATATAAAGACTAAGATAGGTGAACTTACAAAAGCAAAGAATACCTTGAGTTTGGAACTTAAAAAGCTTGAGAAAAAACGCAGTGAAATGCTTTCTAAAATTGATGTGACAGAAGCTAAACGTAAGGAGATGTTAACTGCAATTTCCTCAATAGAGTCAGCCAAAGCAGATATGAATGATACTATAAGTAAGATGAGAGTTTTGAAAGATGCTATACCAAAGAGCTTTGAAGAAGCAAATAACAACTACCTTGCAGAGATAGATAAGCTTGCTCCTAAAATCGAATCAGAATTCCAAAAAACATTGAATGAAGGCTTCAGACAGGTTTATTTAGCTACTGGTATTGCTGGGCTTGTCGCAATGATTATACTTACTTTCTACAGAAAAAAAGAAATATACTAAAGCTTTATATTAATCAACAAAGTAAAAAGGAATTGAAAACAAGCATTAGGTACATCTAATGCTTGTTTTCAAATAACCTAATTCTTAAGCTTTCCTTATAATCTCTTATCTTAGATATACGATCATTTTCAGTATAAGTCCCTATTAATATTAAAGAAAGACCTACTCCCCCACATAACCCTTCAATAAAATCTGGCAATAAATCAAATTGATTTGAAATTAGATACAGTGCATTAAAAAATAGTCCAAAACAAAGATAATTGATAAATTTTTTCATATATATCACCCCATATAACATTATATTCAGTATATGAAATTTTGATATAAAACTATGTAATTTAGTCATTAAAACTATATTACAAATAAGTATATAAAAGGAATTATAATAATGAGACCTAATGTATTATAGAAAGTAAATACTCTAAGATACTTATCATTAACTTTTTCAAACTCACTAGTATAAATCTTATAAGAAATGACACTGGCAAGAGATGCTATTAAAGTACCCATACCACCAATATTTACACCAAGCAGTAGTTCCTTAGAGTAGTCAGTAAAACCAGACAAAAGCATAGTAGCAGGGACATTACTAATTACCTGACTACATAAAATAGAAAATATAAAAGTAGATTTACCACTATCCAAGACACCTTCCATAAATATTTTTACACTTTCTAATGTGGACACATTTCCCACAAATATAAAAAATCCTATAAATGTAACCAATAAAGAAAAATCAATCTGTGAAAATAGTTTGTTATTTAGAATTGAAACTATTATAACTGTAACTAAAAAAGTAACCTTATAATCTAATATATGAAAAACAGATAATAGAATTATAAAAAATAGCCCTGTAAATATAATAATATGATTTTTATTTTCAACCTTAATATCATCTAAATTAAGACTTAATTTCATCTTTTTATCTTTAAATATCAAAACCAATAAAAAAACTATAGATAACAAAAGCATTGGCGCTGTTATTCTAAAGAAATCCATAGCACTAAAATTATAATATGAATATATAAATAAGTTTTGAGGATTGCCCATAGGGGCAAAGCTACTTCCAAGATTTGCAGCAAGTGTTTGAAATATCACTATTTTTAAAACATCGATATTAGCCTTTCTTGAAATAACTATACTAAGCGGTACGAAGGTTATTAAAGCAACGTCATTGGTAACTAATATAGATGATACAAAGGTTATAAAAACTAATGATAGCGATATTGAAGTATAGGATCTGCATTTTTTTAATAAACCAATAGCAATGCTATCTAAAACTTTAAGCTCTTTAAATGCAGCTATTACTATCATAAGATTAAATAATAATATAAGTACTTTAAAGTCAATATAAGATAACTTTGGTGTTGAAATAAAGCAACTACAAACAGATAGTAATAATGATATAACTAGTACACACTCTTTCTTCAAAAACTCTACAAAGGAGTTTTGTCTTTGAATTTCTTCTTGTATCGTTATTTGTGCGTTAATATTTTGGTTCATCTTTTTCTCCTCTTTGAAATTTGCCAAATATGATTGTACATCATTATAGTGAACATAGCAATATATTCAAAATAACTGTATAGGTATTAATTAAATAAGGAGTTACTTTAGAAAATCCAAAGTAACTCCGTTTTGTATTGTTAAATAAGATGCTCTTGTTATTACTGAGGAACAAGTTGTTTTATATCTTCAAGGTGCTCTCTAGCATGATTTAACGATTTAAAAAGCCTAGTTGAAGCAGTATATTCTTCTTCAGGAGTATCTGCATTTATATATTCCTTTAATTGAAAAAGAGTTAAATCATATACAGAGGCTATTATTATTTCAAACAATAAAGCTTGTGAATATGTTTCGTTCAACTTAAGTGTTTTATAATCACTTTTCATATTATCAGAAAGATAGCCTATTTCAGTTTGTAAAAACTCAATATCTTTTAAATAGTTTTTTAGTTCTTCTTTTGTTTTACCTTGTTTTGAAGTTACAATAGCTTTAAACAAAAAATCTACTCTACTACCTATATTTGTAAGGTCTTTATAAAGATAATTATAAACTTTTTGTGAACTAGCATCTTGAATTCTAATATATTCATTACTGTATACTACATTAGTATTTAAAGATAAAATTGAAGCACATAGAATGAATATGGATAAAAATGTACATAGTGTTTTTTTCATAGTTGTCTCTCCTTTAATTGTTTTTAATTACATTTTCATCTAGTTAAATTTAACAACCATATATTTAATATGTTTTACTAAATTATAATAAAATATATCTATGCCATAATATACATAAAAAATGTCTTTGGAAATTCAAAAGGTAATGAATATCAATAAATAGCAATAAAATTCAATAAAATACAATTCTATGATTGCATAATGAAAGAAAGTGCATTATAATTTGGTCATAGAGTAATTATGAAAGGATGAAAGTATAATGGGAGAAAGCTTTTATACAATAGATCAAATTGCAGAAATGTTAGGAATGCATCATAAAACTATAAGAAAATTTATAACTGAAGGAAAACTTGGAGCAAGTAAAGTTGGAAAGCAGTGGAGAATTTCAGGACATAACTTAAGTGTTTTTATGGAAAATAATAATGTTCAAATAAACAATGAAAAAAGTGATAAAGAGTTAAGTGTGGATTACGTTACTGGGGGAGAAAAGGCAGAGGATACACAACAGAGAGTAAATGTATCAACTGTTGTTGATATTAGTGAAATTGAAAAGGATGAGTATATAAGAATATCAAATACACTTGTAGCTGTGGCAAATTGCAAAGAACCAGGAATAGGTAAATCTTCAATTCAAGTAAAATATGATGAGAAAGATAAAAGAGTAAGAGTGATCCTCTGGGGAAGTGTAAAATTTATAGAAAATATGTTAAGCACTATTTCAATGCTTGTAGAGTAGGCACGTAGACTATAATATAAAGCATAAATTAGGAGGATATAAAAGTGTCTAATGAAATAAATAGATATGTAGATGAAATGATGGTACAAATTCCAGGGGGAGTAATAGTTTTAAATGACGATAGAATAAAACGTAAATGGAATGTAAATATAAAACCTTTTCTTCTATCTAAGTATCCTGTAACCCAAGATCTATATTTTGAAATTACAAAAGAAGCTCCTTTTTATTTTAAAGGGGATAAAAATCCAGCTGAGAATATTTCATGGAAGGAAGCAATTTATTTTTGTAATTTAATTTCTAGGAAAGAAGGATTAAAGGAATGTTATTCTATAAGTGGTAACGGTGAAGATATAACCTGTGATTGGGAAGCTGACGGATATCGTCTCCCTACTGAAGCAGAGTGGGAATATGCATGTAGAGCAGGAAGCAATGAAGTTAGATATGGAGATATTGATAATACTGCATGGTATAAAGAAAACTCAGATGGCAAAACCCATGAAGTTGGAAAAAAGGAACCGAATCCATGGGGATTGTATGATATGTTAGGAAACGTTTGGGAGTGGTGTTGGGATGTATATGATAAGGAAGTATACGGTTCTTATCGAGTTTTTCGTGGTGGTGGTTGGTGTGACCCTGAAAGGGGTTGTATGGCAATGAATCGCCGCCGTAGTCACCCTACCTTTGGAATAGACGACCTTGGATTTCGCCTTGCAAAGTCTTTAAAGAATTAAGTTTATTTATACATTGGAGGATAATTATGAATATAGATATTATAAAAGAAAATAATGTAGAGATTGCCATTATAAGCAGCAGGGAGATATTGATAACTGATGTTCAATCGGCATTAGATATTATGGCAACGGTTAGTTATGAAACAGGCAGTAATCGTATGATTTTGAATAAGTGTGTAATAAGTGAGGACTTTTTCAAATTAAGAACAGGCCTTGCAGGGGAGATTTTACAAAAATATATTAATTATAAGATGAAAATTGCAATAGTTGGAGACTTTTCTATTTATTCTAGTAAAAGTTTAAAAGATTTCATATATGAGTGTAATAATGGAAAGGATATATTTTCTTGGCAAATGAAAAAGAAGCTATAGAAAAGTTGAGCATTAAATAAATGAGGTTTTTATATTTAGGCTATGTTTTAAATCAATGTTGAAATTTAAGAATTTATAAATAGATTTAATTGCGTTACAAAGAATACTATCTTTAGTATATATTTAAATTATAAATTACTACGTAGTTGTATAAAATGGAGATGTTAGTATAATTAAGAAGTATAAACATGGCGGTGAAAATGAATGGATAATAAAAAAGGATTAGAATATTACTTGCAAGATTTCGCTATTAGAAATGAAACAAATGAAAAATACTTATCGTTAGTACAACCTTCTATCTCAGGCGGTAGAATAACATATAATGATATTGATATATTAAAAAATAAACCAAACATAACGGAAGTGGAGATTAGTGGTTTAACACAAGATACATTTAATTATTTTATAGAAAATTATGGACAACAGCTTAAAGTAATTCATTTTTGGAAATGCCCTCTGGTTTCTGATTTTGCAAAGCTGGAAATGCTTACTGATGTAGAATATCTTTTATTCTTTTGGAATCAAAGAGCTAAACACCTTTGGGATTTATCAAAAAATATTAATCTAAAAGGTATTTCTTTTGACGACTTTACTAGAATGCATACGTTAGAAGAAATTCCTCTTGCACCTGCACTTGAGGAACTATATTTCGGGGATAAAGTATGGAACAAGTATGTTTTGGAGTCTTTAAAACCACTTTCATTTGCGAAAAATCTAAAAACTCTAATATTTTCTGCTAAAAAAGTTATTGATAATGATATAACACCTCTTGCTAAAATTTGTAGTTTGAAAAGGCTAGAGTTTCCAACAAATTTATTTACAACTGAACAAGTGGCTTGGTTAACTGCGAATATAAAAAATGTGAATTCATCCGTACTAGCCCCATATCTAAAACTGGAACAGCCACTTAACTACGATGGAAAAAAGAAAGATATTTTAGTAATTGGTAAAAGAAAGCCTTTTTTAAATTCGCATCAAGATAAGGCAAGGCTTGAAAAGTATGAAAAAGAATTTATGAGTTTGGTGGCTAACTATAGTTTGGAGTAGATAATATATTTATTTGGAGGAATTTATGTTTTCTAAATTATTTAAAAAGAAAAAGCTAAGAATACCAATGGAAATGCAATTAAATAATCTTGAAGAAATAGGTGTCAGTTTAAATTCTGATATTGAAACAAATGAAATTTTTAATGTAGTAGAACGCAAAGATATTGAAAATGAACCCTATATATATCTATTAATAGCATTAGGTAGCGAAATAGAAATATCAGATGGAGAATGGATTTCAATATCTGATGATATATGGTATTTTGATACGGAATGTATTGAGGACAGTGGAATATATGTAGAAATAATAGAAAGACTTATAAAGATGTCTAGAGGATATTTAAGTTTAAATAACATTGAAGACTGTGTTGATATTGATAGTAATAAAGCGTGGATTTCTTTTAATTTTAATGAAAAGTTCTATAGATGGGATTTGGAAATTGACGATGATTGGTTTGATATGACCTTAATACAAAAACTAAATAAGATTCTTTCAGCCTATGAGTACGATAAAAAGTTTGCAGTTTCAGTTGTAGATCAAACATGTTTAATAGGTTTTTTCAATGAAGAGCAGTTAAATAAGATTAATAGATTGACTGGGTTGAAATTTGAATTAGTTTAGTATATCAAATGCTTTATCAATATTAGTTGATGTTAGTATAATTATGAGTAGTAGTTGAGAGTATTAGGAGGAAAGAAATGAAAAGGGCATTTGTATATAAAGATGAAAAATCAGACAAGTTTTGGTGGATTAATTATAAAGGAAATGATTTCGCTGTTAACTATGGAAAGAATGGAACTACAGGAAAATATGAAATTAAGGAATTTGATTCAGAAGAAGAATGTAAAAAGAAAGCTTTAAATCTGATTAATCAAAAGATTAAAAAAGGGTATAAAGAAGTACTAGATTATGATTTTATTAATCGGTACTATTTTGATGATGAAGAAATAGGGCCTCATAGAAAAACTTCTCATCCAAATTTCGTTGCGCATTTTAAGGATGATTTCTACTTCGATTGTGCAGATGAAGAAGCTCCATTTGGGAGTGATGAAGGAAGTGACACGTTAAGTGAATTAGTATCACATATAAAAAAATATGGTAACAACAATATTGCATCATTGCCACAGAAGATTATCGAAGAGTTTTGGGATATGGAATACATGAAGCCAAGTAATATTGACACAGATTTTATAAAAGTACAACTTGATAATGATAATGATAATGAAATACTTATGGTCCAGAGTGACCAGATTATTATTGCTATTGCTCTAGGTCAAATAAAGATTACAGGTACAGTTGACGAAGAACTTAAAAATTTAGCGCTCTTATCATTAAGGAGGTTGAATCTTGTTTCTAAAATTCTTAATTGGGGTTTTTTAGGGTTAATAGATATTATGATTAGAGATATTGAGTCTTTTAGGATATAAAATAATTATAGTAATAAGTACATAGATTGAAATATACAAAAATTGAACATCAAAATTATTAGCATGTAAAGGCTTTACTTCATATTATTTATACACTATGAAGCAAGGTGAGGAGAAATAGTTCTTACACTTTAATAAGTATTTTGTCATAAGGATTAACTCGTAGGAGTTAATCCTTATTTTATTATATAGAAAATTATACTTTTAAGAAGTGTGCAAAGATTTGGAATTCATTGTTAAACATATAACAAAATATTCTTTATGACCATAATATATTTTTAAAGTTTAAAATATTTTAATAATTATTGGTTGATGATATTATTTATTCACGGCAAACGATTCCGAAATTGACATAAAAAATGAAGGGAGATATTAAAATGAATTATTTTGAAGAAAGTTTAAAATTACATGAAAAGAACATAGGAAAATTAGAAATAAAATCTAAAGTGGAAATTAATACAAGAGAGGATTTAAGTTTAGCTTATACTCCTGGAGTTGCAGAACCATGTAGAAAGATTCATGAGAATGAAGAAAACGTTTATGAGTATACTTCAAAAGGAAATCTAGTTGCAGTAGTTACAGATGGATCAGCAGTATTAGGCTTAGGAGATATAGGACCTAAGGCAGGGCTTCCTGTTATGGAAGGTAAAGCAATATTATTTAAGGAATTTGCAAATGTTGATGCATTTCCAATATGCCTAGATACAAAGAATGTCGATGAGATAGTGAAAACAGTAAAACTTATAGCTCCAGGATTTGGCGGAATTAATCTAGAAGATATTGGGGCACCAAGATGCTTTGAAGTTGAAGAAAGATTAAAAAAAGAACTTGATATACCAGTATTTCACGATGACCAACATGGAACTGCAATAGTTGTTCTTGCAGGGATAATAAACGCTTTAAAAGTAGTTAACAAAAAAATGGAAGATATAAAGGTTGTTATAAATGGTGCAGGAGCAGCAGGAACTGCTATAGGTAAACTATTACTTTCTACAGGAGTAAAGAATCTAATTGTATGTGATAGAGTTGGTATTCTTTATAGAGGGATGGAAAATATAGATGATGCAAAGAAGGAACTTGCAAATATAACTAACCCAGATAACGTTAATGGAACTTTAGAAGATGCTTTAGTAGGTGCAGATGTGTTTATAGGAGTTTCAGCACCAGGTGTAGTAAGTCAAGACATGGTAAGAAAAATGAATAAGGATTCTATATTATTTGCTATGGCAAATCCAACTCCAGAAATAATGCCAGAGGCAGCAAAAGCAGCAGGGGCAAGAGTAATAGGTACAGGACGTTCAGATTTTCCAAACCAAGTTAACAACGTGTTAGCTTTCCCAGGAATATTCAGAGGGGCATTGGATGTTAGAGCAAAGGAAATTAATGAAGAAATGAAAATAGCAGCAGCCTACGCTATAGCTTCTATAATAAAAGATGAAGACTTAAATGATGAAAATGTAATTCCATATGCATTAGACAAATCTGTTGCAGCTAATGTAGCTAAAGCAATAAAAAAGGCAGCAATAGAAACTGGAGTAGCAAGATTACAAGAAAACTTAGCAAGAAGCTAAAATAAAAAATAAATGGAGGGATTAAAATGCAAATTCCAATTAAGAAAACACTTGATAAAATTCCAGGCGGTATGATGGTTGTTCCATTATTTTTAGGGGTATTAGTTAATACATTTTTTCCCCAATTTCTAGAAATTGGTGGCTTTACAACTGCATTATTTAGTAAACCAGCATCATCAACAATTTTGGCTTGTTTTATGTTTTTAATTGGTTCACAAATTAATTTCAAATTAGCGCCAAAGGCATTAAAAAAAGGTGCATTATTAATAACAGGAAAATTTATAGTAGGTGCTGGAATTGGTATATTTGTAGGAAAAGTTTTCGGTCCTGCTGGAGTATTAGGTTTATCACCACTAGCAATCCTTGCAGCACTAACAAATTGTAATGGTGGATTATATGCATCTCTTGCTTCTCAGTATGGTGATGAAACAGATGTAGGTGCTTATGCTATATTATCTTTAAAAGATGGTCCATTTTTTACATTGGTTGCATTAGGTGCATCAGGACTTGCACAAGTTCCTTTTATGGCACTTGTAGCAGTAATGGTTCCAATAGTAATAGGAATGATTTTAGGAAATCTTGATTCTGATATGAGAACTTTCCTTGGAAGTAGTAAATTATTACTAATCCCATTCTTTTCATTCCCATTAGGTGCAGGAATGGATCTTGGAACTATTGTAAACGCTGGAGGTCCTGGTATATTATTAGGAGTAATAGCTGCATTTACTGGAATAGGAGCTTATGTATTATTAAAATTATTTAAAGAAGAACCTATAATTGGTTTAGCAACGGGATCAACTGCAGGAAATGCTGTAGCAACGCCAGCTGCTGTTGCAGCAGCAGATCCAACATTAGCTGTTGTAGCAACGGTAGCTACTGCACAAGTTGCAGCAGCATGTGTAATATCTGCTATCGTTTGTCCATTCATTGTTTCTTATGCATTTAAATTGCTAGGAAAAAAGAAAATGGAAAAGTTAGGTAGTCAAACTGCTGTATAATAAAAATGTTATAAAATTTTAATACAAAAAAATTATTAAATATATGTTAAAATAAACACGGAGAAATGGAAGACGATTGTCTTCTATGATTCCGTGTTTTTAAGCTTTTTAATTATAAAACTTAAATTTGCATATATTAAGGGTGAGGTGACGAATATGAAAAAAACGATGAAGCTTCAAACAAAGATTACATTATTGGTTATCATAGTTGTGTTTGTTTCTATATCTATAATCATTTCTTTTGTCGCCTCGTGGATGACTGGAAATATTGAAAGCAAGGCTAGAACTAATGTTATGAATGTAGCTGAGATGGTTGCACATTCAAGTGAGATAATAGATGCGCTAGAGGCTAAGGATCCAAACAAAAATATTGGGCCTTATGTAAATAGGCAACTTAGGAATTTAGAAAATGTTGAGTACATAATTGTAGCAGATACAGATGGAATTAGATATTCTCATCCAAACCCTGAAATGATAGGAAAAAGGTTTGTTGGAGGAGATGAGTATAGAGCTGCTAATAAGGGAGAAACATATATTTCTGAGGCTACTGGAACATTGGGAAAATCATTGAGAGCTTTTGCTCCAATATATGATCCAGAAAATAAGAAAGAGATAGGTTTTGTTTGTGTAGGTACACTTACCCATAGCATTGAAGATGCTAAGCATACAGCCATTATATATATAATATTAATTGCCCTTGGAGGGTTGACGGTAGGTACAATAGGGGCATTTTTATTAGCAAACAATATAAAGAATACTTTGCTAGGACTTGAGCCTGACGAAATAACAAATCTTTATAATGAAAAGATGGGAATTCTTGATGCTATTCATGAGGGGTTAGTAGCTGTTGATCATATAGGTAGAATTACTCTTATAAATGATTCAGCCTTAAATATATTAAACTTTGAAAATAGGGTTGATAAGGAGTATATTATAGGAAAGGACATAGAAGAGCTTATTCCAAATTCATCTATGATTAATGTATTAGAAACAGCAAAATCTGAATTTGAAAAAGAGCAGAGAATAAACAATACAATAGTAATGACTAATAGAATTCCTATAATTAATAGAGGTAAGGTTGTAGGAGCTATTGCTAGTTTTAGAGATAAAACAGAGGTAACAAGAATGGCAGAAGAGCTAACAGGTGTTAGAAAAATGGCATGGTCCTTAAGAGCTCAAAACCATGAATTTATGAATAGGCTTCATACTATATCAGGACTCATACAGCTGGAAGAATACGAGGAAGCTCTACAGTTTATATCTGATGTAGCAAGAGCAAGAAGTAATATAAGTAATATATTAACAGAAAGTATAAAAGACCTTTCATTATCAGCTCTACTGTTGTCAAAGTATAATAAAGCTGAGGAATCTAGGGTTAAGTTGAAAATAGATGAAAATTCTAAGCTTACAAAACTACCTCAGTATATGACGTCACAAGAAATTGTATCAGTTGTAGGAAACTTAATAGAAAACTCACTAGATGAAGTCAAAAATGATGGGACTGGGTTTGTATATATAAAAATAGTTGAAAATAATCATTTCTTAAGTATAAAAGTTAAAGACAATGGTGGTGGAATTCCATTAGATTATAGGGAAAAGATATATGACCAAGGGTTCTCGACAAAAGAAGGGCAGCGAGGACATGGTATGTATATTGTAAAGAAAATAATTGATACGTATAACGGTACAATAGATTTTGATATAGACGAAGGTGTTATTTGGGATATAATTATACCAATGGTAAGGGGTGGAAAGCTTGATTGAAGTAATGATTATTGAAGATGATCCTATGGTTAGGGAGATAAACTCTAAGTTTTTAAAAAGAGTAGAAGGATTTAATTTGTATAAAGCAGTTTCTAATCTTGATGATGCAAAAAAATATATATTAATTAAAAAGCCAGATTTAATTTTGCTTGATGTATATCTTCCAAAAGAAAATGGGATTGATTTCTTGAAGTGGATAAGGGAACAAGAAATAGATATAGATATTATTTTAATTACAGCAGATAAATCTATTGAAAGAGTACAAGAAGCTTTTAGATTTGGAGTTGTAGATTATCTTATTAAGCCTTTTAATTTTGAAAGATTTAAAGAGTCACTTATTCAATTTAAGAGTAGATACTATGAGTTTAAAAAAAATGATGTTATTGAACAAAAGGACTTAGATAAGCTAATATCTAGTTCAAATGCTTCTCAAAGTGAAGATGATTTTGCTAAGGGACTTAATAAATACACATATAGAGCTATATGGGACGAAATAGAAAAAATTAATTATGAAGATTTTACAGCTGAGGGTCTAGCAGAAAAATTAGGTATAGCAAGGGTAACCGTTAGAAGATACCTTGAATATATGGAAAAAGAAAACAAAATAGATAAATTGGTAGAATACGGCAAAGTAGGTAGACCACAATATAAATATCACAAAATTTAAATTTGAAAAAAAATCACCCTTTTGATATATTTATCAACAAGAGGTGATTTTTTTGGCAAAAAAGATAATTATTATTACATTATGGTCAGAAGTTGCACAGTCTCATTCTAGACAAATAAAAAAGCTATTTGAAGAAAAAGTAGAAATAAAAACTTATTCTTATGATGTTGACAATGTAAATATGATGATTGAAGCTGATTTAGTAGTTGTATCGTTATATTCCATATATGTAGGTATTAAAAAATATATAGGTTCTAAAACTCAAGTTGTTATACTAAATCCAACAATAACTATGGATCAGTATAACAAGCTAATGGATATTCCAAGTGGTGAGAAAGTAATGGTCGTTAATTATAGTAGTGAAATGACTATGGAAACAATAGCATTATTTAATAAGCTTGGAATCAATCATTTAGAATTTGTACCCGTTTATCCAGGAGTTGCAAATATACCAAAGCTTGATATTGCAGTAACTCCTGGGGAAGCTCAGTGTATTCCTTCTTTTGTAAAAAGATCTATTGATATAGGACATAGAGTTTTAGATGTTAGTACTATAGTAGATATTGCTGTTAAATTAAAACTTGATTATTTATTGCAAGAAGAAAAATTTGTTGAGCATTTTAAAAGCTTAAGGACCCAAAGTTCAGGACTGGAGGCTTTATTAGGTAAAACAAACACTTTGGAAAGTGAATTAGAAAGTCTACTTAATGTTTTGGATGATGGAATAATAGGGGTAGATGCAAGTGGTTCAGTACATGCTTTTAATAAAAGAGCTGAAAAAATTACAGGATATAAAAAAGAAGAAGTTATAGGGAAAAATATAAATTATATAATACCGCAAATACCATTTAGTTCTGTAATTGATACTGGAAAATCAATAAAAACTACACTTGTAAAAATAAATGAAGTAGACATTTCTACTACAGTAGTTCCTGTTTTAGTTTCTAAAAAAATTACAGGTGCTTTGGCCATAATTAATGAGTTTACAGAACAAGAAAAGAATCAACATAAATTAAGAGTTCAATTAATAGGAAAAGGACATAAAGCTAAATATCAATTTGGTGATATACATGGCAAAAGTTCAAAAATGATAGAGCTTAAAAACATGGCTGAAAAAATGGCAAAATCAGATTCATCTGTATTAATAAATGGTGAAAGTGGTACAGGTAAAGAGCTATTTGCTCAAGCTATACATAATTCTTCTAAAAGAAAGGATTATCAATTTGTTGCTGTTAATTGTGCAGCATTGCCAGAAAGTTTACTTGAAAGTGAATTGTTTGGATATGAAGAAGGTGCATTTACAGGAGCAAGAAAAGGTGGAAAAGTAGGATTATTTGAATTAGCACATAAAGGAACATTATTCTTAGATGAAATTGGAGAAATGAATTTAAATTTACAATCTAGATTATTAAGGGTAATTCAAGAGAGAGAAGTAATGAGAATAGGTGGAGATCGTGTTATAAAAATTGATATTAGAATTATTACAGCTACAAATAAAAATCTAAAGAAATTAGTTGATGAAGAGAAATTTAGAAAAGACCTTTATTATAGGCTTAATGTTCTTCCACTAGAAACTATACCTCTTAGAAATAGAAAACAAGATATATTGTTATTAGTAGATAAAATAAAAGAAGAATTAGATGTAAAATTTCAATTAACTGAAGATGCAATTAAAACATTTGAAAATTATAGCTGGGAAGGTAATGTGAGGGAGCTTAAAAACTGCATTGAATATCTTGCACATTTAGATAAGGAAGTTATTGAAAAATGTGATGTATCTTTTATTAAATATGAATTTCAAGAAACAATAAATTCGAATGCTATAGATAATCATATAGCCAAAAAATTAATAACTGATTGTAAATATCCTTTAGAAAAATATGTTTTTATTCTAGAGTGCCTTGAAGATAGTTTGAAAAATAGAAAAAGAATAGGACGAAGAAGAATTGTGGAAATAGCAAATGAAAAAGAAATATTTTTATCTGAAAACGAGGTTAGAGGAATATTAAATACTTTAAAGGATTACAATATTGTGAGTTTATCCAATGGAAGAGGCGGAACTCAGATTACAGAATTAGGGATAGAGACATTAAAAATTATGAAAGATATTTTCTAATATAAAAACTGGGTTAGTTGGGTTAAAGCATAAACCTAATTAACCCGGTTTTTAAATTTTTCTATTAGTTAAATGTGTAAAATAACTGGAATTTAGATTAATAAAAATTGGCATGATAATTGCTATATTAAGATAATAACGAAAATAAAAATGTTATCAAGGAGGGTTTATATTATGATGTACAACTTTGACAAAAAAGTAGACAGAAGTAAAAACAATTCAGCAAAGTGGGAAGAAATAGGCCAAAACTTTGGTGATAATGATCTACTTCCTATGTGGGTAGCAGATATGGACTTTGAAACAGCTCCAGAAATATTAGAAGCTATGAAGGAAAAATTAGATCAAAAAATATTTGGATATGTTTCAAGACCTGACTCTTATTTTATAAGTGCGGCAAATTGGACGAAAAAAAGATATGGGTATGATATTGACCCTAAAACTCTAGTTCATTCACCAGGAGTTATCCCGACTATATCTTTAGTAGTGAAACTTTTTACAAGTGAAAACGATAAAATTATGATACAAAATCCTGTTTATACACCTTTTACAAATACTGTTAAACAAAACAATAGAAAACTAGTTGTAAATTCATTAATACAAAAGGATGGGAAATATATTATAGACTTTGATGATTTTGAAAATAATGCTAAAGATCCAGACCTAAAATGGTTTATACTTTGCAATCCTCACAATCCAGTAGGAAGAGTATGGACTAAAGAAGAGCTAGAAAAATTAGCAGATATTTGTTTAAAAAACAACGTTAGAATTATTGCGGATGAAATTTGGAGAGATATAGTATATAAAAATCATAACCATATTTCAATTGCTTCGTTGTCTAAAGAAATAGAAGATATAACTATAACTTGTTTTTCTGCAACAAAAACATTTAATATAGCAGGACTTCAAGCTTCATTTGTATCTTTCCCAAGAAAAGAAGAATTTGATAGATTTAGTAACGAACTTGGTGTATTAGATATCAGAAGAAATAATCCATTTAGCTTAGTGGCAATAGAAGCGGCATTTAATAAAGGAGAAGCTTGGCTAAATGAGCTATTAGAGTATTTAGAAGCTAATGCTGACTATGTAGAAAAATATATAAAAGAAAATGTTCCTAGTGTTAATGTTACAAAACCAGAAGGTACTTATTTAATGTGGCTTGATTTTAGAAATTTTAATTTAGATAACGAAAAAATTGCTATGGTTCTTAAAAAAGAAGGAAAAATAGCTTTAAGTAATGGATTTAGTTTTGGGGAAGAAGGAAGCGGCTTTGTAAGAATGAATATAGCTTGTCCGAGATATATAATAGAAGATGGTCTTAGAAGAATAAAGAAAGCTGTTGACTCTATTAAAACTACTGAAACAATTTAATTAATGTATGAAATATATAATTTAGGGGGAATTTTATATGAGTCAACAAGTACAAAAGCAACAACTTAAAAAGACTATGAATGCATTTCAAGGTATGATGTATGTAATTGGTCTTGTAATTGGTTCCGGGGTATTTTTAAAACCAGCTGTAGTATTAACAAATATGGGTTCTACAGGTTCAGCACTTTTAATGTGGATATTTGGGGGGGTAATTACCATAGCAGCAGCCCTTACTATTGCAGAGATAGCTGCATACATACCTAAAATAGGTGGACTTTATACGTACTTGGTTGAATTATATGGAGAAGTTATTGGTTTCTTATTTGGTTGGGTATCGGCTTTAGTTAACGCACCGGGAACTTGTGGTGCAGTTTCAATAGCATGTGCAACATTTGCAACATTTTTCATACCAATGACTCCTACACAGCAGAAAATATTTGCTATATCTTTAGTTATAATGTTAGTTGTAGCTCAAATAATTTCAACTAAATATGGAGTTTGGCTTCAAACAGTAGCAACTATAGGTAAACTTCTTCCTATGGCAGCTATAGTGATATTTGGTTTAACTACGGGGCAATCACACGACATTAGCTTTGCATCAATAGGATCTGTTAAAAGTGCAGGTACCGGAGTTGCATTACTTGGTGTTTTGTGGGCTTATGATGGTTGGGTTACAACATGTACATTAGCCGCTGATATGAAAGATCCTGAAAAGAATATACCTAAAGCTGTAGTTGTAGGTATACTATTTGTTATGGGAGTATATGTTGCATTTAATGCAGCTATATTTAATGTGTTACCAGGTTCTGTTGCAGCAGGATCAGAAAGAATAGGTGTAGACGTATGTAGAAAACTTTTTGGTGAAGGTGGAGCAGCATTTATAACTGCTGGTATGATGCTTTCTGTATTTGGAACTTTAAATGGAATGTTAACATGCGGTGCAAGATATACACTTGCTATGGGTGAGCGTAAACACTTACCTGCTGCTAATGTTTTATGTTCTCTTCATCCAAAATTAGGTACACCTATTAATGCTTTAATATTTCAAGCTGTAGTTTCAATTTTATATATATTAACAGGAACGTTTAATTCAATAACTGACTTAATTGTATTTGTTTTATGGATTTTCTTCAATTTAGGAATTTTTGGGGTATTTATTCTTAGAAAGAGAACTACTCATAATCCAAAGCTTTACCATGTTCCTCTATTCCCTGTTCTTCCAATAGTAGGTTTATTAGGGGGATGTTACTTATTATTTGCTACTTTCAAAGATTCACCATCAAGTGCGTTATTAGGAATAGGAGTAACTTTATTAGGATTACCAGTATACTATTATTGTAAGAAAAAGAAAACAGTATCAACAATTGAATAAAAACACACGACAAAATGTTGTGTGTTTTGTATTTCTATAAATTTAGAATTGGGTATATTGAACCGTACCACAAGTATCGGAGGTTTTTATAGCTCCTATACTAAAAATCCTTAGCATATTATAAAGATTTTGAAACACGGTGATTATTATTTAAATTAACTAAAAAAATGTCACGCAGAGCGTGACATTTTCTATTTGTGATATGGCTGATTATTAAGAGAACTTTTATCCATTTTATTTGATATTACACATATTTTAAAGTTCATGATACCCTAATATATTTCTAATACTGGACTAAATAATCAATAATTATGCAATGAGATTATACAAAAAGTATATAGTAAGGTATGTTTATGAGAATAGATATGTTTTATTACTTAAGGAATAAATTTATATCCGATTCCCCAAACAGTTAATATATGCTTAGGGGATTTAAAATTATCCTCGATTTTTTTTCTTAAATTATGTATATATACCATAATTGCGTTTTCATCAATAATAGTTTCGTCCCAAATATTTTTATAAATTTGCTGTTTAGTAAAAACTTGATGAGGATTTTCTATAAAAAAATTCATTATCTGAGTCTCTTTATAAGATAAATTAATTAAAATTCCGTCTTTATAAAGCTTATAAGTTTTCAAATCGAACTTAAAAGATCCTCTAATAATAAAGCTTGATGAAGAAACCTGTAGCTTATTAAATTCTTTATAGATTCGAAGTTGAGCTTTTATATGAGCATTTAAAACAGCAGGACTAAAAGGTTTAGTAATATAATTATCTGCACCAAGGCCTAGACCTAGAATTTTATCATAGTCTTCGCTTCGTCCACTTAAAAGAAGTATAGAGGACTTAACTTCAAGGTTTTTAATTTCTTTAATTAATTCGAATCCATCATAATCTCCTAGCATGACATCTAAAATAATTAAATCAAACACTTTATTTTTAAGGATTTCAAGAGCTAATTCGCCGCAAGAGGCTTCTTCAAATAAATAATTTTCATGGGCTAAACTTTTCTTTACTAATTTTCTTATGTATTCTTCATCATCAACAATAAGAATTTTTTCTTTTGCCATATAAAGCCTCCTAGAGATTATATAAAGACTTAGATTCTAACCGTAAAATATGTTATTATAATAACATATTTTATGGCGATTTTCAATAAATCCAAATTCAGGGTTTAATATATGGAGGTATTTATTTGAAATATAACAGATCATTTTTAAAAACAGCATTAATTATATATTTAATATTGTTACCAATATTGATATTAATTGGATATAAGAACTTTTCACACCATAAGGATACTGTAGTAAGACAACAACAAGAACATCTTTTAACAATAGCAAAATCTATTTCAAGTAATATAAACGTATATTTTAATGATAAGACCGATAATCTATACTTATTATCACAAAATCTTGTAATAACAGACGCATTAAATGAGAATGAAACTATAAGAAAATATAGATTATGCCAAGTAACGATGCAGGATTTTTATAAAAAGTATGGCGATGAAATGGAGAGTATTTCACTATTAAATGATAAAGGAATGTTGGTTTATAAATATCCTGAGAATAGTCATAAAAAAGAAATAACAATAGATGATTCTACAATAGATAATGTATTGAAAAGTAAAAAGGCATTTATCACAAAAGAATATGAAATTAAACCAAACCAATTTGTAATTAACATTCTACAGCCAGTTGTTAACCATAATGAGGTCACTGGTATTTTAGTTAGTACAATCAATATAAATAAGTTATATAAGAGCTTAATAGATCCAATAAAGGCAGGGAAAAAAGGATATGCAATGATAAAGAATAGAGAAGGCATAATTGTAATGCATCCTGTAACGGAACAAATAGGAATAGAATCAATAAGAGTAAGAAAAGAAAGGTTTCCAGAGTTTGATTGGAAGGAGTTAGAGGATTTAAATCGTAAACAACTAGAGGAAAAGGAAGGATACCATATTTACCACTCAAAATGGTGGCAGGATAATGAACTTAAACGGATAAAAAAAGTAAGTGCATATACAACTATACAAAATGATAGTATTTCTTGGATTATATCTGTACAAATGGACTATTCGGAAATTGAGCAACCAATTAAAGGAACACTTATCAATATTTCTCTAATTGCTGTAATTATTATAATTTTTATATTAATAGCAACTTATATAATTTTTAAAATAGACAAGGAGCGAAAGGCCCTAGAAATAGAGGCTAAGTATCTAAAGGAATTAAACAAAGCTTGGGATAAACTTATTAAAAGTGAAGCTAGATTAAGGCATTCTCAAAAACTTCAAACTATTGGAATGTTAACTAGTGGAATTGCTCATGAATTTAGAAATTTATTATCACCTATACTTGGTTATTCAGAAATAATATTAGAAAATATAGATAGTGAGGAGAGTATAACGGAAGATGTAATAGAAATAAAGAAAAGTGCTTTAAGAGGAAAAGAAATTATAGAACAAATTTTAAAATTTAGCAGGAATGAAAATGGTATAGATAAATTTAAGCTTTTAGAAATAGAGTACGTTATAAAGGAAAGTATTAAACTAATAAAATCTATTATACCTAATAATATAAAGATAGTAGAAAATATTAGTAGCAACGATATGGTACTTGGAAGTGCAACTCAATTAGAGCAAGTTTTGATTAATTTGTATACAAATTCATATCACGCTATGAAAAAAAATGGAGGTATATTAGAAATTAACGTAGAAAGGGTGTATATTAATTCACAGAGGTATAATGAACTAAGTTTGGGGGAAGGCACATATGTTAAGATACAAGTCAAGGATGCTGGTGTAGGTATGGATAAAGAAATACTGAGTCAAATATTTAATCCATTTTTTACAACAAAGGAAACAGGAGAAGGTACGGGTTTGGGATTATCTGTTGTCCAAGGGATTGTTAAGAATCATAATGGGAATATTATTTTAAAAAGTCATATAAATGTAGGTACAGTTGCAGAGATATATTTACCTTCCGTAAAATATACTAAAGATGTATAAAAATAAATTTCATATTATATTAAAAGGTTTGCGTATTTATAAGAATATGTAAACCTTTTTGTGCTTAATTTAGAATAAATTTTTATATTCTTAATAAATTTTAAGATTTACTAAGAATATTTTAAGATTTGGTTATTATAATCTACCTTAGAGTAAGTTAAATAATAAACAAGATAGGAGAAAAAGGCAATGAAAAACTTTAAAAGAATTATAGCTACATATCTTTCATTAGTAATGATATTGCTAATGGTAGGGTGTCAATCAACTGCAAGTAATGAGAATAGCGGAGTTTTTATAGGAGAGGCTAAGGGTAAAAGTGGAAAAATTAAAATGGAAGTTACAATTGAAGATGCTAAAATTAAAAAAATCGAGGCTATAGAAAGTCATGAATCTGATTTCACAAAAAGTATCTTTGAACAACTGCCAAAAGATATGATAAATGCTAATACAGCAGACGTAGATGTCATTTCAGGTGCAACCCTTACATCAAATGCTATAATTGAAGCAGTTAAGGATGCTATAGAAAAATCTGGTATTATATTAGCAGCAAAAGCTACTTCAAAGGTAAGTGATAAGGCAGAAGATACATCTACCGATATTGTAATAATAGGAGCAGGTGGAGCTGGTCTTACAGCTGCAATTGAAGCTACTAAAGAAGGTAAAGAAGTAATAGTAGTTGAGAAAAATTCCTTTATGGGTGGAAATACAAATTATGCTACAGGTGGAATGAATGCTGCAGGAACAAAATATCAAGAAGCTGAGGGAATAAAAGATACTCCAGAGCTTTTTTATCAAGATACAATGAAAGGCGGACATAATTTAAACGATCCTGAATTATTAAAAACACTTACAGAGCAGTCAGCAGAAGCTATATATTGGCTTGAGGGGTTGGGAGCAGATTTATCAAAAATATCAAGATCTGGTGGACAGAGTGTTGATAGAATTCATACAACAAAAGACGGAGCACCTATAGGAAGTTATCTTATTAGTATTTTTGAAGAAAATATTGATAAGTTAGGAATCGATGTTAGAGTAAACACAAAAGCAGTAGAAATACTTTCAGAGGGAAACAAGGTAAGTGGTATAAAGGTAGAAAATTCACAGGGACAACAATATAAAATAAATGCAAAGGCAGTTATTATTGCAAGTGGAGGTTTTGGAGCTAATAAAGAACTAGTTACTAAATATAAGCCAGAATTAAAAGACTTTAGTACAACAAATCAACCAGGTGCTACTGGTGATGCTTTTAAAATGGTTGAAAAACTAGATGTAGATTTAGTTGATATGGAACAAATTCAAATTCATCCAACTGCGGTAGGGAATGAATTAATTTCAGAAGGAGTAAGAGGAGAAGGTGCTATACTTGTTAATAAGGCAGGAAAAAGATTTATAAACGAACTTGAAACTCGTGATACTGTGTCTAAAGCAATTTTAAGTCAAGAAGATAAAAAAGCTTTCTTAGTACTAGATTCAGGAGTAGTTAGTAGATTAGCTGCTATTAAGAAGTATAAAGATGCCGGATTAATAACAGAAGCAGCATCTTTAAAGGAACTAGCAGAAAAAGTAGGTGTCAGTGCAGAGGAACTAGAAAAAACTGTAAAAACGTATAATAGTTATTTTAAGGATAAGAATGATAAGGAATTTGGTAGAAGAGTCTTAGCTGGAGAATTAAATAAAGGTCCTTTCTATGTAGCGGAAGTTAAACCAGCAATTCACCACACTATGGGTGGAATTAAGATAAATACAAAAGCAGAAGTTTTAAATAATTCAGGTGAAATAGTAGAAGGCTTATTTGCTGCAGGAGAGGTTACTGGCGGTGTACACGGAGGTAATAGACTAGGCGGAAATGCTGTAGCTGATATAACTATATTCGGTAGAATAGCAGGTAAGAGCGCAGTTGATTTTATAAAATAAATAGATTTGTACCTATTCAAAACAGATTTAGCACTTAGAAGTGCTGAGTCTGTTTTTTAGTTTTTATATAATTAAATAGGTCCGCTATAGAAGGTCACGAATAAATGTTATTCAGATAAAGGTATTAGTGGTAAATGTATAAATGCTAGGCTCGTATTAAAAGAAATGTTAAAAGATGCTAAGTGAACTGTACCAGAGGTAGGTGAATTGTTTAAGATATGTTTCATCATACATTCCCCGGGTGGAGATGATAATTCTGATGGCAAAATGTGGCCAGAAGGATTAATAAGATGCTTTAACCTCAAAATGTTGTGGTTTTGCAACATAAAACGGGCCCCAAAAGGCTAAAAAATACCCGTTTTTTGTTCTGATTTTTAAACGAAAATATAGACATTGAAGGAATATGAAAATAATTCTTGACCGTTCGTTCTCAAAAAGTTATTATGATATTATCAAGGAGGGAAAGTGATGGGAAGAAGCAAAGAATTTGAGGAAAATGTAGTTCTCCAGAAGGCAATGGAATTATTTTGGGAACAAGGTTATGAAAAGACATCTATTAGCGACCTTGTAGAGCGTATGGGAATACATCGTAGAAGTTTATATGATACCTTCGGTGATAAGCATACATTATTTTTAAAAACGATAGATTGTTACGAAGAATTAATAAAAGACAAACTACAAGCTGGGATTTCACACGCAGAAACGGCAAAACAAGCGATACAATTTATCTTTGATTTTATGATAGAAGGATACGGCAATAAACCATGGGGGTGCTTAATTGTAAACTCAGCAACTGAGATGGCTCTCTGGGATGAAGAGGTAGGAAAAAAGACAGAAGCAGCATTTATGCAGACAGAGCAATTTCTTGCGGATCTTATTCGCAAAGGCCAGCAAACAGGTGAATTTTCCTGTGATTATGATGCTGAAGTTTTATCAGAAATCTTGCAAAATACTTTGCTTGGAATTCGTGTACTTGTAAGAACCTCAGCGAGCAAAGAAAAAATGCATCGTATAGCAAACTTTTTCTTGGATCTGTTGGATAAATAATTTTTTTTACACTAATTAGAATGAACATTCCCAAAAACATTCTTATGGGAGTTGAAATTTTTTTACATTAACTAGAATGAACATTCCTGAAAATGTGCTTATCTCCTTTGAAAATCCTATTGCACAATTAAGCAAGTAAAATCACTATGCAAATCGTTAATAAAGAAAGAATTGATTTTTATGAAAAAGTAATTAATCAATTTTAAAACTAGCTAGCAAACCCGGTGATAAAATGCTGACTCGGACAAAGGGTATATTGATACCTATATTAATGAAAAACAAAAAAATTATGAGAAGGAGCGAGTTTAATGAAAACAGTATTTGACCAAACAAAATTAGCAGGAAATAAGGTATTTGAGCCATTTGAATTGGCAGGTATAACATTTCGTAACCGAATTATTAGATCGGCAACTTTTGAAGGAATGAGTGATGAAAATGGCAAGCCTAAAGAGCAATTACTTAAAAAATACGAAACTTTAGCTAAAGGAGAGGTTGGTGGAATTATTACTGGATTTATTGGAGTGGATCAGCAAGGAAAGGCTTCAGATAATATGGCTATGATTAATAAAGCTGAAAATATTGAGACCTTCAAAGAATTAACGAAGAGAATGCATGAAATGGGAACCCCAATTATTGCACAACTTAATCATTGTGGCGGTCAGTCAAAAGAAGAAAGTGCCCATATGCCGATTGTTGCACCTTCTAAAATATCTGACTATAAAGCAAGAGAAATGACTAAAGCCGAAATTTTAGAAGTAATAGAAGCGTTTGTTCAAGGAATAAAAAATGCAAAAGAAGTAGGTTTTGATGGTGTACAAATTCATGTAGCACATGGATACTTACTTTCAGAATTTGTATCGCCAAGAATGAACATTAGAAAAGATGAGTGGGGAGGAAGTACAGAAAACAGATTTAGAATTCTTAAAATGATATTTGAAAAGGCTAGAAAGGAAGTGGGAGATTACCCGATCATCGTAAAAGTAAATGGATATGAAACATTAAAAAATGGTATGACAGTTGAAGAGTCTGTAAAAATTGCTAAATTATTCGAACAGGTGGGATGTGACGGAATTGAAGTTTCGAATGGAACACTAAAAGCTGGGTTGGCGACAATGCGCGGACAGGTGCCGTGGAAAATGATAATAGCTCAAAATAAGAAGCTAAATAAAATGCCAGAATTTATAAAAAGTTCCGTTGGTATAGTAGCAAAAAAAGCGGTACCTCAACCTCAACCGAAAAACTTATATAATTTGGAAGCAGCCATGTCAATCAAGAAAGCTGTAAATATTCCAGTTATTGTAGTAGGAGGAATAACGAAATTAGAAGAAATAGAAGACGTAATTAATAATGTTAAATGTGATGTAGTATCCATGTCAAGGCCATTTATAATTGAATCCGATTTGGTGAATAAGTTCAAAACAGGAAAACAGACACAGTCAAAATGTATACAATGCAATTTTTGTATAATTGGCGTGGAAAGGGGACCGCTTAAATGCTATTACGGAAATGTTCCAGTAAGCAAGTCTTAGCATTTACTAGATTAAACTACAGTAAACCGCAATATCGGAGCACTATGAAAAAAGGATATATAGATGTTATAAAAGAAGAAATATTTGAGTCGAACATTGGTAATTTATTGTCATCCATATGAAAAGAGTTTTAACCATGCAATATTTCAAACGATTGTTAAATATCTTGAAGATAAAAAACAAGAGGTAGAAATAATTGATTTGTATAAAGATAAATTTGATCCATGTTATTCCAAAGAAGAGTTAGCTCTTTTTAAACATGGAAAAACATTAGACTCCAAAACTTAATCCAAATAGATAATTTATATTAAGTTTGTGTTAAAAAACCTCCGATAGAGTAGAAACGGTGAACCGTATCATAAATAACGGAGCTAGGACTTGTATAATTTAGTGAGCTATAGATTTTAATTTATGAGATAAAATAAGTACCTATTCGAAAGGTACTTATTTTTCTTTACAAAAGAACCCCTTAAAATTGACAAATCTGTCAATTCTAAGGGGGTTATTTATTTAAAGTGATTTAATTAACTCTTCTAACTTTTTAGATAAAGTTTTTGCACGTTCAAAATCAGTATCCTTTAAAGCGGAAGCTATTTCCATTTCAACTGATTTTTTCTTTTCTTCAATTTGCAGATAGTCTTTATCAAAATGATTAGCATAAATCATCTTTCTAAATTTACGCATGCTCATTTTTCTAATTGTCTTATCTTCAATAAGTAAAACATAATCAGCACAGTTAACTATAAAATGATAATCATGAGAAATCATTAAAATAGCACCTTTGTAATCTGCTATGGCTTTTTCTAGAGCCATTTGAGAATAAATATCTAAGTGGCTTGTAGGCTCATCCATTAGTAACATATTTGATTTACTAGCAGAAACCTTCGCCAATTGAAGTATATTTTTTTCTCCACCAGATAAAGATTCAATCTTTTGTGTAAGTATATCTGAATCAAAACCATATCTTCCAACATACCTTCTAATTTCACCATAAGTCTCAAATCCAACATCATAGAACTCTTGAAGTATTGTATTAGACTCATTTATTACTTCACTTTGCATTTGAGATAAGTAAGCTAGATTAATGTTTTCATTTATTTCAATAGAGTTATTATTATTTTTAAATATTTCTTTTAATAAAGTAGTTTTTCCTACACCGTTTGTACCAACAATAGCTACTTTATCAGTAGATTTTATCTCGAAGTTAACATTTTCTAAAAGAACTTCATCAAATGATATACCAAAATCACAAGCCTTTAAAGCAATAGTTTCTTCAATTTCATTATTTGTATCTAAATTGATATACGGTTGTTTAATATCTACAAATGGTGCTTTAATTCTTTTGGCTTCTAATCTTTCTTGGATTTTAACTCTAGCTCTTAGAGCTCTACCTCTAGAAGCTTCAGCATTATAGGTTGCTTTCTCTCTTAATATTTCGATTAAAGCTTCATTTCTCGCAATTTCTTCTTCATCAACAATAGCCATTTCTTGTAACTCGATTTTAGTTTGAAGAAGAGAGAAGTTGTAATCAATATATCTGCCATCAAATTCTTGTAGCTCTGTATTCTCAAGATGGATAATTTTATTAAAACAATGATTTAATAAATATCGGTTGTGTGTAATAACTAAAATTGTTTTCTTATGAGAATTAATTAAATTTTTAAGAGCGTTAAGGTTCTCAAAATCTAAGAACACATCTGGCTCATCCATAATCATTAAATCTGGGTTATTAAGCATTTCCTTAATAACTTGAATAAGTTTAAATTCTCCACCACTAAGTTCAGAGATCATTCTATCTTTATGCTTAGTTAAATCTGCAAGATTTAGTTTCTTATTAATGTTGCTTTCATAATCATCACCATCAATTGCATCAAATGCATCTAAAGCTTCTTGGTACTTTTCTAGTAAAGCATCAATATCAGAAGATGTTTCCATTTCACTGCAAATAGATGCTATTTCATCTTGTAGCTTGATAAATTGATCAGCTATATATTCGAAAACTGTAGTTTCTTTTATTTTGTCTAGTTGTGAGAACTGACTTACATACCCAATTCTTAAATTTGGATTCATTTCTAACTTACCATCAAACATATATCTTTCTGGATCCATTATTATATCGATAAGTGTACTTTTTCCGCTACCGCTTGCTCCTATAAAAGCACAATGTTGACCATCTTCTAATGTAAATGAAACCTTATTATATAGATTTTTTTGCGGAAATGAGTAGGACAAGTTGTCAAATTTTATCATATAATTACCTCTCTTTATCATTTAAAAAAATTTCCTTTGCTTGAGCGGCGTGTCAGAGAATCACTTCACGTCGCCAACGACCTAAAGGTCTGTAGCTCCATAAGATATAAAAAGAGCCTATAAAAATAAGTTCTTTAATATATAATCAATCTCAATTTTGTAATTGATAGTATATAGTAACGACATTTTTTGATTTCTTTTGATAGCATAACACTTTTTAAGGCTAATTTCAATTATTTAAAATTGGATTTTTTCGTAGCAAATCCAAGACATTTACATGTCTAGATAAGTAATTATGAAATAAAGAAATTACGCTCCGTAGAGTAAGGCACGAAGAACCGTACCATAAGTAACTGCGGTTTTCTAACATTAGTTTCCAATTATTAATATATCTAAATGTACTGCATCTATAAATGGGTTCAGGTATGTTGTATATTTCAAAGGATTACTACAATATAGGCTCCAAGTACCTCACAAGAAAAGCCTGCTTAAAAGTTCAGCACATCTTGCGAGGTATTTTCTATTTTCTGAAATTAGCAATTTTTATTTTGTTTATGATAGGCAGTGCAAGTATAAGCTGAACCTAATATATAGAGAGCTACCATAGGGGGCAACAGAATCCTTTTGAAAATTCTATTCACTTAAAACCACCTCATCGAAAGCTATTTCATCATATTTTCTTGTGAGTAAATAACAGAGAACTCCAACTATAAGCATAAGCACTCCTGCACATATCATCCAGCTATTTATGCCTATTAAACTAGATACAGGCCCTGCTATAAACATTCCTACGGGAGCTGCAAAGCTCATCACACTGGTTACAAGGGAAATAACTTTACCCAAGTTTTCCTGGGGTATTGTTTTCTGTATATAAGCGGTGAAGGGGATGTTAGAGAACATGCTAGTTGTACCCATTATGAAAACAACTATACAGAATATCCAAAAGGTACTGGAAGGAAGTATTCCTCCAACTAGGGAGCAAACTCCTAATATAAATACTCCCACAGAAATCATGAAAAACTGTTTTCTCATCCCTCCTGTTATACTTATTATCATAGCAGCTATAAGCATTCCACTAGAAAAGAGAGTCTGCACAATTCCATTGTGCCAGGCGGTACCATGGAAATATTCTTTAACGATTAAAGGTAATAGTGTACCCATAGGTACAAAAACAATAGTTGAAAGAAGTATTGGAATAGATACTCTCACTAGAGCTTTATTTGCTTTTATGGCCCTTATGCCTTGCTTCATATCAGCTATAACGTTTAACTTGGCTGAAGTCACAGTATACTTAGCTATTTTAACTGAGGAAAGTGTCAGCACAGCTAATATAGCTCCTAATACGTCAACAGCCATTGTATACTGAAGAGTTGTGACGCTCATTAAAAAGGCACCAAGCATAGGCCCAACCATAGAGCAGGCTGACTGAACCATTTGTCCAAGACCTCCAGCTTTAGTAAGCTGGCTTTCAGGCACAAGCTGAGGAATAGCTGCCTGCATTGCTGGCTTGTGAAAGGTTTCTCCTAGTGCTCTGATAAACAAAATGAAGTAAATGAATGTCAAAGACGGTGAAGTGAAAAAAAAGGATAGTCCTAGAACAAGGCTGGATACTGCTACGGCGCTGTCAGCAATTATCATTATAGTTTTACGGTTGTATCTGTCTATCCAAATTCCTGCAAAGGGTCCAATTACAGCCTGAGGTAATAGGCCCACTACGCTTGCAACTGTAAGGGCAATGGCAGAGCCTGTTTGTACAGTAATCCACCAAATGATTGAAAACTGTACAGCACTGGAGCTTAAAAGTGAAAATGCCTGGCCTATATACATTGTAAAGAAAGATTTCTGCCATTTATCAAGCTTTCTCATTGAATTACCTCCTTAGACTGTCTACAATAACTTTTGCACAATCTCTAGCACCATTTTCAGTAGATATGTCTGTTGCCAGCTTCTTTGCATTCAGAACAGTTTCATCCTGAAGGGCATATTTAATAGCTTCAGCAAGATTATCGGAAGTTAACTTCTTTATAGGAATAGGTTTTGAACTGACTTTAAGGTCATAAGCTCTATGAGCCCAGGCGTGCTGGTCGTTGGCAAAAGGTATAATAACGCTTGGAACACCAGCTGCAAAGCTTGCAGAGGTAGTTCCTGCCCCTCCGTGATGGCATACTGCCGCCACTCTCTCAAAAAGCCAGGTGTGAGGTATGCTGTCTATGGTTATTATATTGCTTGGTAGATTGTCAATCTTGCCCATTCCACAGATTATTCCCCGTCTGTTAGCTTTTGAAAGAGCATCTATAATCAGCTTGGATAAAGTTTCTTTCTGATCCTTATGAAATACACTTCCAAATCCGATATAAATAGGCTTTTCACTAGAATTTAAAAAATCATCTAGTTCCTTTGACGGGGTATATCCAGTTTGCTCCTTTACGAACCAATATCCATATTGATGTATATTCTCATTCCAGTCATTTGGTCTTTTAAAAACAAAGTTGCTACAAGATATTACAGCAGGTTGTCTTTTGTCTGTATGACGTTCATAAGGCTTACCAAAGTTTTTTGGAAGGCTACCGAATTCTTTCTTCCAAAGGTATTTCACTGAATTGTTTGATGCCAGCCAAAGCATGCCTTGAAGCATATGGTAGCTAATTATATTTTTAAATGGGGTGGACTTAACTCTTCCATACTGAATTATAGAGGTCTGCTCCTTTGTTTTGTGCATTGGGAAGGGAGAAGCCAAAACAGCAGGTATACCAAGCCTTTCAGCTGCAAAATACCCTATGGTGCAGCCGGGGTGATAAATAACTAATTCGCTTCCTTCGCAGGCAGCATAGAATTCATTGGCTATGGTTAAACCATACTTTTTCATTTTGTTGAAGGTTAGAAGCATCTTTAACGGGTTGTCTGCTGATTGGGCTTCCTTAAGCATATTCTCGTCAACATTAAGGGATTTGAAATCTGCCTGTATTGGATAAAAATCTATGCCATAGCTTTTAACAAAGGCTTCAAACTCTCTCATACCAGCAATACGAACAGCTTTTCCTGATTTTTTAAGCTCCTGCGCCAGAGCAATGTACGGTTGAAAATCTCCTCTTGAACCTGAACAAAGTATTGTAATCATATATCATTCCTCCTTGTATTATCCGACAGCCTGTTGTATATTCATAGTATAATTGCGTTTCAATCATCCATCAACCGACAATCACATGCTGAATGTCGGATTTTAATAGGTATGGGGAAAAGAGAACAGGAGTGTGAAAATGAAAAAGCAACCGGAAGTAACGGCACAGACCAGGCAGAACTTAGTTGATGCATTCTGGGCCTTATATTGCGAGAAGAGAATTGAGAAAATAACTGTAAAGGAAATAACACAGAAAGCAGGCTATAACAGGGGGACTTTCTACGAATATTTTACGAGTGTTTATGATGTGCTTGAGAAGCTTGAGGAATCCCTCATACCAGCAATTCACGAATTGCCTCCAATTTCTATTGCAAATAAAAATACTGGGATGCCTCTTGATATGTTTATGACTCTATATGAGCAGAACAGCAAATATTATTCTGTCCTACTTAGCGATAAGGGTGACCCTGCATTTGCAAGAAAGCTGAAAAATTCAACAAAGCCTGTAATTAAGCAAGCATTCCTTGAAAACTATAATATAAATCCTATAGAATTTGACTTTATTTTAGAGTTTGTTCTTTCCGCTATGATAGGCATAATGAGCTACTGGTTCATGGAGGATAAAATATTGCCTGCAGAAGATTTAGTTTCATTAATGCACGACCTTATGGAAAATGGGGTTATGAAGCGGTTTCAGGGTAATATAAAATAAAATATCATTTAGAGATGCAGCGGGGAACCGTATCATAAATAACGATAGTTTTTACTATATGATAGGCATATCAACTAGTGTATAGGATTGACATGTAGCATGCTTATGACTATAAGCAGTATAGTTTTAAATTCACTCAAAATTATTTTGATATATTATTTTTCGTGATATAATAAAAAAACATATAAGCGAGGATGTATTATGACCAAACATAACATATATACAATGAGTGTAGCAAATGTCTATCCCCTTTATGTTACAAAGGCGGAGAAAAAAGGACGTACAAAAACAGAAGTCGATGTAATTATCCGTTGGTTAACAGGATATAACCAGGAAGAGTTAGAAGCCCAACTAGAAAAACAGACAGACTTTGAGACCTTCTTTGAGCAAGCTCCCCAACTGAATCCTTCGAGGGCTTTGATCAAAGGTGTGGTTTGCGGTATCCGAGTGGAAGACGTCGAAGAACCAACTATGCAGGAAATTCGCTACCTGGATAAGCTGATTGATGAGTTAGCAAAAGGAAAAGCGATGGAAAAGATTTTGCGAAAATAATAATTAAAAACGAGGAAACACTGATTTCATATATAGATTATGTTATCGGGCTCACTTAACAGGTGAAAAATCAATTTTTAGTAAAAGAAGTGTATGCATTACACTTCTTTTTTTATACAAATATTTAAACAATTGTGTTTGAGATAGAAAAGTATGTCATTTACTTATAGTATAAGTTGATTGTTCTCATCTTTAGTATTATTTTAAATTGCATTGGTCAAAATAAATGCAAAAAAAAATATATATCAATATTGACACTACCACTATTTAGTGATACTATATAGTGGTAGTAAGTAATACTGAATACCAGTAATACTAGATAGTGAAGAGGTGAATCATTTGGAAAATATAACAGAAATGTTAAAAGGTGTACTGGAAGGCTGTGTTCTTGAAATCATTAGTCATGAGGAAACATATGGTTACGAGATTACCAAGAGGCTGAATGAGCTTGGATTTTCAGATGTTGTAGACGGAACAGTTTATACCATCTTGATGCGACTTGAGAAAAACAAATTGGTAGAAATTACAAAAAAGAAATCAGATATGGGACCGCCACGAAAGTTTTTCACCCTCAATGATGCGGGGCGTGAGGAATTGAGGAAGTTCTGGGATAAATGGGAATTTGTTTCTACGAAAATAAACCAATTAAAGGAGGAAAGAAAAAATGATTGATAATTTTATAAAATTTATAATAGGGGACTTAAATGAGAAGCGTGAATATAAACAAATGATGAAGAGGGTTGATGCACTACCAGAAGATTATAACTTTGCATTTAAAAAAATTCAAAAGTATATGTATAGCGTTGGCGCACCTGGTGGTGACATAACAATATTTACGGATATGACCATGTTTAAGGATTTAGTAGATTTATTTGAAGTTAGCGTAGCAGATGGAAGACAGGTTATTGATGTCATTGGAAGTGATGTAGGTAAGTTTTGTGATGAATTTATGAGTGCCTATACTACCGATTCTGAAACATTACGAGAAAAACTAAATAAAGAGATTATGGAAAAGTTTAATAAGGAGGGACGATAATAATGATAAAATTTATTCAAAAAATCATTGGTGACAAAAAAGAGTATAAAGAGCAAATGGCAAGGGTAGAAGCATTGCCAGAAGATTATAGGTTTGTATTTAAAAAAATGCATAAATACATGTGGAGTTTCGCAGGAGGAGACGGTTCTGATATGTTGAAAACTCAGCAGGAATTGATAGAGTTGTTTGAAACTAGCGCAGAAGATGGAAAGCATGTTCTTGAAGTGACAGGAAAAGATGTTGCTGGCTTTTGCGACGAGTTTATACGTGACACGAAAAAGTGGACCGATAACTATCGTGAAAAATTAAACCGAAACATGTTGAATAAAATCGGAACAAATAATGATAAATAGAGCTGTTTAATATGTAGATTGAGTAAGAGGATATATTGTGGAGGGGGATGTGAAAATGAAAAAAAATATCATACAAATTAAAGGTGTAAAGAAATCATACAAAGATATAGAGGTACTCAAAGGAGTAGATTTTGAAGTAGAGCAAGGAGGTATCTTTGCTTTACTAGGTTCCAATGGAGCAGGGAAAACAACGATTATTAGGATCATGGCTACTTTACTTAAAGCAGATGTTGGAAGTGTTGTGATTAATGGTTTTGATATTGAAAAAAATCCAGGGGAGATTAGAAGTTCTATCAGTCTTACTGGTCAGTTTGCTGCTATTGATGAAATTTTGACTGGACGTGAAAATCTTCAAATGATAGCAAAACTTAGACATCTTAAAAATCCAAATAAAGTAGCAGATGAGTTAATTAATCGTTTTGGAATGGCAGATGCTGCAGACAGGAGAGTTGGTACTTACTCTGGAGGTATGAAGAGAAGAATTGATATTGCAATGAGCCTTGTGGGAAATCCAAAGATTATTTTCCTAGATGAGCCAACAACAGGTCTAGATCCAGAGGCACGTATAGAAGTTTGGAAAATTGTAAAAGAGCTATCAACTGCGGGAACTACAGTATTCTTGACGACTCAATATTTAGAGGAAGCAGAACAACTTGCAGATAAAATAGCTATTCTTCATGGAGGAAAAATCATTGCTCTAGATACATTAGAAGGATTGAAAAAATTATTCCCACCTGCAAAAGTTGAATATGTTGAAAAACAACCTACATTAGAAGAAATATTTCTAACAATTATTGGGAAAGGGGAGGAGAAATAAATGGAAGCTACAAATAAATATTTTTTCAAAGATATGAGTGTTATGTTTGAACGTTCTATGCGTCATATTTTTAGAAGTATGGATACAATTATTACAGTTAGTATCACACCAATTGCGATGATGTTATTATTCGTTTATGTATTTGGTGGTGCAATAGAAACAGGTACAGAAAATTATGTTAATTATCTATTACCAGGTGTAATGTTAATGACTATTGGTAGTGGGATTGCATATGTAGCTTACCGTTTGTTTATAGATAAAGAACGTGGTATCTTTGAACGTTTTCACTCTATGCCTATCGCTCGTTCTACAGTATTATGGGGGCATGTATTAACCTCGTTAATTTCTAATGGAATTTCTGTAGTAGTGATTATACTTGTTGCATTATTAATAGGCTTCCGTTCTTCAGCAGGAATCTTAGAATGGTTAGCGGTATTCGGAATTCTTGGGATATTTACACTTGCTTTAACTTGGATTGCTGTAATAGCTGGGCTTGCAGCTAAAACACCAGATGGTGCAGGCGCATTCTCTTATCCAATAATATTTTTGCCGTTTATAAGTTCTGCCTTTGTACCAACAGATACTATGCCTTCAGCAGTACGTGCTTTTGCAGAAAATCAACCTGTAACTCCTATAGTAGAAGCTATTCGTAATTTATTAGCAAATCAACCAGTAGGAAATGGTATCTGGGTTGCACTTGCTTGGTGTATAGCAATAATAGTTGTTGCTTATATATTTGCAATGAGGATCTATAAAAAATTATAAACTATCTTTATATAAGTACATTTGATTTAGAAATTTAAAGAACTAGTAATATTATTAGATGGTAATCAAAGTGATTGATATAACTATCTTAGGGTATAATAATAGCCGTTAATAAATTTGTTAACGGCTATTATTTATAGATAATTTGAGTCTATAATATAATTAATTTAAATATTGTTTAAGCAAATTAAAGAGTAAATTCAAAAATATATTTTAAGGAGAATAGGTATGACGGAATTTTGGGAAAAAAGTTTTATAGAAAGAAAAACAATGTGGGGATTTAAGCCATCAGAATCAGCTGTTATCGCAAAAGATTTCTTTATTAAAAATAATATAAAAGATATATTAATACCAGGTATTGGTTATGGAAGAAATGCAAAGGTATTCATTGATAATAATATAAGTGTTACAGGAATCGAAATCTCAAAAACAGCTATTGATTTGGCAAGACAATGTGGGGTTAATATTAATATTTATCATGGTTCAGTTGGAGATATGCCTTTTGAAGATAAGCTTTATGAAGGTATATTTAGCTATGCACTTATTCATTTATTAAATGAAAATGAAAGAAAAAAATTTATTAGTGATTGTTATGATCAATTAAAACAAGGTGGATATATGATATTTACAGCTATTTCAAAAAAAGCTCCTATGTTTGGAAAAGGCCAAAAACTTGATGAAAACTATTATGAAACAATGAACGGAGTAAAAATCTTTTTTTATGACTCTGAGTCAATAAAAAAAGATTTTCAAGAATATGGGCTTATAGAATTTTGTGAGATTGATGAAATAGATAGTGATAATAAAGATAAACCTCCAATGAAGTTTCTATTGATAAAATGCAAAAAATAGTATAAGATTTTTTAAATGATATTGATACTATATTATATGGACGAAAAAGCTATGATTTATGGGGACAATATATCCCACAAAGTGAGGTTTATGATGACGAAAAAGAAATGTGGGAACTACTTCGTACCAAGAAGAAATATGTTTTTTCAAAGACTTTAAATCAGGTCGATGGTAATGCTATATTGATAAATAAAAATTTAGAGGAAGAAGTAAAAAAAATAAAGAAAGAACAAGGTAAAAATATTTGGTTATATGGTGGATCAAGTATTATAACAACATTTATAAATCTAGGACTTGTTGATGAATATAGATTATCTATTCATCCTATTATTTTAGGCTCAGGTAAGCCTTTATTTGTTGGCATAAATGAGAGAAAAGGATTTGAACTTACTGACGTAAAAAGATTCTCCTCAGGTGTTGTTCAATTATGTTATCAGAGTATTAAAAAGTAATTGAAGAATATAGAATAGGACATATATAAATATTTTATAAAGAGTGATTTTAGAAAATCTAAAGTAACTCTTTTTTTGATATGTTAAAATCCACATTTTATATTGGAACAATAATATGACTTGTCTCATATATATAATAAACATATATAACGACTTAGGAGGAGAGTATGGAAAATATTATTATTTATGCAATGTTAATATTTTGTATAGTATTACTAATTAACTACATTTATACTAAAGAAATATTAAGAAAATACATTCTTAAGCGAATTATAAAAAATAACAAGTTATATTGTTTATATCAACCAATAATAGATTTGAAAACAGGATCAATATATGGATATGAAAGCTTAACTAGGGCGTATCACTCTAAATATAGAAATACGAAAAATTTAATAGATGATGTATATAAATTTAACCTTATAGGAGAATTTACATTATTAACAATACAAAACTCAATAAATGGATTTAGAGGACTAGAAAAAGATAAATACGTGTTTGTTAATATAGATCCTAAAACATTGAAACAAAACTTTGATGAAATATATAATTTTTTAAAAAGTTTGAATATAGAGTTGAGAGAAAAAATAATTATAGAGTTAACTGAATATGTTCAGATTAATGATATGAAAAAATTAAAAACATGTTTGCAAAATATAAGAGCTCTAGGTATAAGAATTGCACTAGACGATTTTGGAGTTGGATATTCAAATA
Source organism: Sporacetigenium sp. TC11 (assembly GCF_058146105.1). NCBI lineage: Bacteria > Bacillati > Bacillota > Clostridia > Peptostreptococcales > Tepidibacteraceae > Sporacetigenium > Sporacetigenium sp. TC11. The sequence goes on along the minus strand of NZ_JBYVNY010000008.1, from coordinate 97,957 downwards.
TGGATATACGTATATCTATATTTAGCGATTTTGTAAAAGTAGATGCAAAGTTTATAAAGGATATAGATAAAGAAGATAAGAAAAAAGATCTAATAAGAAGAATTGTAGATTATAATAAATATTCTAAAACAAAAACTATATGTGAAGGTATAGAAACTAAGGAAGAATTAGAAACCCTAATTAAATTAGGTGTAGATTATGGGCAAGGATATTATTTAGGAAAACCATGTAATATATTGAAATAAGACGGCAATTAGCCGTCTTTTATTATGAAAATTTTGAATAAATCAGATATCTAAAATATATTGCACTATTGTTTTATTAGATGTATATTATGGATTCAATAAAATGAAAAAATCTGATTTGTTCAAAACTCTATTTTATATACCATTAATAATAACTATATTTATTCATTATTTCAGAGGCATAAATCAAGAACTTGGATACACAGGTTTTGCTCTTGGAATTTTAACTATGATATGTGTGGGCTTCATTGAGGAATTACTGTTTAGAGGCTTTCTTTATCAAGGCATTTTGAAAAAAAGTGGAACGATAAAAGCAGTTATTATTTCAGGAACAACATTTGGTATAGGTCATGTTGTAAATTTACTAAGGGGATATTCTATGGCTGACCAAGTAAATCAGGTTATAGTTGGAATTTTAATTGGAATTGTTCTAGCTTTATTAGTTGCTTTTACAAACAACATAATACCGTGTGTACTTTATCACATATTTTTTAATATAAGTGGAACTATTACTAACAGCAATTTGGAAATGGAGACATATATGGTGATTATAACAGGAATAATTTGCATATTGTATTCTGTCTATTTAATGAAATCATACAAGTTAAAACAGCGAGAAATATAAACTAAAAAGGGACATATTATAAATTTATAATATGTCCCTTTTTAGTTTATATTTACTTGTTTTTTTGTCTATACTCATGTTCATATTGAATTAATTACATAAATAAAAAAGGAGTGTAATACATATGAAATTCCAAAAAGCATTGAAATCTATAATAGAATCGGATGAGAGAGATATGAAAATTTTGAGCATGACACTATTTATAGGGATTATACTGTCTCTTATTATTAAATAGTTGTTTTATGTTAATAAATATTATTAAAAGGAGTTACTCTAGAAAATCTAGAGTAACTCCTTTTAATTTGTATCTATATTGACAAGTTTATTTAATAATTTAAATACGACAAATTTTATGTAAAAATTTATTTTTATACAAAAAAAGAGGAGATTCGCTCTTTTCATCCAACTTATATATGTTATCATAAAACATGTAAATATTATATGTTACATGTTAAAGAAAGGGCTAAATATATGAAAAGCTTAAAGAAAAAGATAATGATACCTGTATTTTTATTATCCATACTAGGTACTTTAGTGTTGTCATTTGTTGCATACTATAAATCTCAAGAAATAATAATTGATTATGTTGAGTTGTTAGCTCAAAATAAGGCTGAAAAGCTAGTATCTAATGTTGAATATAAACTAGAAAAATGGAAGTCAGTAGTGAACATGTTTGCTTCTATGGATATAGCTAAAAATATGGATTATGGAGCATTTGAAGAATATGTTTCTAATAATAAAAAATTATATAATAAAGAGTATGAGTTTTTATTTATTAGCGATATAAAAGGTAATTATTTATCTATTGATGGGAATAAAGGTACTATTTCAGATAGAGATTATTTTTATGAAGTTATAAATAGTGGGAATACAATTATTTCAAAACCTATAATATCAAAAGATACTGGAAACTATATTATTGTTGTTGCAACACCTATTAAAGATGATAATGGAGCCATTATAGGTTTGGTTGGGTTAGATGTAAACTTATCTGTAATTACAGATATAATCAACGATGAAAAACTAGGAACTGGTGGCTATGCATATATGATTAACAAAGATGGTGTAGTTGTGGCTCATCCAGATAAGCATTATTTATACAAATTTAATCTATTAAATGATAAAAATAAAGATGTCGTTGATCTGGGCAAAAAAATGATAAATGACGAAGTAGGAATAAAATATTATGAACATAAGGGTATAAAGAAAATAGCTTCATACATGCCTGTTAAATCTACAGAATGGTCTATCGCAATGAGTGCTAATTACGATGAAGAAACTAAGAGTATAGTAATGTTAAGGAATTTTATGTTATTAATGGGAATTGGTATTCTCGTTTTAATTCTAATATTATTATATTACCATATTGATACTATAGTTAAGCCTATTAATAAACTAAAAAAACATATGGAAATAGCTACTAAAGGAGATTTATCTGTTCAATGTGATATAGATAGCGAAGATGAAATAGGTGTACTTGCAAAAAGTTTTAATAAATTGATAAAAGAAAATAAAAGATTATTAGAAGAAACAATTGAATATGATAGGCTAAAAACTGAATTTTTCTCTAATATATCTCATGAGTTAAAAACGCCAATAAACATGATTTTTTCTACAATACAATTGTTACCGTTATATATTAAAAATGATAAGGAAAACTTTGAGAATGAAAAAATTGATAAACATATAAATATAATGAAGCAAAATTGTTATAGATTATTAAGATTAGTTAATAACTTAATTGACATTACTAAAATAGACTCTGGATTTGGAGAACTAAATTTGCAAAATAAAAATATTGTAGAAGTTGTTGAAAATATAACTTTATCTACTGTTGAATATGCAGAAAATAAGTCAAGAACAATTATATTTGATACAGATGTAGAAGAAAAAGTCATGGCTTTTGATCCAGAGAAAATGGAAAGAATTATCCTAAATCTTATTTCAAATGCTGTAAAATTTACAAAAACTAATGATGAAATAAAAGTTGTAATTCATGATGTTGTAGATAATATTATAATTTCGGTAGAAGACACAGGCATAGGTATAGAAAAAGAAAAACAAGAAATGATTTTTGAAAGATTTAGGCAAGTTGATCATTTACTAAGCAGAAGACATGAGGGAAGCGGAATAGGTTTATCACTTGTTAAATCTCTAATTGAAATGCATGGGGGTAAAATTTCTGTAAAAAGTGAATTTGGGAAAGGAACAAAGTTTATTATTGAATTACCTGTGAAAACTATTACTGAAGAAGAGGATATAAATATAGTAAATGATTTTACACAACAAACTAATGTAGAAAAAATTCACATTGAGTTTTCCGATATATATGAATAAGAAAAAGGTATTACCATAAAGTTATGGTAATACCTTTTTCTTATTCATATAAAAAAATCTTTAGATTATCTTTACTATCAAGGGTAGCAAGTAGAACGTTTTTTATTTCAGTTTTATATAATTTTTCTAAACTGGAAGCAACCCAGTTTTCATCTTTATTAGTTTGTTTTAGTTCCTCGGAATTAATTTTACCGTCCTTAATAATTGTCCTAGGTAACTCAAAGGGCTCTGTTTTCATTTGGTAGAATGAAGGAGTAATCGGTTGATATTTTGGATCTAAAAAAACAGAAATCTTTCCGTCAGCCTCCCAAATTGCTAATGCCACCTTTTTCACATCTTCTACCTTTTCTTCACGTAATTCTTCTAATAATATATCAATAGATATTCTTGCCTTTTTTAATCCTTCATAAAGAATTTCTCCATCTTTGACAATTGTGATTGGTTTATGATTAATAAGTTTTCTTATAGATGGAAATTTAAGAACGCTAAATACTCCAACAAGATATAGAACAACTAGTACAACTGTTGTAATCAGAGACCCTTTTAATCCAAGATTTTCGTCAGACAAAGGATGGGCAATAATATTTCCAATTACTAAAGCGATAACAAAATCAAGTAGTCTTAATTGGGATATGCTACGTTGTCCTAAAACCTTTGCAACAATAACCAAAAACAAAAAAGCAATAACAGCACGCAAAATCCACTCAATGGTAGTAAGTGTTTCTTGACCTTGTAAAAAATTCATAAAAATATCTCCTTTATCCCAAGACCTACCATATAGTAATATTGATGTTATTTAAAATTAAAGGGATTATTTAATGTATTCAATATAGTTTTTTCTGCATCATTAGGTATATCAGTACCATAATCATAATCATCAAAATCATAATAACTATAATCAAAGTCATCGTCATCTTCATCAACAAAATCTATATTTTCAGGTAAATGAGTTATAGCAAAATCCACAAGCTCAGATAAAAAAAGTCCTTTAGCTGGTTTCATTTTTCCACCTCCTATTAATTTGAAGTATATCCAGTTTTGTAAAATATATAATCTAACTTATAATATGCATATTGTTATATAGAGAAAAATAATATATATATTGAAAGTTAGTCGGCTAAATGATATCATAAAATATATTAGACGACTAATTAATATTTTAAGGTTAAATACACAAAGATTGTTCAAACTGCCAATATAGCAAATGTTATTCAATCAACAATTGCTTGTGCAGAAAGAGTATTCCAAATAATTGATGAAGAAGAAGAAATTCCTGATAGTAGTGATGCAGTAGTGCTTACAAACCCAAGAGGGGATGTTAAATTTGAAAATGTAGACTTTAGATATAAAGAAGATGTACCACTTATAGAAAATATGAACTTAGATGTAAAACAAGGGCATACAGTTGCCATTGTTGGGCCAACTGGTGCTGGTAAAACAACTCTTGTTAACCTATTAATGCGTTTTTATGAATTAAATAGTGGTAAAATAAGCATTGATGGTGTTAACATAAATGATATTAAGCGTAGTGAACTTCGTAAAATGTTTGGTATGGTTCTTCAAGATACATGGCTATATAATGCAACAATTAAAGAAAATATAGCTTATGGAAAAGAAGGAGCAACTATGGATGAGATTGTACGTGCATCAAAAGCAGCTCATGCAGACCATTTTATAAGAACACTTCATCAGGGGTATGATACAGTTCTTAATGAAGAAGGAACTAATATTTCTCAAGGACAAAAACAGCTTCTAACTATTGCACGTGCTATACTTGCAGACCCTACAATTTTAATTCTAGATGAAGCTACTAGTAGTGTTGATACGAGAACAGAAGTATTAATTCAAAAAGCTATGTCTAATTTAATGAAGAATAGAACAAGTTTTGTAATTGCTCATAGACTTTCTACTATCCGTGATGCAGAGCTTATCTTAGTTATGAATAAAGGAAGTATTATTGAAATGGGTAACCATAAGGAACTACTTAATCAAGGTGGTTTCTATGCTGATCTTTATCAGAGTCAATTCTCTGGTGAAGAGAACGAAGCAAGTTAGTTTAGATTTGAATAAATTTAAAATTTAATTAATGTATTTAAATAAGCTAATAAGTTAAAAATAAACTTATTAGCTTATTTTTAAGTAATAAACTATAATCCCCAGTCAGATTTTAAAATATCTTTAAGAAACTTTAATTGTTCAACTCCAATTTTTTGTGCTATTTTTTCCTCGAGATTCGATTTTTGAGACAGGGCTTTTTCATAACATTTCTCACCTAATGTAGTTAACTGTATGCACTTATCTTTATTATTAATTCTTGAATTTTTAATTTCAATTAACCCTTTACGCTCAAGGCTTTTTATGAACTTATGAGTTGCCTGACGAGAAATGTCTACATGTTTTGAAACATATGAAATAGTTGTTTGTTTTTTATATATTCTTGCCATAATAAACCATTCAGAATTTGAAATATAAATATTACTACTATCGTTCCAAGCTTCTTCTAATATCTTACGAAGGAGAACATGACGCTCACTTATTAAGTCAATTAAATTTAAATTTTCTAATTCAGAATTCATTCATTCCACTCCAATCATTTTAATTACTACTTAAATATATACAAAACACTTCAGGATGTCAACTAAGTTGACAATTATCGAAAAATAAGATAAAATATCCTTAGTCAACTATGTTGACAATATAGAACAAGGAGAAAAATCAATGTTTAATATAGATGATTTGATTATATATTCAGCACATGGTATTTGCCGCATAGATGATATAGTTGAAAGGGAACATTCGGGTGTTACCAAAACTTATTACATTTTACATCCCATTGAAGATCCAAAATTAAAAATAAGTACTCCTATAGATAATGATAAGGTAATTATGCTACAACTTCTAAATAAAGACGAAGCAGAAAAAATCATAGAATTTTTTGAGCTTCCAGGTATAGAATGGATAGATATAGATAATCATCGAAGCCAAATTTATTCTGATATTGTAAAGACAGGAAATCGTAAAGAAATTTCTATGATAGTTAATACTTTGATGAGACAAAAGATTAAAATTGAAACAGCTGGCAGGAAATTCCACATAAGAGATAAACAACTATTAGATCTTATTCAAAATATATTGTTTGCAGAATTGGCATACTCATTAAATACTACTTCTGAAGCTGTAAATGAAAAAATTACTAGTCTTATAACTGAACATGAGATGACAGTCTCATAAATTCACCTTATTAAAAGAAGACGGCAATAGCCGTCTTTTATTATTCCAAATTTCAATATAGATAAGATTGGTTTACATAAATATATTATAGTAACTAAAAGTATTTATAAAGTTATTTTATCACTTTTGTCGGGCGCTATAATTACAGATGCTTCATTAAAATGAATCTCATAAATATCTAACATATTCCCAGTCTGTGCTATTAACATTTCATAACTTGGTAGTTTTTTTATAAATTCATCTTTTAAATCATATATTGTTAAATCACTTTTTTGAATTGTGGCATTAGTAACTCTAACATGTTCGCTATTTTCAGTTTGCATTATTGGTATTGTTGTAAATGCTACCTTATTATTTTGGGCAAATTCTATTGTCTTAGGGTTACCTCTAAATGATGAAAAATAAGCAACACCTTTGTTTTGAGGATTATAACAAAAATTTAAGATCCTTACATTTGGTATATCATTTACAGCAGTTGCTAAGGCTATGTTAGTTGTTTCTTCCATTATTCTATTAAACTCTTTTAAAAAATCCATTGTCATTCTCCTTTTGTAAGTTATTTTTATTATTAATATTCTCTAATTAATACAGATCTATTTTATCATGCAACCTTGACAACAGTATGTCATATTTATATGATAAAATAAATAAAATAAAGGATTGATGAAATTGAAAATAGATAGGCTAATTTCTATTATTATGATATTACTTGAACGTAAAAAAATTAGTGCAACTAAACTTGCTGAAATGTTTGAAGTAAGTCCTCGAACTATATATAGGGATATAGAAAGTATTAACTCAGCGGGTATACCCATAATTACTTATCCTGGAATTAATGGTGGTATTGGAATTATTGAAGAATATAAAATTGATAAGAAACTTTTTACTACTTCTGACATAGAAACCCTTTTAAGGGGGCTTAAAGGCATATCTTCAACAATGACAAATGAAAATATTATTAATACTATTGCAAAAGTGAAGGGCTTAGTTCCAGATGAACATATTAGAGATATTGAATTAAAATCAAATCAGATTACTATCGACCTTACTCCATGGATTGGAAATAAGAACTTGCAATACAATATTGAAAAAATAAAAAATGCATTAAATGAGAAAAAAATTATATCCTTTGACTATTATAATCGTGATGGTAAAAAAAGCAATCGAAGAGTTGAGCCTTATAGATTGATATTAAAGGAATCCAATTGGTATTTACAAAGTTACTGTAGTTTTAGTCAGGATTTCCGTATTTTTAAACTATCTCGTATTTCGGAACTGCAAATTCTAGAAGATAAATTTACTCCACGAGAATTTGATCCCCAACCATTAGGGTCGTGGGACTATATACAAAACAATATTATTATAATCAAGCTTTTGGTCCATGAATCACTAAGAGATAGAATGGTGGAACACTGTGGAGAAGAAAATATTCAATCTTATGGAGATAATAAATTAATGGTAGACTTTCCATTTTTAGAAGATGAATTTGGATATAATCTTTTGCTTAGCTTGGGTGATAAATGTGAATGTTTAGAACCTACACATGTGCGAGATGAGATTATTACAAGGATTAAAAATCTATTAAAAGTTTATAGTAACAAGTGAAGACGGCAATAGCCGTCTTTTATTATGTTAAATTACATTTAATTTATTAAAAACTATTTGACAATATAGTATGTTCTAGGTAAAATATAATTAAATATAACTTAATTAATTAAATAATATTTAATCAAACCTAATTATATATAACGCTTATTATACAGATGATAAGACAGGAGGGGCTAATATGTTAGACATAAAAAGAATAAGGGAGAATCTAGAAGATATAAAAAATGCTATGGCAAGAAGAGGGGAAAAAGAATTTAACCTAGATGAAGTTGTAGCATTAGATGATAAAAGAAGAGATTTACTTCAAGAAGTAGAGACACTTAAAAATAAGATGAATATAGAATCTAGTAATATACCTAAACTTATAAAAGAAGGTAAGGATACAAGTGAGGAAAAAGCTAAATTAAAAGATTTATCAGATGAAATAAAAATTTTAGATGAAAAAGTTAGGGAAGTAGAAAGTGAACTTGAGTACAAGTTAATAAGAATACCAAATGTGCCAAATGAAAATGTCCCTCAAGGTGAAACTGATGAAGATAATGTTGAAGTGAGAACATGGGGAGAGCCTACTAAATTTAACTTTGAGCACAAACCTCATTGGGAAATAGGAACAGATTTAGGTATATTAGACTTTGAAATGGGAGCTAAAATAACAGGGTCAAGATTTACTTTATATAAAGGCTTAGGAGCAAGACTAGAAAGAGCTTTAATAAACTTTTTCTTAAATACTAATATAGAAGAACAAGGGTATACAGAGATAATACCCCCATTTATAGCTAATAAAAATAGCTTTTTTGGAACAGGGCAACTTCCAAAGTTTGAAGAAGATATGTTTAAAATAGAGGGACTAGATTATTATTTAATACCAACATCAGAAGTTCCATTAACTAATATACATGCTAATCAAATAATACCATTTGAAAATTTACCAATAAATTACACTGCATACACTCCATGCTTTAGATCAGAAGCTGGATCTGCAGGTAGAGACACTAGAGGGTTAATAAGACAACATCAATTTAACAAAGTAGAAATGGTAAAAATAGTAGCACCAGAGCAATCTTACAATGAATTAGAAAAATTAACTAACAATGCAGAAAAATTATTACAAATGTTAAATATACCATACAGAGTAGTCAGAATATGTACTGGAGATTTAGGCTTTACAGCTGCATTTAAATACGATGTAGAGGTTTGGATGCCAAGTTATAATAGATATGTTGAAATTTCTTCTTGTTCAAATTGTGAAGATTTCCAAGCAAGAAGAGCTGGGATAAGATTTAAAAGAGATAAAAACTCTAAGGCAGAGTATGCACATACATTAAATGGATCAGGGCTAGCTATAGGTAGAAGTTTTGCAGCTATTTTAGAAAATTACCAACAAGCTGATGGATCAGTAGTAGTTCCAGAGGTTCTAAAACCATATATGGGAATGGATGTTATAAAGAAATAATACAAAAGACTTAAGGGGTATGTCTTAATGTTATAAAAGTGTATATAAATTTCATATTTATATACACTTTTTAAATATATTAATAGTAAATATTAAGTTTATAAGGGGGAATAATTTATGTTAAAAACAACAAAAATATCAGACCCAGAAGTATATGCAATAGTAGTAGATGAATTAGATAGACAGGAGTATAATATAGAAATGATTGCTTCAGAAAGTACAGCTCCAACAGAAGTACTTGAATTAAGTGGTTGTGTATTTACTAACAAAACAGAAGAAGGATATCCAGGGAATAGATTTCAAGCTGGGTCACAACATGCAGATAAATTGGAAACTTTGGCTTGGAAAAGAGCAAAAGAATTATTTGGAGCAGAGCATGTAAACATTCAACCATATTCAGGATCTACTGCTAACTACTGTGTTTATAATGCTATACTAAAACCAAATGATACTGTTTTAGGTATGAGATTAGACCAAGGTGGACATCTAACTCATGGTTCTACAGCAAACTTCCTTTATAATATATATAACTTTGTATTTTACGGAGTAAATCCTGAAACAGAATTATTAGATTATGAAGAGCTTGAAAGAAAAGCCATAGAACATAAACCAAAGCTTATAATAGCTGGAGCAAGTTCATATCCAAGACTTATAGATTATGAAAGAATAAGCAAAATAGCTAATGAAGTTGGAGCATATTTTATGGTTGATATGGCCCATGTTGCAGGGTTAGTAGCGGCTAAAGTTATACCAAGTCCAGTTCCATATGCAGATTTTGTTTCAAGCTCTACAACAAAAACTTTCTGTGGTCCAAGAAGTGGGTTAATATTATGTAAAGAAGAACATGCAAAGAAAATTGATAAATCTGTTTTCCCAGGAACACTAGGATCTATGCACTTAAATACCATGGCAGCTAAAACCTTTTCACTAGGATATTTAGCAACTGAAGAATTTAGAGAAATTATGAAACAAGTTGTAGTAAATGCCAAGACATTGGCTAATGAACTATCTACATATGGATTCCGTATTGTAAGTGGTGGTACTGACAATCATATAGTGTTAGTTGATTTAAGACCAAAGAACTTAACTGGAAAAGAATTTGAAAAAGCCCTAGAATATGTAGGAATAACTGTAAATAAAAATATGATTCCTTTTGATACAGAAAAGCCATTTGTAACTAGTGGTGTACGTATTGGACTTACTGCAATTACACAACGTGGATTAAAGGAAAATGAAGTAGTTAAGATTGCTAGTATAATGAATAAAGCAGCTTCAAATCCACAAGATATAGAAAACTTAGATTCTTGTAAAGTTGAAGCAAGAGAACTTATCTCAAAGTTCCCATTATATCCTAAAGGATATTTTGAAGACTAATATATAAAATACTTAAATTAGTAGAGGATATATCTTAATACATGAGGTATATCCTTTTTATATTATGATATAATAAAAAGAAATTACGAAGGATTAAAGGAGATATTAATGAGCGATTTAAATATAGGAGAAAAAATAGCACAAGTTAGAAAAAATAAAAACTTAAATGTTAGAGAGTTATCAGAATTAGCTAATATTACTCCATCACTACTTAGTCAAATAGAAAGAGGTCTTGCTAATCCATCTGTAAACTCATTAAAATCAATTGCAAATGCATTAAATACACCTTTATTTACATTTTTCACTTCAGAAGTTATAAAAGAAGATTTAATAGTAAGAGGAGATAAAAGAAGCAAAGTTATATTACCAGGAAGTGATAATGTTATTTATGAAATGCTAACCCCTGGAAATAATGATAATTTAGAGTTTGCAATAATGAATTTATCGCCAAATACATCTTCATGTAATGATTTTATTTTCCACAATGGATATGAAATATCGTATGTATTAGAAGGCGAAGTAAATTTATACTTTGATAACGAAAAATTCACTTTATACAAGGGAGATAGTATAAAAATACCTGCAGGAATAAATCATCGTTGGGAAAATAATTCTGAAAGTAATTCAAAACTAATTTTTGCAGTTATTTTATAGTATAAAAAGGAAAATGCATATACTGTAATATGAATAATACGCAGTAGGGGGATTATGTATGTTTTCTCAATTAGTTATTGAAAAGCTAGGATATTATGTGTATGGATTAAAAGACCCAAGAAATAATAAGTTTTTTTATATTGGTAAAGGGATTAGAAATAGGGCCTTTTCTCATATAGAAGAAGCATTTAGAGGAAGAGGAAAGAAAATCGACAAGATAAGTACCATTCAAAATATAATAAGTGATGGTTATGAATTAGAACCTATAATTATAAGACATGGTCTAGATGAGGAAACGGCTTTTGAGATTGAATCAGCGCTAATAGACTGTTTTGGATTGGAGAATTTAGCTAATATTAAAGCAGGCCACAAATCAAATGATAGAGGTTTAATGAGTGCAACTGATATAAAATCAAAATACGATGCAGAAAAACTTATAGTAGATGATACTAAGATATTGTTAGTATGCATAAATGGAAGTTATAAAAAAGATATGTCAGAAGAAGAATTATATAAAATAACAAGGGGAAATTGGAAGTGTTCAATAGATAGAGTTAAACAATGTAGCTATGTATTTGGAGTATATCGTGGACTTGTAAAAACGGTATATGTTCCTGAAAGATGGCATAATATTCAAGATAAAAAATGCATGAAAAGATATTTTGAAGGATATGTGCCTGAAAACTCAAAGGACTTTATAAACAAAGATGTATCTAAGTATATTCCGAAAAATCAATGGAGTTTTAAATATATAAATTAAAAAAAGTTCATATTGGCCTCTTATTCAAATATAGGTAAAGTTATACAGAATAAGTTTAATTTATTAATATAATAATATATTTGAAGTCTAAATTAGGAGGTCACAAAATGATAAAAAAACTAACAGCACTAGGATTAATTACAATGAGCTTAGTTTTTGCTGGGTGCGATAGAAGAGGCAATGATGATGTAAACCCAGATCCTGAAGAAAACAATACAACTAGCCGTATAGAAAAGAAAATAGAAAAATAGATTAAAAGGAGTTGCTTTATAAAAAAAAGTAACTCCTTTTAAATTTTTATAGGATTTATTATTTACATTTTTAATATACTTTTCTTAGCTACATAAACTAATAAATAAAAAATTATATATAATATAATAAAGTGAATAGAAGGAATTAGAGTATTGATATAGAAACCTGTCCATTGGGATATATATTATCAAGGGGGATACAATATGGACTCTTTTAGAGATAATCGAAGTTTTATGAAAAGTGGATTTGATATTCCTGAACGTGAATTCGTTTCAGATCAAGAACGTGGTTTGCCAGCACCACCTGTTGATAAAGCAATTGATAGCAATTTTAAAATTATTGAACTTCCAGCTGTAGATAAGAATATTATTAAACAAAGTGACTTATACTCTTGCCTTAATAACCGTAGAAGTAGACGGAATTATACTGATATGCCAATTACATTAGAAGAGTTATCGTTTTTGTTATGGTCGACTCAAGGTGTGCAAAGAGTTATACCTGCATATAAAAAGACAGGTCATATAACATTGCGTCCGGTTCCTTCTGCAGGGGGCAGACATACATATGAGACATATCTTGCAGTTAATAATGTAGAAGGATTAGAAAAAGGTATTTATATTTATTTGCCATTAGAACATAAACTTGCATTTTGTCATTCTGAAGATAATTTGCCACATAAACTTACATATGCTTACGGTGGTGAAAATTATCAAGATGAAGCTATATGGTTGGGAAAAGCACCTGTTGTATTCTTATGGTCGTGCATTCCATATCGTGGAGAATGGAGATATCATTGTGAAGCCCACCGATTAATGCTTTTAGATATTGGCCATGTATGTCAAAATTTATATTTAGCATGTGAGGGCATTGGATTTGGCACTTGTGCAATTGCAGGGTATGTCCAAGAAGCTTTTGACGATCTTCTTCGTATAAATGGAGAAAATGAATACGTTGTTTATATTTCTGCTGTGGGCAAATTAAAATAATAATATAAGGAGATATTTTCATGAAGAATATACAAAGGCCTTGGATAAAACTTAAAGAGTTTATTGACCATGAGGATTACGAGTTGATAAATAAACTTCAAGAGGAATGTATAAATAAAGATCAAACAGCCCTAAAACTTGAACTCGATTATAAACTGGCAGTTTCTTCTGAAAGTAAAAATACAAGCATTGGAAATTTAAATGAATTTATGTATTTTGACGGAGAGTCTCTTATTGGATATATTGGAACGTGTAGATTTGGAGGACCTATAGAAGCAAATGGTATGGTACATCCTGAATACAGGGGCCAAGGTGTGTTTAAGACATTAAGTGATTTAGTTATTGAAGATTGGAAGAAAAGAAATTCCGGGTGTATGCTTCTACTAAGTGATAGAAAGTCAAATTCTGGGCAGAAATTTATAAAAGAAATTGGAGCACAGTACAGACACTCAGAATATGAAATGTATCTTAAAAAAGATAACTTAGAACTACTTCAAAGTAAATTTGGTGAAATCACCTTTAGAAAAGCAACAAATGCAGATGCGATTGAGATTGCTAGACAAAATACAATTTATTTTAATGGCGAATTTGATGCTGAACAAGATATAATATTACCTGAAGAGGAAGAAAAGAGAGGAATGACTATATATCTGGCAGAAATAGACCAAAATATTGTTGGAAAGGTTCATATTCAATTGCATTCTGGAATCGGTGGAATTTATGGATTAGGTGTATTATCTGAGTATCGTGGGAAGGGATATGGAAGATCAATTTTAATGATGGCTATAGAAAAATTAAAAGAGGCCGATGCAAGTGAAATTATGCTTCAAGTGGCTGCTGAAAACTCTAATGCTCTCAATTTATATAAGTCCTGTGGCTTCATAGAAACATCGACAATGGATTATTATGAAATTAGATAATGAGTTGATTATTTATTGTGTAATTAATGTATGTAAATAAGCTAATAAGTTTAAAATAAAACTTATTAGCTTTTATTGTTTAATTCTGTTACACTTAAATGATATGAATAAAAGAAAGAGGTGTTTGTCATAAATAATTATAAGACAAAAGAAAATAAGTATGAAACTCAAGGTTCAGTTACCCTTATTACAATACTTAATAAAAAGAATGCTGAGTTTGTGGCTAAAATAGATACTGAAGATCTAGAAAAAGTTCAAGCTATAGGAGATTGGTTTGCTGAATGGCACAAAGATTTTAATAGCTACTTAGTTCAAAACTTAACTGTAAATAAAGCAAATAAGAAAATGAAAGGTACTAAGAGAAACCTTCAATCTGTAATATTAGACACGAAAGCTCCAATCAAGCATATAAATGGAGACACATTAGACAACAGAAAATCTAACTTAGAAATTGTAAATCCAAAAGAAAAAAATGAATATGAAGTTATAGACGATGAAACTATAGCAGTAATATTAAAAGATAAATACGGTAAGCCTCAAGCAAAAGCTTTAATATCATCTGAAGACTTAGATGAATTAGTAAACGACAATTATACATGGGTTTATCATAAGGGTTATAGACAAGCTCAAGTTATAGCTCATACTCCAAATGGTAAAATTCGCATGGAAGATGTTATAATGAAGCCAGGTGAAGAAGAAAGAGTTCATCATATAAACCTAAATCCATTGGATAACAGAAAAAAGAATTTAGAAAATAAAATAATTGAAAATGAAAATTCAGAAAGTGAAAATGAAGTTGAATAATTAAAAATATTTTCTGAAAATTTCGATTAAAAATTCAAAAATACAATTGACAATATATGGATTAAAATATATAATGAAAACAAGAAATAGTATGAAAGTTATAAACAAGATTAAAAAAGTAAAAATTTTAACATAAATAGAGGTGCAGGGGGAAGGGTAGCTTTTAGATGTTAAGGATAAGAACATCCGATACTGAAAGTGAATGGTTTCTTTGCCGAAAGAATATATTTGTTCTTGAGTATGTTCTTGGGTATAGAGCAGAAGTGCCCTATAACTGCCATAGATTGTTATGGAGAGCTATTTATGTAGTGAAAAGAAAAATTTTCATTGCATAAATAGCTTTTTTTATGCATATATATTTGTATAAGTACGAGCTAATTAATTTTTAATCGATTTCCAAAAATTTACATAAAAAGCCAAAAATGGGATTGACAATAATTAGTCAAAGATATACAATCAAATCAAGAATATTATAAACATTATAAATAAAGGCAAAATTAAAAATTGGCATAAATAGAGGTGCAAGGAAAAGGGTAACTTTTAGATGTTAAGGATAAGAACGTCCGATACTAAAAGCGAATGGTTTCTTTGCCGAAAGAATATATTTGTTCTTAAGTATGTTCTTGGGTATAGAGCAGAAATGCCCTATAACTGCCATAAGATATTATGGAGAGCTATTTATGTAGTGAAAAGAAGGATTTTCATTACATTTATAGCTTTTTTCTATTGTAGAAAAAAGCACTGAAAATCTTTCAGTGCCTTTTATTTATAAACATTAATAATAGAAGACAATAAAAAAGGGGGAATAACAATGGAATTTTGTTTTTCAAAAGAGCATAATATGCTCCAAAAAATGTATAAGGAATTTGCAGATAAAGAGGTAAAGCCTTTTGCCCATGAGGTAGATGAAAAGGAAGAATTTCCTATAAAAACTGTTAAAAAATTAGCAAAGTATGGCTTTATGGGAATACCTTTTCCTAAGGAATATGGAGGTCAAGGTGCAGATAATTTAGCTTATGCTATGGCGGTAGAAGAATTATCTAAGGTTTGTGGAACTACTGGGGTAATAGTTTCTGCTCATACTTCATTATGTGCAGCACCTATTTATGAATTTGGAACAGAGGCTCAAAAACAAAAATATTTAACTCCGCTAGCAAAGGGAGAAAAATTAGGGGCATTTGGATTAACTGAACCTAATGCAGGAACTGATGCTGCTGGTCAACAAACTATAGCAGTTTTAGATGGAGATGAATACATAATAAATGGTTCTAAGATATTTATAACTAATGCAGGATATGCAGATACTTACATAGTTATGGCAATGACAGATAAAAGTAAAGGGACAAAGGGTATATCAGCATTCATAGTTGAAAAAGGAACTGAAGGATTTAGCATAGGAAAACAAGAGCACAAACTTGGAATAAAGGGTTCTGCAACTTGTGAACTTATATTTGAAAACTGTAGAATTCCAAAAGAAAACTTACTTGGAAAAGAAGGTAAGGGATTTGGTATTGCTATGAAAACACTAGACGGTGGACGTATAGGAATAGCAGCTCAAGCATTAGGTATAGCTCAAGGAGCAATAGATGAAACTGTTTCTTATGTAAAAGAAAGAAGACAATTTGGAAAACCTATATCATATTTCCAAAATACGCAATTCCAGGTTGCAGATATGAGTACAAAAACTGAAGCAGCAAGAATGCTTGTTTACAAGGCTGCTAAGACTAAAGACCTAGGGGTAACTTTCTCTAAAGAAGCTGCAATGGCAAAATTATATGCTTCAGAAACAGCAATGGAAGTTACAACAAAGGCAGTACAGTTACATGGTGGATACGGATATACAAGAGAATATCCAGTAGAGAGAATGATGAGAGATGCAAAGATAACAGAAATATATGAAGGAACTTCAGAAGTTCAAAGAATGGTTATAGCGGCTAACGTACTTAAATAAACAGGGGGGATTAAACATGAATATAGTTGTTTGTATAAAACAAGTACCAGATACTACAGAAGTTAGACTTGATCCTAAAACAGGAACATTAATAAGAGATGGGATACCAAGTATTATAAATCCAGATGATAAGAGTGGACTTGAAGCAGCTCTAAGATTAAAAGATGAAATTGGAGCAAATATTACAGTAATTACAATGGGGCCACCACAAGCTGAAGAAGCATTAAGAGAAGCATTTGCAATGGGTGTAGATAGAGCAATACTTTTAACTGATAGAGCATTTGCAGGTGCAGATACATGGGCTACATCAAGTACAATAGCAGGAGCACTTAAAAAATTAGATTACGATTTAATAATAGCTGGAAGACAGGCAATAGATGGAGATACAGCACAAGTTGGACCTCAAATAGCAGAACATTTACAAATACCTCATGTAAGTTATGTTGAGGATTTAGATATATATGAAAAAGATATTATATTAAAAAGAGTATTTGAAGATGGATATCACAAAATAAAGGTTAAAACTCCATGTCTTATAACTACATTAAAGGAAATGAATGAACCTAGATACATGAGTGTAGGGGGCATATTTGATGCTTATAGAGAAAAGCAAGTAGAGATATGGACTGTAAATGATATAGAAGTTGACATGGCAAATATGGGTCTTAAAGGTTCTCCTACTAAAGTTAAAAAATCATTTACTAAGGGAGCAAAGAGTGCTGGAAAAGTATTTGAAGTAGATGCAAAAGAGGGAGCAAAAATAATAGTTGAAAAACTAAAGGAAAAATACATTATATAACTTAGGGGGGATCTTAATATGAGTATTTCAGAATATAAAGGTGTTTGGGTTTTCGTAGAGCAAAGAGGTAAAAAAGTTCAAAATGTATCAATAGAACTTTTAGGAAAAGGAAGAGAGATAGCAGATAAATTAAATTCAAAACTTACAGCAGTAATATTAGGCCATGACATAAAAGATAAAGCAAAAGATCTTATATCATACGGAGCAGATGATGTAGTTGTAGTAGATGATAAGGCACTTGATATATATATGACAGAGCCTTATACGAAAGCACTTACAATTCTTATAAATGATAAAAAGCCTGAAGCTATGTTAATAGGAGCAACTGCAATAGGAAGAGACTTAGCTCCTAGAGTTTCTGCTAGAGTACATACAGGACTTACAGCAGACTGTACTTCACTTGATATAGATGAAGAAAACAATAATTTACTTATGACAAGACCAGCATTTGGTGGAAACATAATGGCTACAATAGTTTGCCCAGATTACAGACCACAAATGACTACAGTAAGACCAGGGGTAATGCAAAAGCTTGCTAAAGATGAAAGTAGAGAAGGTAATATTGAAGAATACATAATAGAATTTACAAAAGAAGATATGAATGTTGAAATACTTGAAGTTGTAAAAGAAGAAAAGCAAAAGGTTAATATTGAAGAAGCTAATATATTAGTTTCTGGAGGTAGAGGAGTTGGAACTAAAGAAAACTTCGAAGCTCTTGAAGAACTTGCACAAAACCTTGGGGGAATAGTATCTGCTTCTCGTGCTATGGTAGATGCAGGAGTTATAGATAGCGCAAGACAAGTAGGTCAAACAGGTAAAACAGTAAGACCGGATCTTTACATAGCTTGTGGTATTTCCGGGGCAATACAGCACGTAGCTGGAATGGAAGAATCTGAATTTATAATAGCTATAAATAAAAATCTATCTGCACCAATATTTGAAGTAGCTGATGTTGGAATAGTAGGAGATGTAAATAAAGTAATACCAGCTCTTATAGAAGAATTAAAATTAGCAAAAGAAAGTGAAGAAGTGGCTGCAACTGTTTAAAAAATAGAGGGGGGTATTAATATGAAAGCAGTTATACGAATGAGAATGAGTATGCATGATGCACACTATGGTGGAAATTTAGTTGATGGAGCTAAGATGCTTAACTTATTTGGTGACGTAGCAACAGAACTTTTAATTATAAATGATGGAGATGAAGGACTTTTTAGAGCATACGACTCTGTTGAATTTTTAGCTCCAGTATATGCAGGTGATTATATAGAAGCAGTTGGAGAAATAGTACACTGTGGAAATACATCAAGAAAAATGGTATTTGAAGCTAGAAAAGTTATAGTTCCAAGACAGGATATAAATGATTCAGCTGCAGATGTACTACAAGAGCCAATAGTTGTATGTAGAGCAAGTGGAACTTGTGTAGTTCCAAAGGATAAGCAAAGAAAATAGGGGGGAACATTATGGAAAAATTAATAATAACTGCAGCTATATGTGGAGCAGAAGTTACTAAGGAGCACAACCCTAGTGTTCCTTATACAGTAACTGAAATAGGAGAAGAAGCAGAAAAGGCATATAAGGCAGGGGCTAGTATTATTCACCTTCATGTTAGAAATGATGATGGGACTCCAACGCAAGATATAAATAGATTTAGAGAATGTATAGAAGAAATAAAAAGAAGATGTCCAGATGCTATAATTCAGCCATCTACTGGTGGGGCTGTTGGAATGAGCAATGCAGAAAGACTTCAACCAGTTAATTTAAAGCCAGAAATGGCAACTCTAGATTGTGGAACTTGTAACTTTGGTGGAGACGATATATTTGTAAACACTGAAAACACAATAAAAGAATTTGGAGAAAAAATGATAGGCCTTGATATAAAGCCAGAGATTGAAGTATTTGACAAAGGTATGATAGACATGGCTTTAAGACTTCACAGAAAAGGATACATAAAAGCTCCAATGCATTTTAACTTCGTAATGGGAGTAAACGGTGGAATTAGTGCATCTCCAAGGGACTTAGTATTTATGAAAGAAAGCATACCTCATGATGCAACGTTTACTGTAGCTGGAATAGGAAGAAGTGAATTTGAAATGGCTGCTATTTCAATAATTATGGGGGGCCATGTAAGAGTAGGATTTGAAGACAACGTTTATATATCTAAAGGAGTTTTAGCAAAATCGAATGCAGAACTTGTCGAAAAAGTAGTGAGAATAGCAAAAGAGCTTGGAAGAGAAATAGCAACTCCTGCTGAAACTAGAAAAATTCTAGGGCTTAAGGAGGTACAATATGAACAAACTTGTGAATGCTAATGATTTAAAAGATTTAATAAAAGATGATATGACTATAATGATAGGCGGATTTTTGGGCTGTGGAACACCTGAAAAATTAATAGATTTATTAATAGAAATGGATGTACGTAACTTAACTATTATAGGTAATGACACAAGCTTTGTTGATAAAGGAATAGGAAGACTTATTGTGAATAACCAAGTAAAAAAGGTTATAGCATCTCACATAGGAACCAATCCTCAAACAGGAAAGCTTATGAATGAAGGAGTTTTAGATGTTGAACTTTCTCCTCAAGGAACACTTATTGAAAGAGTAAGAGCAGGTGGATTTGGACTTGGGGGAATACTTACTCCAACTGGAGTTAATACATTAGTTGAAGAGGGTAAAGAAAAGCTTAACATAAATGGAAAAGATTATTTACTTGAACTTCCTTTAAGAGCAGATTTAGCTTTAGTTAAGGGAAGTACAGTAGATAAATTTGGAAATACATTCTATAAAGGAACTACAAAAAACTTTAATCCTTTAATAGCTATGGCAGCAGATACTGTAATAGTTGAAGCTGATAGTATAGTCGATGTTGGAGAAATAGATCCAGATTCAGTAATGACTCCTGGAGTACTAGTTCATCACATAGTAAAAGGGGGAGAGTAGTTTGGATGCTAAACAAATAATAGCAAAAAGAGTTGCACAAGAACTTAAAGATGGGCAATTAGTAAACCTAGGAATAGGCCTTCCAACTTTAGTTACAAATTATATACCTGAAGGAATAAATGTAACTTTTCAATCAGAAAATGGAATGGTTGGAATGGGAAAAGCACCAGAGCGTGGAGAAGAAAATATAAATATAACAAATGCTGGTGGACAATATGTAACTATACTTCCTAATGGAGCTTTCTTTGATACATCAATGTCATTCGGTCTTATTAGAGGAGGCCATGTTGATATGACAGTTCTTGGAGCACTTGAAGTAGATCAAAAAGGGAATTTAGCTAACTGGATTATACCAGGGAAGTTAGTTCCAGGTATGGGTGGAGCAATGGATTTAGTTACTGGAGCCAAAAAGGTAATAGTTGCTATGCAACATACTGCAAAGGGAAAATCAAAAATATTAAAAAGTTGTACATTACCTCTTACTGCAGCGGGCGCAGTTGATTTAATAGTTACAGAGCTTGGAGTAATGGAAGTTACGAAGGAAGGACTTTTATTAAAAGAAATAAATCCAAGTGTAACTGTAGAAGAAATAAAAGATTTAACGGATGCTGATTTAATAATAGCTGACGACTTAAAAATTATGGAGATAGATGAAGTAGTAGAAGCTTTATAAGAAGGGGGATAAATATATGCAAATCGGATGTAAATACGGAACTCACAGAGTAATAGAACCAAAGGGTGTTCTACCTCAAGCAGCAACTAAAATATGTAATGATATGACTATATTTGATAATGAAGTGTTAATAGATGTTCAAGCATTGAATATAGACTCTGCAAGTTTTACTCAAATAGAAGAAGAATGTAAGCACGATATTGAAAAAATAAAAAATAGAATACTAGAAATAGTTAATGAAAAAGGAAAAATGCAAAACCCGGTTACAGGTTCTGGGGGAATGTTAATTGGAACTATAGAAAAAATAGGGGAAGGCTTAAAAGGAAAAATAGATTTAAATGAAGGAGATAAAATAGCAACGCTAGTATCACTTTCATTGACTCCTCTAAAAATAGAAGAAATAATAGATATAAAACCTGATATAGATAGAGTAGAAATAAAAGGTAAAGCAATATTATTTGAAAGTGGAATTTATGCAGTTCTACCAAAGGATATGGAAGAAACTTTGGCACTTGCAGCTCTTGATGTAGCAGGAGCACCAGCTCAAACTAGAAATCTTGTAAAAGAAGGGGATTCAGTTTTAGTACTTGGAGCTAATGGAAAATCAGGAATGCTTTGCTGCTATGAAGCAAAGAAAAAAGGAAAAAATGTAATAGGCCTTGTTAGAAATGAAAAAAGCAGAGATTTCTTAGAAAAAACAGGTTTTTGCCATAAGGTAATAATTGCAGATGCTCAAGAGCCAATAGATGTTTTAAATAAAGTTCTTGAGGCAAATGACGGTAAAGAAATAGATGTAGCTATAAACGTTGTAAATGTTCCAAATACAGAAATGTCAACAATACTTCCTGTTAAAGATGATGGAACAGTTTATTTCTTCTCTATGGCTACAAGCTTTACAAAATCAGCATTAGGAGCAGAAGGTGTAGGAAAAGACGTAACAATGATAATAGGAAATGGATATACAAAGGGGCATGCTGATGTAACTTTAGAGGATCTAAGAGAATCTGAGGTTTTAAAAAATATATTCCAAGATTTATATGTATAAATAATAAAAGGGGGATGGGAATATGAAAGTAAATAGAAGAGCTGAACTTTTTCCAAATGTAACTAATGAGGAATGGAATGATTGGAAATGGCAAGTAAAAAATAGAATTGAAACTGTTGATGAACTTACAAAATATATACCATTAACAGAGGAAGAAGAAGAAGGAGCTAGAAAGTGTTTAGAAACTTTAAGAATGTCTATAACTCCTTACTATTTATCAATTATAGATAAAGATGATGCAAATGATCCTGTAAGAAAGCAAGCAATTCCAATGAGCTTAGAGTTACATAAAGCAGATGCAGATCAGCTAGACCCACTTCATGAAGATGGAGATTCGCCAGTTCCAGGCCTTACACATAGATACCCAGATAGAGCATTACTTCTTGTAACAGATCAATGTTCAATGTACTGTAGACACTGTACAAGAAGAAGATTTGCTGGACAAAATGATAGTGCACTTCCTATGACACAAATAGATAATGCAATAGACTACATTGCAAAAACTCCAGTAATAAGAGATGTATTATTATCAGGTGGAGATGCGCTTTTAATGTCTGATGAAAAATTAGAATACATAATCAAGAGATTAAGAGAAATACCTCACGTTGAAATAGTAAGAATAGGATCAAGAGTTCCAGTAGTTATGCCTCAAAGAATAACTGAAGATCTTGTTAATATGCTTAAAAAGTATCATCCAATTTGGTTAAACACTCACTTTAATCATCCAAATGAAATTACAGAAGAATCAAAGAGAGCTTGTGAATTACTATCAAATGCAGGAATCCCTCTTGGAAACCAATCAGTACTTTTAAGAGGAGTAAATGATTGTGTTCATGTTATGAAAGATCTTGTTAATGACTTAGTAAAAATAAGAGTTAGACCATACTATATATATCAATGTGACCTTTCAATGGGACTTGAGCATTTTAGAACTACAGTATCTAAAGGAATAGAAATAATAGAAGGATTAAGAGGTCATACATCAGGATATTGTATACCAACATTTGTTGTTGATGCTCCTGGTGGTGGAGGAAAAACTCCAGTTATGCCAAACTACGTAATATCTCAAAGTCACAATAAGGTAATACTTAGAAACTTTGAAGGTGTAATAACTACTTATGATGAGCCAACTAATTATGTTCCAGGATGCAAATGTGAAGTATGTACAGGAGAAAAGGAAGTTAAAAAGGTTGGGGTTGCAGGTTTACTTAATGGTCAACAAATGACATTAGAGCCAGAAGGACTTGAAAGAAAACAAAGAGAGCATAAACATCATGAAGAAGCTCCTGCACACGCTTAAGGAATATAAAAGCATATCTATTATAGGAATGGATAAAAATGTAGGAAAAACAACTACCCTTAATTATATTATAAATGAGACTGAGGATAATACTATCCTCGGTCTCACCTCTATAGGTAGAGATGGTGAAGAAGAAGATGTAGTAACGAGTACTCACAAACCGAGGATATATATAAGAAAAGGTACATATATAGCTAGTGCTAAGAGTTGTCTTTTAGACAGTGATGTAACAAATGAAATAATAGCTACAACAGGAATTAACACCCCTATGGGAGAGATTATTATATTTAGGGCATTAAGTGATGGATATGTTCAACTTGCAGGTCCTTCATTTAATTATTACCTAGAACATATATGTAGTGAATTACAAAAATTAGGTTGTGATATTGTAATAGCAGATGGAGCTATTTCAAGAAAAAGTCTAGCATCCCCAAGTGTTACTAAAGGAACTATACTTTGCACTGGAGCATCATTGAATAAAAATATATACAAAGTTGTAGACGAAACAGCACATGCAGTTAAGTTGTTGTCTACACATAAGGAAGAAAATGAAGAAGTTTTAAAGCTAGCAAAAGAAATTTCAAACTTATCTAAAGTATCAATAATAGATAAGTATAAAAATATAAAAAGTTTAGATTTAAAAACAGCTCTAGACTCATCAAGTGAAATAATAGAAGCCTTAGATGAGGCTTCAGATTATGTTGTTATTAATGGAATATTAGGAGATAAGCTTCTAGATAGCATAATGAAGAACAGTACTAAATATAAAGGGATTACATTTTTAGTTCAAGATGGAACAAAGTTATTTTTAAGTAAAGAAGTTTTATATAAATTTGAAAAAACTGGGGGAAAGATAAACGTCTTATCTCCAATAAATATAATTTGCATAACTGCAAATCCAAAGTCACCTTTCGGATATGAATTTGATAAGGATAAGTTTTTAAATCTACTTAAAGGTGAAATAGACCTTCCTATATTTGATATCCTAGGGGGTGAATAATATGAAATTTTTAGATAAAGATCAAAGAGAAGCTATTGGATTTAATTTTATAATAGAAAAATTAGATGTAATTACACCATATGGAGTAGATAAAAAGAAGAAAATAAGAGTCTTTAAGAAAAATGAAAAAGATGAATTAATAAATGAATTAAATAATGTTGAAAAAATAGTAGCAAGTATAAATGATAATAAAGAACTTTATATAGATATAGAAAGATTGTTTTGTAAGTTTAAGGATATAAGAAATTCCTTAAAAAGATGTAGAGAATTTGTTGTATTAGATGAAGTAGAACTTTATGAATTAAAAAACTTTTCAATTGTAATGGAAGAGTTAATAAATGTATACAAAATTATAAATCTAGATATAGATAATATAGAATATAACTCTTTAAAAGATATTATATCTTTACTAGATCCTGAAAATAAGAAAATACATACATTTTACATATATGATTCTTATAGTGAAGTTTTAAAAAATATAAGAAATGAAAAAAGAGCAATAGAAGAGAAAATATTTAAAGAATCTGATGAAGAAAAAATAAAAATATTAAAAGAAAAAAGACTAGATATTGTTATCGAAGAAGAAAAAGAAGAGCTTAATATTAAAGAATATTTAAGTGAAAAAATAAGAAGATATATAGATTTATTAGAAAAAAATATAAGTTCTTTAGGAGAGCTAGATTTTTTAATAGGAAAAGGAAAGCTATCAATTAAATTTAACGGTAAAAAACCTAATATATGTATTGAAGATAGTATTTATATAAAAGATTCATTTAATCCATATATCCAAAATATATTAAGTAAAAAAGGAAAGACATTTACTCCAATTAGTATATCTCTTAAAAATGGAGTCAGTGTAATTACTGGAGCTAATATGGGGGGAAAAAGCGTTACATTAAAAACAATAGTTTTAAACTTACTTCTTGCTCAAAGCGGATTTTTCGTATTTGCTAAGGATTTAAGATTTTCAATTTTAGATTTTATATACTTTATATCTGATGATATGCAGTCTATAAGTAAGGGACTGAGCACCTTTGGAGCAGAAATAGTTAAGTTAAAGGAAGTTGTAGAATGTGTCAAAAGGGAAAATGGTTTTGTTGCATTAGATGAATTTGCTAGGGGAACAAATCCAAAGGAAGGTTACTTCTTAGTAAAATCCCTTACTAAATACTTAAACGATTTTAATACTATTAGCTTAGTTTCTACTCACTATGATGGAGTAGTAGAAGATGACATAGTTCATTATCAAGTTGTAGGACTTAAAAATGTAAATTTTGATTCTTTAAGATACAAAATAGATTTGAATAAAGGAAGTTCTATAGAAATAATTCAAGAGCATATGGACTATAAATTAGAAAAAGTTTGTGCAAACAATATGGTTCCAAAGGATGCACTTAATATATCCATATTGTTAGGACTTGAAAAATCTATTGTAGACATAGCCAAAAACTTTTATGAAACGGGGGATGAATATGCAAAGTAAATTAAACTTAAATTGGGGAGTAGTAGAAAAAGCAAGAGAGTCAGCAAAAAACATAGCATATGGCACACAAGAGTTTATAGATCAACATACTACTGTTGCAGTTGAAAGAACTATATGTAGGTTACTTGGAATTGATGGGGTAGATGAGTTTGGAGTACCACTTCCAAATATAGTTGTAGATAATATTGCAAAGGGAAATGGACTATCTATTGGAGCATCGTTTTTCATTGGAAATGCAATGATCAACCTAAACCTTACTCCTCAAGAAATAGCTGAGAAGGTTGCAAGTGGAGAAATAGATCTTACTAAAATTCCTACAGGAGATTCATTTGAAATTAAAATGGCAGTTAACAAAGTTGCAAAAGAAACTGTACATAAAATAAAAGGAAATAGAGAAAAAAGAGAAGAATATTTAAATGAATTTGGAGATAAAAGTGGACCATACTTATATGTAATAGTTGCAACGGGCAATATTTACGAAGATATAATTCAAGCTAAGGCTGCTGCAAAGCAAGGTGCAGACATAATAGCAGTTATAAGAACTACTGGACAAAGTTTACTTGATTATGTACCATATGGAGCAACTACTGAAGGTTTTGGAGGTACATTTGCAACTCAAGAAAACTTCAGATTAATGAGAGCTGCCCTTGATGAAGTGGGAGAAGAATTAGGAAGATATATAAGACTTTGTAACTATTGTTCTGGTCTTTGTATGCCAGAAATAGCTGCAATGGGAGCAATTGAAAGATTAGACGTAATGCTTAATGATGCATTATATGGAATATTATTTAGAGATATAAATATGAAAAGAACTATGGTAGACCAATATTTCTCAAGAATAATAAATGGGTTTGCAGGTGTAATTATAAATACTGGAGAAGACAACTATTTAACTACAGCAGATGCAGTAGAAGAAGCACATACAGTACTTGCTTCTCAATTTATAAATGAGCAGTTTGCACTTACTGCAGGACTTCCTGAAGAACAAATGGGTCTTGGTCATGCATTTGAAATACATCCAGATATTAAAGACGGATTTTTACTTGAACTTTCTCAAGCACAAATGGCTAGAGAAATATTCCCAAAGGCTCCACTAAAGTATATGCCTCCAACTAAATTCATGACTGGAGATGTATTTAAGGGTCACGTTCAAAATACATTATTCAATATGGTAACTATAATGACTGGTCAAAAGCTTCATTTATTAGGAATGTTAACAGAAGCTATCCATACTCCATTTATGTCTGATAGAGCTTTATCTATAGACAATGCACAATATATATTTAATAATATGAGTTCTTTTGGTGAAGAAATAACATTCAAAGAAGGTGGAATAATTCAAAGTAGAGCTGATGAGGTTTTAAATAAGTCTTATGAATTATTAACTGAAATAGAAAAACAAGGGTTATTTACAACATTAGAAAAAGGAATATTTGCAGGGGTTAAAAGACCTATTAATGGAGGAAAAGGACTTGATGGAGTAGTTGAAAAGGAAAAGAGCTACTTCAATCCATTTATAGATTTAATGTTAAAGGGGGAAAACTAATGAGCAGCGGTCTTTATTCAATGGATGCAAAAGAATTTGATAAAACTTTGGATTTAACAAAAGTAACTCCATATGGAGACACTATGAATGATGGAAAAGTTCAAGTTAGCTTTACTCTACCAGTTGAAGACAACGAAAAAGGTATTGAAGCTGCTAAGATTCTTGCCAAGAAAATGGGGCTTAATGAACCAAATGTAGCTCATCATGGTAGTCTTGACAAGGAATTTACATTTTATGTTGTTTATGGAAGCTTAACTCATAGTGTAGACTATACTCAAATCCATGTTGAAAGCGTAGATGTAGACACTATGGATATGGAAGAAGTAAATGAATATATAAAAGAAAATATAGGGGAAAAAGTTGTAATAGTAGGTGCAAGTACAGGAACTGATGCACATACTGTTGGAATAGATGCAATTATGAATATGAAGGGGTATGCAGGTCATTATGGACTAGAAAGATATGAAATGTTAGAGGCATATAATTTAGGAAGTCAGGTTCCTAATGAAGAGTTTATAAAAAAGGCAATAGAGCTTAATGCCAATGTATTATTAGTATCTCAAACTGTTACTCAAAAAAATGTTCATATACAAAACCTAACTAATTTAGTTGAATTACTTGAAGCAGAAGGATTAAGAGATAAGGTTATATTAGTATGTGGCGGACCTAGAATAAGCCATGAGTTAGCTAAAGAACTTGGATATGATGCTGGATTTGGTCCAGGAAAATATGCTGATGATGTTGCTTCATTTGCTGTAACTGAAATAGTAAATAGAAACCTTATGAATCAGGGGGCAACTATATGATTAATTTAAGCTATGAAAAATTAGGGGAAAATATAGGAGTTTTAAAAATAAATAGACCTAAATTTTTAAATGCATTAAATTATGAAACACTAAAAGAACTAAACTCTATATTAGATGAAATAAAGTGTGATAAAAGTGTATATGTCCTTATTATTACTGGAGAAGGTGAAAAGGCATTTGTAGCAGGAGCAGACATAAAGGAAATGAAGGATATGAATGCAATAGATGCCACTGAGTTTTCTAAGTTTGGAAATTATGTATTTGAAAAAATAGAAAACCTAGATAAGGTAGTAATAGGTGCCATAAATGGATTCTGCTTAGGTGGAGGCATGGAACTTGCATTATCTTGCGATATAAGAATAGGAAATAGCAAATCTAAGTTTGGTCAACCAGAGGTAGGTCTTGGAATAACACCAGGATTTGGTGGAACACAAAGATTGTTTAATGTTGTAGGAGTAGGAAAAGCTAAGGAATTAATATTTACAGGGTCTATGATAAATGGGGATGAAGCTTTAAGAATAGGATTGTTAAATAAATTAAGTGAAAATCCATTTGAAGAAGCAGTAAATATGGGTAATACAATAGCTAAAAATGGATACTTAGCTTTAATTCAATCCAAAAAGGCCATAAACTTTTCATATTCTAAAAACTTAAATTTTGACTATGAAGCTCAAGTATTTGGAAACTGTTTTTGCACAGAAGATCAAAAAGAAGGTATGAGTGCATTTATGGAAAAAAGAAAGGCTGAATTTAAAAATAAATAAGGAGTGGGATTATGAAAATAGGGGTTATAGGAAGCGGAACAATGGGAAGCGGAATAGCTTCAGTATTTATAGAAAATGGATATGAAGTAGTAATGAGAGCTAATACAGAAAAATCTATACAAAAAGGATTGGAATCAATAGAAAAGAACTTAAGTAAAAAGGTTCAAAAAGGAAAGTTAACACAAGAGCAAAAAGAAAATATATTTAAAAAATTAAATGCATCAACAGATATAAATGACTTAAAAGATGTTGATATAGTAATTGAAGCTGCAGTTGAGAATATGGAACTAAAAAAAGTAATATTTAAGGAATTAGATGAAGTAGTTAAAAAAGAAGCAATACTTGCAACTAATACATCTTCTTTAAGTATAACAGAAATAGCACTAGCTACTACAAGACCAGACAAGGTAATAGGAATGCATTTTTTCAATCCAGCAACTGTTATGAAATTAGTTGAAATTATAAATGGAATATCAACATCAAATGAAACTTTTGATACTATATATAAAGTATGTGAAAGTATAGGCAAAACTCCAGTAAAGGTAAATGAAGCTCCAGGGTTTATAGTAAATAGAATACTTATTCCTATGATAAATGAAGCAGTAGGAATACTTGGAGATGGTGTTGCAAGTAAGGAAGAAATAGATACAGCTATGAAGCTAGGGGCAGGGCACCCTATGGGACCACTTGAGCTTTCTGACTTAATAGGAAACGATGTAGTTTTATATATAATGGAAATACTTCATAGTGAATTTGGAGATGACAAATATAGACCTCATCCACTTCTTAGAAAAATGGTAAGAGGTAACTTACTTGGAAGAAAAACTAAAAAAGGTTTCTATGACTACAACTAAATAAGTTATAAAGAAAGCCATTATATTAATCTTAGATTAGTAGAGTGGCTTTCGTGCTGAAAAGGCATTGTTTATTTATTAACATAAATATTAAGGGGGAATAAAAATGAAGGAAGCAGTAATAGTATCTGCTGTTAGAACAGCAGTTGGAAGCTATGGAGGAAGTCTTAAGGATGTTGATGCTAGAACTCTTGGAAGTACAGTTATTAAAGAAGCATTAAACAGAGCGGGTATTGAAGGAAGTCATGTTGATGAGGTTATATTTGGATCTGTTCTTCAAGGAGGACTTGGTCAAAATATAAGTAGACAATGTGCATTAGATGCAGGATTACCAGTTACTGTTCCTACAATGACATTAAATAAGGTTTGTGGGTCAGGTCTTAGAACTGTATCATTAGGTGCTCAAACTATTCTTTCTGGAGATAATGATATAGTAGTTGTTGGTGGAACTGAAAATATGTCAAAGGCTCCATATGTATTAGATAGTGCAAGATGGGGATATAGAATGGGCAATGCAGAAATGAAAGATGTAATGATAAAAGATGGATTATGGGATGCATTTAACGATTACCATATGGGAATTACAGCAGAAAACTTAGCCACTCAATACAATATAAGTAGAGATGAGCAAGATGAATTTGCGCTTTCTTCTCAAAATAAAGCAGAAAAAGCACAAGTTGATGGAAAGTTTGATGAAGAAATTGTTCCAGTAGTTATACCACAAAGAAAAAAAGATCCTATAGTATTTAAAAATGATGAATTTATAAAACATGGGGCTACTATAGAAGGATTACAAAAGTTAAAACCAGCATTTAAAAAAGATGGAACTGTTACAGCAGGAAATGCATCAGGTATAAATGATGGAGCAGTAGCACTTGTTATAATGAGTAAAGAAAAATGTGAAAGCTTAGGACTCAAGCCTTTAGCTAAAATAGTTAGTTATGCTTCAGCAGGGGTAGATCCTTCTATAATGGGAATAGGACCTGTAGATGCAGTGAAAAAGGCATTAAATAAGGCAAACTTAAAGTTAGAAGATATAGATTTAATTGAAGCAAATGAGGCATTTGCAGCTCAAGCACTAGCTGTTTCAAAGGAATTAAACTTTGATATGAGTAAAGTAAATGTAAATGGTGGAGCAATAGCAATAGGTCATCCAATAGGTGCCTCAGGTGCTAGAATACTTGTTACTCTTTTACATGAAATGAAGAGAAGAAATAGTAAGTACGGACTTGCAACTCTTTGTATCGGTGGAGGAATGGGAACTTCACTAATAGTTGAAATGTAGAAAATATACATACAGGATAGATAGTTTAATATGAATTATTTATCCTGTATTTTCATTTCATATATAGAAATTATAATGTTTTATAGGAGGAGTGTTATGGATAAATATACAAAAGAAATTGTAATAGGACTTTTAACGGGGATTCTGATTTGCTTAGCAATAATAGCTTCTAAACCTAGCTTAGAATCTATAAATGTACCTGCTGCATCAGTTGAACTAAATGAGAGCAGTAAACCTATTCAAATTGCACCTAATAGGATAGGTATAATGGCAGATAGAAGCGTTATTGGTGATAAGGATGTATTATTAATATTTGATTATAATGAAAAAACTAAGTCCTTTGAATATAAAGGGAATATTGATTTTGATGAGTATATGGGTCAGCCTGAAAAGTATGGAATACCTACACAAGAATAGTAGCTATGACCTAGGTGAGTTAATAAAGAAAACCTAAAATCTTCTAAAATATAGCTCTTAAATTTTGTTTTAGAAATATTAATAGAGTATGTACACATAATACATTTATCTAGTTCAAATAACTTAAATACCTTTTATTTGAATGTAGTGATAATTTCACACATAGCAGGGTCTATTCAGCAGATCATGCTCTTTTTTATTGTATATTATGATATATTGTAAAGTGATTATTAGTTTTATTTAGTTCTTTCAAGTGTTAGTGAATCACCACCTTCACTTGTTAGAGTAAGAGTATTTCCGTTAATAGTGAAGTCATAAACACCAGTATCTGCTATTTTTTTTCTGTTATTTTTATCATAGCTAGTAAGTTTAATTTTACTATCTGATGTAAATGAATAAGTCCCCTCGCTCGCATACCATTCACAGTGAGCCCAAGTAGTATTCTAGTTAAATCACAATGTTTATATATCTTTAGTTGAGATGAAAATTAAGAAAAGGGGATAATGCATTATGAGGAAGTTAAATAAGTATATTGTATTTCTTACTCTATCGTTATTAGCAATTACAATGCTGATAGGCTGCAGCATCAGAAAAGAATCACAAGATATTTTCAATTTAGAGCAATTTCAAAGCGAAATGAAAGCACAGAACTATAATTTTGAATTACAAGATGCAGAAAAAGATTTTCTTAAAGCACCAAGAAAAAGGATGATAATAGGTGAGGAATCATTAGATATTTATTCATACGGTAGTAACAAAGAAATGGAAGCTGATGCAAAGAATATAAATATGGATGGATGGGGGTATAGCGATGGAAATAATTCAATGTCTATAGATTGGATTTCAATTCCTCATTTTTACAAAAAGGGAAATATTATTATTCTATATGTTGGAGAGAATGAGCAAATTATATCAGATCTAAAGAATACATTGGGAGAACCGTTTGCAGGGAATGATAAGGATTACTAGTTTGGATTGAATTCAGGAAATCCATACGGAATTTTGGCAAATAAGATGACTCAAATCAGTATAATGATGTAATAATATTAGAGAGCTGTTTCAAGATGATTTTTAAAAATCATTATAGAGACAGCCTCTTTTTATACTACATATATTCATTTTATATTGTACTTAGTTCAATTTCTTCATAGCAATCTAAATCAAACTTATTATGCAAGTTATTAAGAGCGTATTTTGCTTTTTCTTGATCGATAATTATAGATATTTTAATTTCAGAGGTACTTATCATCTGAACATTAATTCCTAATTCATAAAATGTCTCGAAAAACTGAGAGACGATAGTAGGATCTCCTAAGATAGAAGAGCCTACTATAGATAGTTTAACTACAGAATTATCATGGATAATTTTACTTGCACCGATTTCATCCATAACCATTTCCACTACTTTAATGGCTTGATTCAAATCATCCTTTGCTACAGTAAAGGAAATATCGTTTACCGAATCTGTATTTACGTTTTGTATAATCATATCAAGAGAAATATTGTTTGATGCCAAATGAGAAAATAGTTTAAAAGCTATACCTGGTTTATCTAAAACCTTAAGAACAGAAATTTTAGCAATATTTTCATCTAATGTAACTCCTCTTACAATAGCTTGTTCCATAGTATCCACCCCTATAATTTGTGTTCCTGAGTTATCGTTAAAACTCGACTTTACCATAAGAGGAACCTTGTATTTTCTTGCTATTTCAACAGATCTAGGATGCAATACTTTTGCACCTAGTCTAGCAAGTTCTAACATCTCATCATAGGAAATTTTATTGATAAGCTTTGCTTTAGGTACAATCCTAGGATCTGTAGTATAAACACCATCAACATCTGTAAATATTTCACATGACTCTGCCTCAAATGCTGCAGCTAAAGCTACTGCAGAGGTATCGGAACCTCCTCTGCCTAGAGTTGTTACATCTCCCTCATTATCTAATCCCTGGAATCCAGCGACAACTACAATATGATCACTGTTCAATTCTTTCTCTATTCTAGCTTTATCTATTTTTTCTATACGAGCTGATCTATGGTTATCATTAGTAAATATACCACATTGTGCCCCTGTAAGTGAGATAGATTTATGACCTAAAGCCTGAATTGCCATGGCTAAAAGAGAAATTGAAATTTGCTCGCCTGTAGATAACAGCATATCAAACTCTCTAGGTGAAGAATGGGGGGTTATCTGTTTTACTTTTTCTATTAGATCATCTGTTGTATCTCCCATAGCAGATACAACAACGATTACCTTTTTACCTTTATTTTTAGTTGCAATAACTTTTTTTGCAACATTTTTGATTCTATCAATAGATCCTACAGATGTACCACCATATTTCTGAACTACTATACCTTTCATAATTAATTACCCCCTAAACTATACCTTAAGATTTAGCCTATTAACTTTCTATTCTCGCATAACACAAGTTATGTTTGTCAACACCTAGATCTGAAGTGATTCGATCTATATCTGGTGCAGATAATTCTTCTGTAATCAAAACTAGATTTTCATCCATAGATAAAACTTCGCATTTTAAATTATGATTATCCAATTTATCCATTATAGTAACAGCTTGATTCTTAGAAGGAAGGCTAAATCTCACATAATACTTTCCATTCAATAGTTCTTTATTCATACTATAGTCAGAAGAATCAAATGAAAATTTAGCTATGTCGTATTGATTCTTTAGTATATCTATAATGTCGGATACAACAGCATTACCTGTAGGCTTTTTACCAGCTCCTTGACCATAAAATTGAAGTTCTCCTACTGTATCTCCAACAATAGAAACGATATTAAATGCATCTTTAACAGAAGCAAAAGGAGAGGATTCATTCACTAAAACAGGTTCAACAGAAGCTGACATTTGATTATCCTTAAAAATTGAACTGCCTACTAGTTTTACTGAAAGCCCCATATCTTTGAAAAAACCAATATCTAATGGTGAAATAGAAGTGATACCAGAACAAGAGATGTCATCAAAGTCTACAGGAACTTTAAAGGCCAACGAAGATAAAATGGCAACCTTTCTTGCTGCATCATGCCCTTCAACATCAGATGTAGGATCAGCCTCTGCATAGCCATATTCTTGCGCAAGCTTTAATGCCGCATCGAAATCCAAATCATTATCGTACATTTTTGAAAGAATAAAGTTTGTTGTGCCATTTAATATACCTTTTATTGAACTAATATTGTTTAGTTGTATACTTTCCTTTAATGATTTAATTATTGGAATTCCTCCTCCTACACTTGCTTCAAAAAGAAATCCCCTATCGTTCTTTTGAGCCAGCTGAGAAAGTTCTTCTAGATGTTTAGATACAACTGCTTTATTGGCTGTTACAAGATGTTTTCCATTGGAAAGAGCTGACTTCATATAACTAAATGCCGGTTCTATACCTCCCATTACCTCAACGATAAGATCAATATCTGGGTTGTTTAATATTTCTGAAGGATCTACAGTTAAAAGAGAAGAGTCTACATCGAGATTTTTATATTTCTCTATATCCCTAACTAAAATTTTCTCAATATATAAATCCTGTCCAGTGGATTCTTTTAATTGACCTTTGCTATTGTTTATTATTTCGTATACACCTGAACCTACTGTACCGAATCCTAGCAATCCTATTTTTATCATCTATACCTACCCCTTTTCAAAAGTGTATTTGAATGAAATACACTTGTATTTATATGAAGAACATTATATCATATAAGATGGAGAAAGCAATAGGATTTTTAAAAACATTTTAGTCATTAATCCGACAAATAAATCAGAAATCTAAGGTATAATATACTAAGAGAAAAAAATATGGAGAGGATTATACTATGGAAAACAGATACTTAGTAATAGATAAAGAAATACTACCAGATATTTTTGAGAAAGTAATCGAGGTTAAGAAATTAATTAGAACAGGTGAAGTTAAGGAAGTTACAGAGGCAGTAAAAAGTGTTGGAATTAGTAGAAGTGCTTTTTATAAATATAAAGATTATGTATTTACCTTATCCGAGCAAAGGTTTGGTAAAAAAGTTACATTGTCATTTTTATTAAGTCATGAGATAGGAGTATTATCTAATATTCTTAATATGATATCTAAATATAAAGGGAATATACTCACCATAAATCAGGATATTCCAATAGATAATGTTGCCAATGTTAGTATAACCTTTGATATGTCAGATATAGAAATTAGTATTGAGAATATGCTTGGTCATATAGGGGAGATAAAAGGCATAAAAAGACTTGAGCTAATAGGAATGGATTAATTATAAAAATAAAAAATAGAAAATTTTCAAAAAAAGGGTTGCATATATTTACCATATATAATATACTTGTTATTAAATAAAAAATAAGCAAAAAGCTAAGAAGGAAAATAGTAAAAAATAAGTTTGTATTCAGAGAGTGAGTGGTTGGTGAGAACTCATTACAATGATTTTTGAATCCATTCCAGAGCTTCTAATCGGAAATAACAGTAAGATTAGACGTAAACCTACGTTACAGGACTGAGAGGGTTATATTTTATATAACCAATTAGGGTGGCAACGCGGATACAGACTTTCGTCCCTTTTTATAGGGGTACGAGGGTCTTTTTTTATATAAAAAATTAGCATAATATTTAAAAGGCAGAATATAATAATTATTAAATAAAAATAGCTAAAAAGCTAAGAAGGAAAATAGTAAAAAATAAGTTTGTATTCAGAGAGTGAGTGGTTGGTGAGAACTCATTACAACGATTTTTGAATCCGTTCCAGAGCTTCTAATCGGAAATAATAGTAAGATTAGACGTAAACCTACGTTACAGGTCTAAGAGGGTTATATTATATATAGCCAATTAGGGTGGCAACGCGGAATAAAGACTTTCGTCCCTTTTTATAGGGTACGAGGGTCTTTTTTTATATATTTATATAATAAAAAAAATATATATAAAAAAATTATCACATATATTTACCATACAGAATATAATCATTATTAAATAAAAAATAGGCAAAAAGCTAAGAAGGAAAATAGTAAAAAATAAGTTTGTATTCAGAGAGTGAGTGGTTGGTGAGAACTCATTACAACGATTTTTGAATCCATTCCAGAGCTTCTAATCGGAAATAATAGTAAGATTAGACGTAAACCTACGTTACAGGTCTAAGAGGGTTATATTTATATAACCAATTTGGGTGGCAACGCGGAATAAAGACTTTCGTCCCTTTTTATAGGGTACGAGGGTCTTTTTTTATATATTTTTATATTATTAAAGGGGGAAATAGATATGGGAAAAAAATTATTTATACCAGGGCCTATAGATGTGAAAAGGGAGGTACTTGAAAAAATGGCTACACCTATGATAGGCCATAGAGGTGGTGATGCATCTAATCTTCAAAAGGGTGTAAGTGAGAAACTACAAAAACTATTTTATACCGATAATGCTGTATTATTATCAACATCATCAGGTACGGGTTTGATGGAGGGTGCAATTCGTTGTGCTACATTGAAGAAGGCAGCTGTATTTTCAACTGGATCATTTGGAGACAGATGGTACAAAATGGCTATAGCAAATAATGTACCTGCAGATTTATTTAAAGTTGAAGATGGCAAAGCAGTAGATATAGAAATGGTTGAAAAAGTATTAGCAACTGGTGAATACGATGTTATAACTATTACACATAATGAGACTTCTACAGGTGTAAGAAATCCTATAGAAGAAATTGGAGAAATTATAAAAAAATATGATGACATTATATATTGTGTAGATGCAGTTAGTTCAGCAGCAGGAATAAAAATAGAAGTTGATAAAATAGGTATTGATATATGTATAACTTCAGTACAAAAGGCATTAGGGTTACCTCCAGGTATGGCAATATGCACTTTTTCTGATAAGGCTATTAAAAGAGCAAAACAAATTCCTAATAGAGGTGTATATTTTGATCTATTAGCAATGTATGAGTATATTTTAAAGAAAAATCATCAATATCCTTCAACACCATCTATTTCTCATATGTTTGCTTTAGACTATCAATTAGATGAAATATTAAAAGAAGGATTAGACAATAGATTTAAAAGACATGAGGATATGGCAAATTTAGTAAGAAATTGGGCTAGAAAACATTTTGAAATATTTACAGATGAAAATTATTTATCAAATACTCTTACTGTAATAAAAAATACAAAAGAAATAAATGTATCAAATTTAAATAAAAAACTTCAAGAAAGAGGATGTCAAATTGCTAATGGGTATGGCGATTTAAAAGAAAAAACATTTAGAATATCTCATATGGGTGATTATACATTAGAAGATATACAAGAATTATTAAATAATATTGAAGATATATTAGGTCTTAATAAAGATATATTGGTGAATGCATAGGGGGGAATAATATGTATAATATTTTAATTACAGATGGATTTGATAAAAATGCTATAAATAAACTAAGAGAGTTAGAGTTTAATATTATAGAACAATTTTATAAACAAGATGAACTAGGTAATAACCTCGATGATATAGACGTTATTATAGTACGTTCAGCTACTAAAATAACAAAAGATATAATAGATAAAGCTTGTGAATACAACAAACTAAAGTTAATAATAAGGGCTGGAGTTGGTTTAGATAATATTGATGTAGATTATGCAAACTTAAAAGGAATAAAAGTAGCAAATACACCAAATGCAAGTAGTGAATCAGTTGCAGAACTTGCTATTGGTCATATATTTTCACTTGCTAGATTTATAAATATTTCAAATGTAGAGATGAGAGAAGGTAGGTGGGAAAAGAAAAGTTACAATGGAACTGAAATAAATGGAAAAACATTAGGCCTTATAGGATTTGGAAGGATTGCAAAAGAAGTTGCTAAGAAAGCTAATGCCTTAGGTATGAAGGTTATATATAATGATACTTTAGGAAAATTTGATGGGTATAATGAATATAAATTTTGTTCATTTGATGAAATAATACAAAAGTCAGATTTTATATCATTACACATTCCTTATGATAAACAAATAGGTCCTATTATAACTAATGAAGAAATAAAAAGTATGAAGAATGGAGTATACATTATAAATTGTGCAAGAGGTCCACTTGTACGTGAAGATGATCTGCTTGAAGCTTTAAATAGTGGAAAAATAAGGGGTGCAGGCTTAGATGTTTTTGAAATAGAGCCAACTAAAAATCTAGAATTATTAAATCATCCAAGGGTATCAGTTACTCCTCATATAGGAGCTTCTACAAAAGAAGCACAAGAAAAAATAGGTGACGAGGTTATTAATATAATAAAAGATCACTTTGATATTAATGAAAAATAATATAAATTAGGGGGAATACAAATGGCAACAATTAAACCATTTAAAGCAATTAGACCAAGAGATGATTTAGCAGAGAATGTCGCAGCACTGCCTTATGATGTAATGAATAGTGAAGAAGCTAGAATTCTAGCACAAGATAATCCTTATTCATTTTTGCATATAGATAAAGCTGAAATTGACTTAAATAAAGATATATATGAGTATGATGAAAGTGTATATATTAAAGCTAGTGAAAATTTAAATAAATTTAGGGATGATAATATTTTAATAAAAGAAGAAGAAGAGTGTTTATATATTTATAAACAAGTTATGGATGGCAGAAGTCAAACAGGGATAGTAGCATGTGTATCAGTTGATGAAAGCTTAAATGGTACAATAAAAAAACATGAGTATACCAAACCAGATAAAGAATTAGATAGAACAAATCATATAGAATATTGCAACGCAAACACAGGAACAATTCTTATAACATATAAAAATAAAGAAATAATAAATAAGATAGTAAAAGACTACGCTTATAATAATAAACCTATATATAATTTTACAACTTCAGATAATATATCTCATACAATATGGAAAATAGAAGATAAAGAAATTTTAAATTCATTAGTTGAGGAATTTGAAAAAGTTCCATATTTATATATAGCTGATGGTCATCATAGATCAGCTTCTGCTGAAAATATAGCTAAGAAAATGAGAACAGATAATCCAAACTATACAGGCAAAGAAGAATTTAATTACTATTTAGCAATGATTGCACCAGATAATGAATTGATGATACTAGACTATAATAGAGTTTTAAAAGATTTAAATGGGCTAACAGACAGTGAATTTATTGAAAAAATAAAGGAGAAATTTGAAGTTAGAGAAGTAAAAGGCGATAACTACAAACCTGATGAAAAAGGGAAAATAGGTATGTATTTGGGTGGAAAATGGTATGAAATAAATGTAGGAGAAGATATGATAAAAAATAAAGCTGTTGTAGAATCTTTAGATGTATCTGTACTTCATGATAATATAATAAATCCTATTCTTGGAATAAAAAATCCTAGAGAAGATAAAAGAATCGATTTTATAGGTGGAATAAGAGGTATAGAGGAATTAGAAAAAAGAGTTAATGAAGATATGAAAATAGCCTTTGCTCTTTATCCAACTAGTATAGAAGAATTGATAGAAGTTGCAGATGAGAAAAAGATAATGCCTGCCAAATCAACATGGTTTGAGCCAAAAGTAAGATGTGGATTATTCTTACATGAGTTATAAATAATAAAAAGAAATATAGATGTAAAAATAATTTATCTATGTCTGCACATAATAATATTACGAAATATTATTATGAAAAAGGTGGTAGATATGATAAAAAGGTATAAGTATTTTTTAATTGCAATATTATTAGTATTTGCAACTCCTATAACTACAGAAAAACTTAACACATCATTAAATGTATTGAATATACAACAAAGTGAATATATAAGTTTTGTTGAGAAATTTCTACAAGAATTAAATGAAGTTCAAGTTGAAAATCCAATTAATAAAGGTAGTTTCAAGTCTCAAGGAGAAGTATATACTTACAATGCATTAAGAGAAAGAGAAAGAGTATTAAATGGATATAAGTACACTGATGATGCAGTGCCCACTGAATATATTGAGATCCATCATAGAATAATTGAATTTATAGCTATGTATAAAGAAGGTATTAATATAGCAAAAGAAGGTGTTTTACTTATGAGGGTAGATATAATCGAAAAAGGTATTTCTATGATATTAGAGGCTAATAAATTGTTTGCTAAACTCCAAGAGGATGTTGTATTAATACAATATCATTCAAAGAGGTAAATATTATAAAAATAAAACCGTATTGTAAACTCAATACGGTTTTATATATACTTTAATTGATAAATTAAAAATCTTTCGTTAGAATTGTACTTACTTATATGAGGTAACATAACCTCATCTATAAGAACAAAAGATGTATTGTTTTCTAAATAATAAACATAATCATCTGATGGATAATATAAAATTAATTCAACTGTCCTGTTGTGGATTTCAACTGAATCTAAAATATTTTCTATAACTTTAATAAATATCTTTATTGAAAATGGATTAAAAAAGTAGAATTTATTGTCTATTGGTTTTATCTTATAATCTTGTGCAAAGCAACATAAAAAGTTGATTTTATCACTATTTTTTTTATGTTTTTTTAAAAAATTCGATTTATTATTAAGTGCTTCCTCATAAAATTCATTGTTCATTTCTATTCCTGTAACTTCACATTTAAAAAAGTGGTTTATATAAAAAATAAGCCTCCCTTTACCACATCCAAAGTCGATTATATGATCATTACTTTCAACTCTATATTGTTGAAACAATACTTCTAATGCAGAATATGATGTTGGCTCATATGGATGATAGTGAGTAGATTTGCTATCCCATTTTTGCTCACCACATGTCTTTATATTCAATAATTTTTCATAATATTGTTCTTCCATGTTATCATACCTTTCACAATTTCTGATTATTCTATTGTAGTGCTTTAAATTGAAGTAATCAAGTATGTACAAGTAAAAATATATACGTAAGTAAGAATTACAAATAAAAGATGTTATGTTAATATAAAATTACAACATTAGATTCATTACCAATTGAACAATTTATGATAAAATATGAAAACTCTGATGGAGCACCTATTCGTGCTATCGCCATTTTAGAGTAATATAAAGTGAGGTTGTTAAAAAATGAAACGATGGATTATAAGCGATATGCATTTTGGACATAAAAATATTATAAATTTAGAAAAAAGACCATTCTCTTCATTAGAAGAAATGGATGAAGCTATAATAAATAACTGGAATAGTACTGTAGATAAATTAGAAACTGTTTATGTGCTTGGGGATGTTTCTTTTTATAATATGGAAAAAACAAAGGAAATAATAAATAAATTAAATGGTTATAAAATATTAATAATGGGAAATCACGATAAGGAAAGAACTAGGAATTGGTGGTTAGATATTGGATTTGATGAAGTTATAAACTATCCTATTATACTAGACGGGTTCTATATTTTAAGTCATGAAACACAGTATTTGCCTGAAGAATCAGTTTATGTAAATATACATGGTCATACTCATAGCAAATCTATAAATAAATACTTTTATGTGAATGTTTCTGTAGAAAATATTGATTACAAACCTATTTCATTTGATGAGATAAAAGCTAAATTTAATGTAGAATAAGCATATATAGAAATGAGGGAGTGAAGTGAGCAACATTATTATCAAAGGTGCCAAAGAAGGAAATTTAAAGGATATTTCAGTAGAGATACCTAGAAACAAACTCGTTGTTTTTACTGGTTTATCTGGTTCTGGTAAATCAACATTAGCCATTGATACTATTTTCCATGAGTGTCAAAGACAGTATTTAGAGGCTATGGGGTTACAAGGAATTAATAAGCCCAAG
Organism: Sporacetigenium sp. TC11; assembly: GCF_058146105.1. Classification (NCBI taxonomy): domain Bacteria; kingdom Bacillati; phylum Bacillota; class Clostridia; order Peptostreptococcales; family Tepidibacteraceae; genus Sporacetigenium; species Sporacetigenium sp. TC11. The sequence goes on along the minus strand of NZ_JBYVNY010000008.1, from coordinate 55,103 downwards.
ATTGACTATATTCGTAATTTATCACCTGCTATTGTGATTACTCAAACTGGATACGCCAATAAAAATCCACGTTCATCTGTTGGTACAGTCACTGACATTTATACAGATCTTAGGATGATTTATGAAAAGCTAAGTAAAAGAAATTGTCCAAATTGTAGTAAAGAAATAATATCCTCAGAGTGTAGGGAAGAGTTAGAGAAGTACGAAAGTAATTTTAAAGTTTATATGTATTGTAATAACTGTAATTACAAAATGGATAAGCTTACTAGAAGCAATTTTTCTTATAATACAAGGGAAGGCTCATGCAACACATGTCAAGGATTAGGAAAGGTCCTAAAAATAAACAAGGATAATGTAATCAATGAGAAATTATCGCTGGAAGCTGGAGCGATAAATTTTTGGGAACAAAGATATAAGGAATATCAGATATCATCATTATACAATGCATTTAAACATTATGGTGTTCCAATAGAGGCAAATATTCCAGTTAAGGATTTTAAAATAGGTCAAAGGACAATACTTCTTTACGGTGTTGAAAGCGACGAAGTTAAGAAGCTTTTTCCGGATGTTGTTGCTCCAAAAACTGTAGATAAGGGAAGATTTGAAGGTGTGTTTCCTGTCCTTTGGAGAAGACTATCAGAAAAGGGAGGGGAATCAAAGCAACTAGATCCTTACTTTCACTCAGAAGTTTGTAAAGATTGTAATGGTGAGAGATTAAACGACTTAAGTCGTAGTGTAACAGTAATGGACACACGTCTTCCAGAGTTAGTTTCTTTATCTTTAATTGAATTATATGATTGGATATTAGGTCTTGAGAACTCTACTATTGGTGCGAATAAACTAATGGTAGAATCATATCTATTAGATCTGAAAACAAAGATTAAAAGGATTATTAATGTTGGCCTAGGCTATCTTTCTCTTAATAGACAAACCATGACTTTATCAGGAGGTGAAGCACAAAGGATAAAATTAGCAGCAACTTTGGATTCTGATATAACGGGAATCATATACATAATGGATGAACCAACAATAGGCCTTCATCCAAAGGATACAGCTGGGATTATAAGTATACTAAAAGAGTTAAGAGATCTTGGAAATACAGTTATAGTAATTGAACATGACATAGATGTTATGAAGAAAGCTGACTATATTATAGACATTGGCCCTGGTTCTGGGAAATATGGCGGTGAAATAATTGGAAAGGGAACTTTAGAAGAACTTAAGAAAATAACTAATTCTGTAACAGGATCTTATCTCAATAGAAAAATAGAAAGCAATAAACAGTTTAGAAAAGGCATAGGAAAAATTATAGAAGTAAAAAATGCAAATTTACATAACTTAAAAAATATAGATGTTAAATTTCCTATTGACTGTTTGATTAGTGTTACTGGAGTTTCAGGTTCTGGAAAATCAACATTGGTATTTGATGTACTATCAAAATGGGGTACAAAAAATCAAACAGATTGTAATATTGTAACAGGAACTGAAATATTTGATCAAATAATCACAGTAGAGCAATCTCCTATTACTAAGATGAAGCGTTCAAATGTAGCAACATATTCTGATGTTTATTCTGAAATAAGAAAAATCTTTGGTAATTTAAAGGATGCAAAAGAAAAAGGATTAAATATTAAGCACTTTTCATTTAATACGAAGGGCGGACGTTGTGAGAATTGCGAAGGCCTTGGATACATCACGAGCAATATGCTGTTTTTTGAGAATTTAGAAGTTCCTTGCCCAGTTTGTGGTGGAAACCAATTTAATGATGATGTTTTATCTGTAAAATATAACGGAAATTCTATTAAAGATGTTTTAGAAATGTCTATTGAAGATGCGATTATTGCATTTGATAATTATCCAAAAATTCTTAAGGTCCTAAATTTACTTAAAGATGTAGGATTAGGTTATCTTGAACTAGGGCAAACATTGACTACTTTATCAGGTGGCGAAGGGCAACGATTAAAACTTGCAAAAGAATTAATTAGTAACGAAGGCAAGAACAATCTATATTTAATTGATGAACCGACAACAGGACTGCATCCAATTGATGTAGAAAATTTTATTGTGCTTTTAAATAGAATTGTAGATTATGGAAGTACAGTAATAGTAGTAGAACATAATGAACAAATTATAAAAGCTTCTGACTGGATAATAGATCTTGGGCCAGAAGGTGGAATAGATGGAGGTAGGGTGATTGCCGTTGGTACTCCAGGTGAGATAATCTCCAATAAAAATTCTGTAACAGGGAAATTTTTGTGCGTATAAAGCAATAGGCTAACTCTTCTAGTTAGCCTATTATTTTATATTTTTTTGATAATACTAAGTTTAGTGTTATTTAAACTAAATTGATTTTTTAAAAGTTATGTATTTTTATGTAAAAATTTGTACTATTCAGTCACATGCATAATGTGATAAAATTATATTTATCTTAGACATCTTAATGAAAATATATTTTAAATTGAAAAAGTATGTTTCTTAATCATTATAAATTGTTGTATAATTAAGTATTAAGCGTATTGAACTAATTAAATTCAATATAAGGAGGACGATCGATGAGTAGACATGTACCGGAAATTAAAGGGATGCTTAGAAGTCATATAATTGAGATGCCATCTGTAATAAGACAAGCTACTGGCATAAAAATATTTGGAAAGAGGCTAAAGTCTTTTATTTTTACAACTGATGTAGTTGTTATTAAAAATCATAATGCAGATGCTATAATTGCTGTATATCCTTTTACACCTCAGCCACTTATAACTGAAGCTTTAGTATCTACTGCAGATGTTCCAGTTTTTTGTGGTGTTGGCGGCGGGACTACAATGGGAAAAAGAGTGGTAAACTTAGCTTTAGATGCTGAGTTTAAGGGTGCAATGGGAGTTGTTGTCAATAGCCCTACACCAAATGAAGTTATAAGGAACATGAGAGAAACCATCGATATACCTATTATAGTTACTGTTGTTTCAGAGTATGAGGATATTGAAGCTAGAATTAATGCAGGAGCAACAATATTAAATGTTTCAGGTGCGAAAAGAACTGCTCACATAGTTAGACAAATAAGAGAGAAGTTCCCAAATTTTCCAATTATGGCGACAGGAGGACCTACTGAAAAGACTATTGTTGAAACAATAGAAGCTGGGGCTAATGCCATAACATACACGCCACCATCTATAGCTGATATGTTTAGTGAGAGAATGGACGTATATAGAGTTAAATATGAGAATGAATCAAATGATTAAATTTTTAATAAAAAGGGACTAGTGTTATTTTAATAATCTAGTCCCTTAAAATTCTACAAATGCCAATCTCAAAGAGCATAAGGAATGTAATTATAATTTATCTCTTAAAACAGTTATAAAACCATCTAATATGTCATGACTAACAAGAAAACCTTTAGATTTATAAAACTCCAAAGCATTAGCATTACCATTTGAAACAAATACGAAATAATCATCAATATCATCAAATTCCTTTAACCATTTCATAGACATATCGAAAAGCACTGATCCAATTCCTTTTGATCTATACTCTTCTTTAATATAAAATTGTGATAAACATCCTACATTAGATCTTTTTACAGAAGAAAGATCAAAGAAAGTTGCAAAGTCGCTACAATATGTTTCTTTTGGAGATACGTTAGAATATACATAACCAACTGGTTTATTATTATCTCTTACAACTACAATGTAATTGTGTAGTGCAGTTTTCACAGAAGGAACCATTCTAGAATCAAAATTCATTGGATTAAATAATTCTGGTGTAACTGTTGCCACTGATTTTTGGAACACCATTAGTTCATTGCATAAATCTTTACAGTATTCAATTTTATCATTAGGTATAACTTCATATGTTATATTCATTTATTTCACTCCTTGTATTTAAATAAGCCTTAGGATTTCCTAAATAAAATTAATTGATCAATTATGATATAATTATAATACATGATAAAAAAACTACAAGTATGCAGTATTTAATGACTAAGTAAGAAAAAACTGACTAAAGGAGTTATTAAATGAATAGTAAAAGTAATGAAAATGAAAATACTAAAAATTGTCCATTAACATATGCCCTAGAATTAATTGGGGGTAAATGGAGACTTCCTATTATATGGGCTTTGAATCAAAATGATACTTTGCGTTATAACGAACTTAAAAGAAAAGTTGATGGAATAACAAATATGATGTTATCCCAATGTTTAAAAGAAATGGAAATCTATGGCCTTGTTAATCGAAAGCAGTATATGGAGATACCACCAAGGGTAGAATACTCATTGTCAGAAGATGGTAAAGACTTAATACCTGCACTTGAATCATTAGCAAGATGGGGTAAAACTATGAGAAATAAGCAAATAGACACTTTTGATAAAGAAAAGTTAGAATTAGAATCAACTCTCTAAGTTTAAAGGTATATAAATAAAATACAAAGTGGTGAGATTTGAGTCTCACCACTTTTATAAAATAACTAAAAATCACAATTTTAATTTACATCTTTTACATATGAGATTCTTTATGAGTATCTTTAGTTTTATCTTTATCTTCGTCTTTCCAAGCGATTAATGCAATATCTTCACCTAATCTACTTTTTAACTGTTGTTCTAATTCTTGTACTGCTTTTAACTCATCAGATTTTAAATTTGTCATTTTAAACATAGTATCACTCCTTATTTATTATTTTAAAGTCAATATTATTTTGTCTATATCCATATATAAAAAGTCTAGTTATTTTTTAACTATTAAGTTTATATTTAGTTATATTTGCAATACTTATTTTGTATTTTATTGATGAGAATTAAAATACAAATGATTTTATTTATTAGATTTTAAATGATCCATATAAATCTTAGTTTCATAAACAACCACAGGCATAAGGTAAAGTAGAGCAATTAAGTTAGGAATAGCCATAAGACCATTTACAATATCGGCAATTATCCAAACTACTTCTAACTTTAAAAATGATCCAAGAAGTACCATAAAAACAAAGACAACTCTATAACCATTTATGCCTTTAGTACCAAATAAAAACTCAAAACATCTTTCACCATAATAACTCCACCCTAGTATGGTAGTAAAAGCAAATAAGGTTAAACTAATTGTTAAAAATAAAGGTCCGATACCAGGAAGTACACTTTCAAAAGCACTTTGAGTCATAATAGCACCATTTAAATCTCCTTGCCAAACACCGGACAATATAAGTGAAAAACCAGTAAGAGAACAAATAATTAAAGTATCTATAAAAGTACCAGTCATAGAAATAAGACCTTGTTCAGCAGGCCACTCAGTTTTAGCAGCAGCTGCAGCAATAGGTGCACTACCAAGTCCTGATTCATTAGAAAATACACCACGAGCAATACCATTTCTAATAGCCATAGAAACACTAGCTCCCATAAATCCACCAAATGCAGAAACCGGAGTAAAAGCACTTTTGATTATCAACATAAAAGCAGATGGTATTTTATCAAATGAACTTGCTAGAATTAATAAACATATTAATATATAAAGAACTGACATAAAAGGAACTAACGCAGTTGAAACATTAGATATATTTTTAAGTCCTCCAAATATAATTAAAGCAACAATTAAAGCCAAGGCAATTCCAGTCATTCTAGGGTCAATTCCAAAACTTCCGTTAATGGCATCAGTTATAGAATTAACTTGAGTAAAAGTACCAATACCTAAAAGTGCAACTAACACACCACTTATAGCAAAGAAAATTGCAAGAGGTTTGTATTTATTACCCATACCGTTTACTATGTAATACATTGGTCCACCAGATATTTGCCCGTTTTCATCTTTAGTTCTATACTTTATAGCAAGAACACCTTCAGCATATTTAGTAGCCATACCAAAGAATGCAGCAACCCACATCCAAAATAATGCGCCAGGACCTCCCACTTTTATAGCAGTAGCAACACCAACTATATTTCCTGTACCAACAGTAGCAGCAAGAGCTGTACATAAAGCACCAAAGCTAGAAATATCACCACTACCATTGTTTTCAGCTTTAAAAATCAACCTTAGAGCAGTAGGGAGTTTAGTAATTTGCAAAAATCCAAGCTTAAAAGAAAATAAGATACCAGTACCTACTAATAGTAAAAGTAAAGGTGGACCCCATATGAAAGTGTCCATTTGGTTTAAAACATCAATTAAATTCATAAAAATACACTCCTTAAAATTATTTGCTTTAATAAATCAACAGAGAAAAATGAATTAATTGACAGGAGAATTAAAAAGAGCTAAATCTAATATAGATTCAGCTCTGGATAAATGACAACTATAAAAAGGTACTCAAAAAAGTACTAAGTATATAGTATGTGATCCCTGTCCTTTTGCCTGAGAGATTGAGCTAAATTGCCTTGCCCCTTCGGCGCCCATAATGGGTCTCTCCAGAGTTCCCTAAGCTTTACAGTCCTACTTTTATAAAAGTACCTGAGAGTGTTATTCCTTCGGTGTGTCAAATTTGACAACTCTTCTATAAAGCTTCAATCGGGTATTGATTTGTTATTAGCATTATTTTAGATTATATTAAAGCATACTATGATAAATGTCAACTAAATATTTTGATTTTTATACAAATAATATATCGACAGAATTCTACTAATCATTGACATTATTTTATTTAAAGTATAAAATTTAGATATGTACTAGGGGAGCCGTTATGGCTGAGATGAATTTTATTCAGACCCTTTGAACCTGCACTGGATAATGCCAGCGAAGGGAAGTTGTAGTATAATACATAAGTTAAATCTAGTTTATATAGATTTATAATTATTGAATTATCAACTCCTTTCGATGGTATGTTAAATACTGTTTGAAAGGAGTTTTTTTATGCAATTTTCACAAAGATTATTATCAAAAGCTAAACCAATTTGGGAAGCTTACCTAGAGCATCCTTTCCTTAAAGAACTCAGTCAAGGCACTTTGGAAGAAGAAAAGTTTTGTTTTTACGTTAAACAAGACTATGTTTATTTAATAGATTACATAAAAATTTTCGCATTAGGAATGGTTAAAGCAGATAATTTAGAAGATATGAAAGCTTTTTCTAGATGTGCAAATGCTATAGTAAATATTGAAATGGATTCACATATTGAATTTGCAAAGAAGTTTGGAGTAACTAAAGAAGAACTTGAAGGTACAAAACCAAATGCAAATAACTTATCATACACTAAGTTTATGCTTCAAATATCTAATCAAGGATCATTAGCAGAATTAGTGGCAGTACTACTTCCTTGTATGTGGAGTTATGCGTTTATTGGTAATACTTTAGCTAAAGATAAAAAGGCATTAGAGCACCCTCTTTATAAAGAGTGGATACTTACTTATGCAGATGAAGAATACAATAAGGAAAATGATTGGTGTATAAAATTAATGGACAGACTTGCTGAAGGTCTTCCAGAGAGAGAACTTCAAAAATTAGAAAATCTCTTTGTCCTTTCTTCAAAATATGAGTACATGTTTTGGGATGGGTGTTATAAAAAAGAAAGTTGGGTTATTTAGATGAAAGCACTAGAAATTAATAATTTATCATTTAGGTATAAAGATTCAGGAAAACTTATAATCGATGATTTATCCTTTAGCATAGACAAAAATGAATTTATTACAATAATTGCACCTAGTGGAACAGGGAAAAGTACTCTTTTTAGGTTGATTTTAGGGCTACTAAAACCACAAACAGGCACTGTCAAAATAGCAAAGGAATATAATAAAAATGTTATAGGATATATGCCCCAAAATGATTCATTAATGCCTTGGAGAAATATCCTCGACAATACAGCTGTTGGACTTGAATTAAATGGTCATAGTAAAAAAGAATCTAGAAAAATAGCAGCTACATACTTTGAAGACTTTGGACTTAAAGGTACTGAAAAATCATACCCTCATGAATTATCAGGGGGTATGAGGCAAAGAGCTTCTTTTTTAAGGGCTATAGTAAATAATCCTTCAATACTTTTATTAGATGAGCCATTTTCTTCTTTAGATGCATTGACTAGGAGAAAGATGCAAACATGGTTATTAGATCTTTGCCAAAAACAAAAAAATACAGTATTTATGATAACTCACGATATTGATGAGGCATTGCTTTTATCTGATAGAATACTAATTTGCACACAAATACCATATAAAAATTTAAAGTCTATAGACGTTAATTTTAGAAGACCTAGAAACTATGAAACAACACTTTCTAGTGAATTTATAGAGCTAAAAAGGGATATTTTAAATATTCTCGATGAGATAGATGGTAAAGGGGGGAGGATATAATGAAGAAATTTAAGGATTATATATTCCCCATAACATTTTTAATATTTATTTTCTTAGCTTGGGAGTTTTTAATACCATATTTTAATATACCAAAGTATATTTTGCCTAGGTTTTCTAAAGTCACTGATGCTTTGTTCACCCAAAGAGAATTATTGTACAATCATTCATTAATAACTTTAGGTGAAGCAATATTAGGCCTTAGTATATCAGTAATTATAGGTATATCTTGTGCACTTTCTATATATCTTTGGAAAAATGTAGGAAAAACATTATACCCAATTATAATATTTTCTCAAACAATTCCAACGATAGCATTGTCACCTATTATGATTATGTGGTTTGGATATACGATATGGTCAAAGGTGGCAGTTGTAGTGTTGTTTTGTTTCTTTCCTATAGTTATAAGTACTCTAGATGGATTAAATAGTGTAGATAAAGATTTAGAAGATGTTTTAAAAGCATTAGGAGGAAGTAAACTTCAGATATTTTTAAAATTACATATGAATTCTGTACTGCCTAATTTCTTAAGTAGTTTAAAAATAGCTGCTACATATAGTGTTGCAGGGGCTACCATAGGAGAGTGGTTAGGAGCTGAAAAAGGACTTGGTATATATGTAAAAAGAGCATCTGGAATGTTACAATCAGATTCAGTTTTTGCAGGAGTGTTAGTGTTATCATTTTTAGGATTAACTTTGTTTTCAATAGGGTTTTTACTAGAAAGGATTTTATTAAAATATAGAAAAAAAACTAAGGAGGAGAATCATGAAATCAAAAAGAGTGAGTATGTTATTAGTAATAGTTATGATGTTTAGCTTAGTTTTAAGCGGATGTTCTAAGAAGGAAGAAACAAAAGCTACAAAAAATTTAAAAGAAGTAGATGTTCTACTAGATTGGTATCCAAATGCGGTTCATTCGTTCTTATATGCTGCCCAAGATCAGGGTTATTTTGAAGAAGCAGGGTTAAAGGTTAATTTAATTACGCCATCAGGTACAGAAGATGGAATTAAACTAGTAGCTTCAAATCAAGCTGATTTAGCTATAAGTTATCCAAAACAAATTATTTTGGCTAAAGGGGAAGATATTCCAGTTAAGTCAGTTGGTGCAATAGTTAGAAGTTCATTAAATCAACTTATGGTTCGTAAAGATGTAGGAGTTAAAACATTAAAGGATTTAGAAGGAAAGAAAATAGGTTATCCATCATTTGATATTGATAAGGAAACAGTAAAGGCAATGGTTGCTGAATCTGGTGGAAATCCTTCAAAAATAGAGTTTGTAGATGTAGGTTATGAATTAATGGCTGCTATTCAAACTAAAAGGGTTGATGGAATAATAGGCGGATACATAAACCACGAAAAGATATTATTAGAAAAAGAGGGAATACAATTAGATACTTTTAATCCAGCAGATTATGGAGTACCTAACAATTATGAGTTAGCATTTATAGCTAGTGACGATGCAATTGAGAATAATAATGAAACTATACAAGCTTTCTTAGATGCTGCTAAAAAAGGATTTGAATATACTCAAAATAATCCTGAAAAAGCTTTAGATTTAGTGTTAAATGTTCAAAATGAAAACTTCCCACTTGATGCAGAAGTAGAAAAGAAGAGCTTAGAAATATTAATGCCTCTTATGGAAAATAAAAGTGGTAAATTCTTAAGCCAAGATGAAGAAAATTGGACTAAGAATGTAAAGTGGTTAAGAGAAAAGAATTTACTTAAGAAAGAAGTTAATAGCAAAGATTTATTTAAGTAATATATAGAAATCCAGCAGTTTAAGTACTGCTGGATTTTTGATTTATAAATAAAAACCATCCATGATAAAATCTTTATTTGGAATGTCTAGGGTTTTAAAGTGTTCAAGAAATTCAGTATTATCATATTCTACTTCTCTAAATGCAACATCTACACTGGTATTATCAAAGGATATAACCGCATAGCGGGCTATGGGCTTATGATAACAACCTAAAGATCCTGGGTTTAAATAAATTTTGTCTTCAGTTTTAAAAAATTGAAGAGGATGATGATGTCCAAAACATATAATATCTTCTCTACAGTCATCAAAAAGATTATTAAGGTTTTCAAGGGACGGCTGTACAACTTTATGATAAGGATCTTTGCTAATGTGTTCATTTATCATATTTGATTTTAAATGGTAATGTAAAAATAATGCAGATTTATTACAAAAGCTATTTCTTATAAAACGTGGAAGCTTTTCTAACTTTGATGCCAAAGATTTATCCAATCTATTTGCTATCCACTTATGGTGTTCTAATGATTTTTTATCCTTATGGGGGTATTTTTCATTATTTGACAAAGCTAAAACATATTCATCATGATTTCCTAAGGTCATATATATATTATTTCTAGAAAAAAGAGTATCTAAAACTTCATTGGAATTTGGACCAATTCCAATCATATCACCTGTACAGTAAATTTCATTTATATCTTTGTTTTTATCTATATCATCAAGTACAGCCTTCAAAGCAGGAAAATTCCCATGTATATCAGTTATTAAACCTATTTTCATTAATGTACCTCCATATAAAATACTGATATATAATGTATTTCCTAAAAATTATTAAATTATTAGGTTTAACTTTCAATATAATTCAAATTATGGTAAATAAATTTACAGTATTAATAAAATAATATATATAAAGTTAATATTAGGAGGCGCCGAAAAATGATAAAAAAAGCTGTGGCAATAGGATTGATTGTATTAAGTTTGGCTGGATGTACTAATAAGTCAATTGACCAAAATGAACAAGCAAATCCTGGACAAGGTCAAAATACAACTGGTGGCCAAACAGACGATACAACTGAGTCATTAGATCCAGAATAACTTGTGAAAACTACTAATTAAAACTCTATTATATAACTGTAAATGGAGTATGTCACAGAGGTGATAAGCATGGTAAAAAAGGTACTATTATTATCAAGTATCCTTGTTATATTAGTTTCTACTATATACAACTTTAATATAAAAAATTCAACAAATATATATTTAAAAGGTACTTCAGATATTGTTGTACCTGAAGGATTTATAATAAAAAATGGAACAAAAAATCAAAAGATTATAGCTATGACATTTGACGATGGGCCACATGAAAAATTTACACCTCAAATTTTGGACATATTAAAAGATAACGATGCAAAAGCTACGTTTTTTGTAGTTGGTAATAAAGTAGAGGATTATCCAGATATAGTTATGAGAATAAAAGAAGAAGGGCATGAAATAGGAAATCACACTTATAATCATATTAACGCAGAAAAACATAATAAATCAAAAGTAGAAGATGAAATATTAAAGGGACAAGAAGCTGTATATGATATTACAGGAACAAAGCCAACTTTATTTAGACCTCCATATAAAGGGATCAATCAAAACTTAATTAATATAGTAAGTGATTTAAATTTAAAGTTTGTTTTGTGGTGTAATACTGTAGATGTTAGAGATTGGTCTAATCCAGGAGTATATAGTATATCAAATAAATTACTAAATAATATACAAAATGGAGATATAATATTACTTCACGATTACAATAATAGAGAAAAAGCACCTACATCTCAAACTGTGCAAGCTTTAAGAATTGTAATACCAGAGCTTAAAAAAAGAGGATATAAGTTTGTAACTGTATCACAATTAATAAAAATAACAGAAGAAGAAAATAAAAAAACTAAAGAAAATAAAAAACAAGAAAACAAAGATATAAAAGCAATTAATCAGTGATTCTGAGACTAACCTTAAGGTAGTCTCTTATTTAGTTTTTACATAAATTAAAATTAAGTACTTCAATTTTAATCCGACTTTATATTTTACATATTTATTGTTAAAAGAATTACAGAGTGATACAATTGAAATATAATTAGCAGGTTTTTCTTTAAATTATGGGGGTATATATTAATGTTTTTTAAAAATATATTTAATATTATAGATTCACAAAATAGAAGCCTTATAGAAGTTCACATAGCAGTTTTATTTTTTGGACTTGCAGGGTTATTTGGAAAACTTATTTCACTTCCACCTTTAGCTATTGTATTTGGAAGGGTTATATTTGCTTCCGTATTTTTGCTTATTGTGTTATTTTTTCAAAAGCAAAGTATTAAATTAGAAGATAGAAAAGATTATTTTTATTTTATTGTACTAGGAGCCATTTTGGCTTTTCATTGGGTTACATTTTTCCTATCTATACAACTATCCACTGTGGCAATAGGGCTATTAACATTTTCTACATTCCCCGTTTTTGTTGCTTTCATAGAGCCTATTTTTTCAAAAGATAAGATTTATTCCAAAGATATTATTATAGCTTTTATTACGTTTTTAGGTATTGCTCTTGTAATACCAAATTTTCAGTTTGAAAACAGTATGACTCAGGGGGCATTGTGGGGTATATTATCTGGATTCACATTTGCTATACTTTCAGTTTTAAACAAAAGTTATGTAAGTAAATATAAGAGCTTAGTAATATCATTTTATCAGTGCTCTGTTGCTACAATTGTATTGTTACCTTTTGTTTTTATGTTAAAGCCTGAGTTTGAAGTTAAAAACGTCTTACTACTTATTGTATTAGGTGTTATTTTTACAGGTGTATCACATACTTTATTTATCAATGGATTAAAAAATGTAAAAGCTCAAACTGCAAGTATTATTGCAAGTCTTGAGCCGGTTTATGGGATAATCGCTACTGCTATTTTAATAAGAGAAATTCCATCTATACGAGAAATTATAGGTGGAATTGTTATTTTAACTACAGCAACCTATTCAACGTTAAAAACAAAAAAGACTGAGGAATAAGGAGAGGAGATTGTTTTTATAATGTTTCAACAAGATTGGATGATGAGACAAGTTCAAGATATGGCCAAAATTATTGCAAAAATTGTTTTCAGAAAAGATACTATAACTTACGAAATTACAAATGATGAAACCAGTGCAGAAACAGATTTATTATATAAAGAGTTATTTGAGTTAATAAGCTTACTAAAAATAAATGAAGCTGAAGACTTATTGTTTAATAATATAAAAAACAATAATTTAAACTACTTAAAAATAGCAGTTGATTTTTACAATAGATTAAATGAATTAAGTGATGAACAATTAGAAGAAGCTGATTTTTCTAGAGATGAAATTAAAAGTGGACTTGAAGACATTTCAAAAAAATTCGGGATTTCACTATTTAAATAATATAAAAAACATATTAAAAAAGAGATATATTATACATCTAATATATCTCTTTTTTAATAATAAGGATGTTATTGAAAGTACTCACATTTTAACATAGAATATATTATTTGGTCTAAATAGCCTCGTTCAGATTTATAGTTTTGTCTTAATATTCCATCTTTATGCATTCCAAGTCCTTCATAAAGCTTTATTCCTATTGCATTATCAGGATATACATCCAACCAAAAGCGGTGTATATTTCTTTCTTCAAATGCGTATTTTAATAATGCATTCATAACTTCTTTACCATAACCCATTGCTTTTTCAGAAATAACAATTCTCCTAAGTTCAAAAATATCAGATTTAAAATCTAATTTAATTAAGGCAAATCCAACAGTTAAATTATCATCTTTTTTTCTAAACACAAAAATTAAGTAGTTTTTATCTTCAATTTCAGCTTTATGTTCGTCATATGTACCGCTCCAGACGAAATCTCTGTTTTCTTCATTATTTTCCATTTCAATAATAGTTTCAATATCTGCTTCTGTTGCATCAACTATGTATATACGTTTTGTTTCTATCATATGAAATCCTCCATTTCTTCAATATCTTACTTACATTAGTTACATAATATTATACAATTGTTAACTAACTTATATGTAAATTTTAACAGCAATAGATATTGAATCATATATATGAACAATTGTATAATATTAATTATAAATACTATTGGAGGTTAATGGATGAATCCGAGAATTCAATATAATTGTACAGATATAGATTGGGATATTGTATCTAAGATATTAAAAAATGTAGGAATGGCATACTTTGAAGGAGAAGTACACAAGAAAGCATTTGAAAATAGCCATACTGTTGTATTTGTCTTTGATGAGAATAAGCTAATAGGATTTGGTCGCGCAATTTCAGATGGGGCTTACCAGGCAGCTATATACGATATAGCAATATTACCTGAATATCAAGGGAAAAACATAGGCAGTACAATTGTTAGTAGCATTGTAAAATGTATTCCTCAATGTAATTTCATATTATATGCTGCTCATGGCAAAGAAGCTTTTTATGAGAAGCTGAACTTTAAAAAAATGAAGACAGGAATGGCTATGTTTCTTAATGCAGAAGAAATGCAGAAGAAAGGTTTTACTGAATAAATTTAAATAAGAGGTAAAATAAATATGATTAAAAAAATTAATTTAAAGGATATAGAAATTATAAAAGAAGTATTAAGACTGCAAATAGCTTCATATAAAGTTGAAGCTGAGATTATAGATTTTTATGAAATTCCACCTTTAAAGGATACAATAGATAGTCTAAAAACCTGTGATGAAATTTTTTATGGATATTATATAAATAATGTTTTAGCTGGAATAATTTCATATAAAATAGTTGAAAATGTTTTGGATATACATAGAGTTGCAGTATATCCTCATTTTTTTAGAAGGGGTATAGCACATCAACTAATTAATTATATTGAAGGACTTAATATTAATATAAACAAAGTAACTGTATGCACTGGAAATAAGAATCTGCCAGCTATTAATCTATATTTAAAAAATGGATATAAGAAGATAGATGATATAGAAATATGTAAAGGCACTTATTTAACAAGGTTTGAAAAAGGGATATAATATTCTAAAATCTTCTATTAATTGGAACTTAAGGACAGATATATTAAAATAGGGAATAAATTCACATGTTTAATCTAATAATATATTTGAAATATTAATTAATAGGAGGTCCAAAAAGTGATAAAAAAATTAGCCTTATTGGGAATAATTACATTAAGTTTAGTAGGATGCGCTAATAACAATAACAACGCAGATACTGATCAAAATGACAATGCAGCTACTGAGGAAGAAGTGTCACCTGACTTAACTAGAGATGTAGAGTACTATGTTGATGAAAAAAATACTGAAGGATTAATAGGTAGAGATATAAATGATTTATTTGAAGAATTAGATAAACCTCAAAGAGCTACATATTTCGTAAATTCAGATGATATTAATATAGTAAATATAAATAGTGATGAAACAGGAAATGTAGTAGGCGATAAGTCTGTTATAACAGAATATGTTTATCCAAGAATTGAAGAGAAAAAAAGTGCATTATATGTTTATACAGATAAAAACACAATAACAGAAGCAAATGTCGGTGAATTTGCACAAGTACCTAATAATGACTATAGAGATACAGACTATAGAGTAAACTATTATTTTGATAATAAAGCTATAAGTGATAATAATTTTGACGCTAAAAAATATAAAGACGAATTTGCAGGCAAAAATATAGATGAATTTAATAAAAAATACGGCTTAGAAGATCCTAAAGTAGAAGTATTTAAAAAAGGTACAGTAGATCAAATTAATTTATATACAAGAGAGAATTCTGATAAAGTTATATTAGTTCATTCTAAGAATAATGTAATAAAGGATATAAAAGAAGTTGAACAAAATCTTACTAAAGCTCAAATAGATGAGTATTTTGGTAAATAAATATTATAGATTAAAATAATCTCTCAAATACGAGGGATTATTTTATTTGACACGAATACTATATATTATTATTAATTAAGGGGGAAAAGTATTGAAAAAAATATTTATAACGTTATCTATGATTTTACTTCTAGGTATTACTGGATGTGCAAATAAAGAAGTTGAAAAGAGCATTGACACAACTAGTAAGGATAGTGAAAAAAGCATTAGTATAACTAGAGAAAAATTCGACAAATTAGATGAAATGAAAGATAGATTACAAGGAAACTATACAGGTATATTTAAGGTGAAAAATTTAGAAAAAGGAAAATATACAGTAGTTATTTTAATGGAAGAATACAACGAAGGTAAACTTAAAACATCTAGGGATGTACAAACTGATTTAATTGAAATCAAGGACAATAAAGATAAATTATATGTAGGAGTGAATAAAAATCAAAATAATTTGACCTTTGATATAAATTATATAAATGAAGAAAATAGTAGTTCTGTAACATCAAGTAATCTTAGTTTAGGAGAAGATAAGGAAGCAGGATATTCATGGTCGATGTTAGAAAATTCTAATAATGAAGTTCATAAAATTAAATTAGATAAAGAGATATCAATTGCATCATTTAGTACTGGAAAAGGTAACACAACATACGGCATAAATGTAGGCGAAGATGCTAGAAAGCCAAGCGAGTATAGTTTTGATACAGGAGCAAATGAAAAAGATATAGTTGTTTACTTAAAAATAAGTGAGGTAAAATAAATTATTACGAAACCATAATCCTGAATAATTTATATAAGGAGTTAGCAGCTCAGTTGATGGTAGTGATACAAGTATAGATTTAGTAACTTACAAGAATTATTAAGATTAAGGTAGTTGAGGATTAATTCATACTAATTAATCCTACATTATCGTGCACCAAATATCGGATATAGGAATAATACTTTTGATATTATATTGATTAGAGGGAGGTTATATAAATGGATTCGCTTAAACAAATGAATAAAGCATTAAAATATATTGAAAAAAACTTGACTCATGATATCGACTATAAAGAAGTATCAAAGATAGCTTTATGTTCAGAATATCATTTTAAAAGAATGTTTTCTCTACTTTCAGGAGTTACACTATCTGAGTATATCCGAAGAAGACGCCTTACTGTGGCAGCATTTGAGCTAAATAATAGTGACATAAAAGTAATAGATGTTGCTATTAAATATGGATATAACTCGCCAGATTCTTTTACAAGGGCTTTTCAAAGCTTACATGGTATAACACCATCAGAAGCTAGAAACAATGGTCAATTACTAAAAGCTTATCCACCAATGACCTTTCAATTAACAATTAAAGGAGGAAGTGAAATGAATTATAGAATTGAAGAAAAAGAGGCATTTAGTATAGTTGGTATAACAAAAAGAGTTCCTATTGTTTTTAACGGTGTTAATCAAGAGATTGCATCTATGTGGCAAAGTTTAAATATGGAGATGATAACTCAACTTAAGAGCCTTTCTAACGTAGAGCCTATGGGTATAATTAGTGCATCAGCTAACTTTTCTGAAGGTAGAATGGAAGAAAAAGGAGAGCTTGATCATTATATAGGTGTTGCAACAAATAAGGAGTGTCCAGATAATTTTGCAAAACTTGAAGTTTCTCCTTCAACATGGGCTGTATTTGAAGCAGTAGGACCGTTTCCAGAGACTCTTCAAAATGTATGGGGAAAAATTTATTCTGAATGGTTTCCATCATCAAACTATGAAATAGCACAAGGACCGGAAATATTATGGAATGAGCATAAAGATACGAGTTCGCCAACTTATAGAAGTGAAATATGGATACCGGTTTCTAAAAAGTAATATTAAGAGGTTGCAACTAAGTTGCAGCCTCTTTTTTGTAGTAAGACAAATTAGTGTAAAATTAAAGGGAATTGTATATAAAAATAGAATATTTATAGTAAATATATAAGGAACTTTTTATAATAAAGATGGGAAGGCATATTTAATACAATGTGATTCCATAGGGCAAATACATTTAATAGATCCAAAAACATCAGAAACACTAAATATAATTACACTTAATGGAAATATAGAAAGTTCTCCTGCTATTTTCAATGACTATATGGTTGTAGCAACGAGAAATATGAAAATATATGGGCTAGAAATAAAATAAGGTATTAATGAGATAAAATAAAAGGGTAACCAATATGGCAAGCTTTTTGTTTTTATTATCTACTATATTGAAAGAGGGATATGGAAATGGAATTTAATATACGTACAATGAAAAAAGAAGATTGGAACAATGTTGTTGATATTTATATGCAAGGGATAAACACAAAACAAGCTACATTTCAGACAGAAGTACCTGAATATGAGGAATGGGATAAGGGACACCTTAAAATTGGAAGACTTGTTGCGGTTGATAACCAAGATAAAGTTTTAGGATGGATAGCATTAAGTCCTACAAGTAGCAGATGTGTATATAGAGGCGTTGCTGAAGTAAGTGTTTATATTAGTGAATCCTTCAGAAAAAATAATTTGGGATATAGGCTTCTTAATAAAGTCATTGAAGAAACAGAAAAAGAAGGGATATGGACATTACAATCAGGAATATTTGCTATTAACGAATCCAGTATAGCATTACATAAAAAATGTGGTTTTAGAATTGTGGGCATAAGAGAAAAAATAGGCCGTGATAGTAACGGAATATGGCAAGATACAGTACTTATGGAAAGAAGAAGCAAAAGAGTAGGGGTGTAGGTAAAGGAGGTGAAATATTTCACCTCCTTTAATTATATCCTCAGTTTCAGTAATATATAAAATATAGACAATTTAATATACTAGCTCACAATTTAAAACAGTAATAGCAGTTCCACCTATTTTTACTTCACTTATTTCATCGTTTTCTTTTGAAATACTTACATATACACAACCAGGTCTATCTACTTCCATTCCTTCTTCTCCTATTAAATCTATACTATCATTACATTCTATTAATTTATTATGAATGATATAAGATGCAACACTTCCGTTTCCAGTACCACAAACAGGATCTTCTGCCACTCCAACTAATGGAGCTATAGCTCTTAAATGGTAACTATATTTTTCATCCAATGTCTCTATACAAAATGGAGTAATTCCTATTAAATTATAATCTTCACTTATTCTATGAATAGCACTTAAATCTGGTTTTGCGTTCATAAGTTTATCTAAGCTTTTTACTCCAAATACTAACCACCATAGGCCTGTACTTGTTTTCATAGCAGGTAAATCTAATAAATTTTCCTCACTAAGACCTACAAGTTTTGCAACTTCACTTTTAGGCATATCAAAAACTTCAAACTTAGGTGTTGTTTGAGTCATCATAAATACTTTTTCGCCATTAATATCTACTAACTCTACAGGTAAAACACCAGCTTTTGTTTCTTGAAAAAATTTATTTTTACTTAAATCTAATTTTCCCTCTTCGAAAAGCGCTGAAAACGTACCTATAGTAGCATGACCACATAAGTCTACTTCAAATTTAGGAGTGAAAAATTGCACTTTGAAGTCTGCAACTTCTGATGGAGAAACAAAGGCAGTTTCAGAAAGGTTCATTTCTCTTGCTATTTTTAGTTTTTCATCATCACTTAATGATGCTGCATCTAAAACAACTCCAGCAGGATTCCCTCCAAAAGGTATACTTGTAAATGCATCTACTTGTTTAATTTCAACTTTTTTCATTTTAATTACCTCCATTTAATTTTTTTGAAATGTATATTTCATGCTCAATATATCTTGAGCTTATAAACACAATACTTGGGTTTGAAGTCCATATAGAAATTCCATCATTTTCAAGTATAGCTTGGCCTGTAATAACTTCCTTTTTATCGGATATTAAAGTTAACCACCTGCCACCTGCTAATTCCTTGAGATTTTCATCACTTCCATGATAATAAACATTATCAATTCCTTCTAATTTATTACTTCCATAAAGGAGGATATCTACAATAACTCCACGATTAATAGCTTGTATAAATTCTTCATAAAGATGTAAAATTTCATCTTCCCATAAAGAAAGCATTAAGCTATTCTTTGAATTAGAAATTATTTCTTTTGCCTTTTCCATAGTTTGGTTGTATCCTTTGATATTCCATACATATTCAGCATTTTGTGTTGTATTTAATTTAGATAGAGTATCTTGTATTGTATTTATAGATTTTTCAAAATTAGTATGTACACTTTTTAGTAATTCTTCTGGGGGTATAGGAACATATTTTGTTGGTTCACTACCAACAGTAAGAACTGCCCCTGAATTAATAAGACGAGAAATATTCTCATAAACTTTAGCCTGTGGTACTCCTGAAATTTTACTCAATTCATAACCAGTAGACGGATTTTGTTTAAGTAAAGCTATATATATTTTTGCTTCATAAATTGTAAAACCAATTTTTTGCATTTCTTTAATCAATTCATCCATTAAGTTTTTCTCCTATTTTTAATAAAAATATATATTCGGATTAGTAACTACTGTAGTAGTTACTATAATAAAAATACATTCTTTTTTTGTCTTTGTCAATATATAATACAGTTATTACCGTATGTTATAATAGTTAGATAAGGGGGTGATTTAGAATGATATATTATGTAATTGATGCCTTTACTGAAACAAAATTTGGGGGTAATCCGGCAGGGGTAGTTATACATGAAGATTTAAGTGAAGATTTTATGCAAAAATTTGCTGCTGAAGTTAGGTTTTCAGAAACGGCTTTTATTAAAAAAATTGATGATTCAAATTTCGAAATAAGATTTTTTACGCCAAATTCAGAGGTAGACCTTTGCGGTCATGCTACAGTAGCTTCATTTAAAGCATTGTTAGACAGTAAATATATTGATGATAATAATAAATACTTTATGAAAACTCTTGCTGGAACATTGCCTGTTTATGTAAGTGATTCATTTATTATGATGGAACAAGCAACGCCAAATCTTGGAAAGGAATTTGAGGATTATCAAACTTTATCTCAAATATTTAAAATTGATAAGGAGTACATAGGTGATAGTAAATACAATTTAGTTCCTCAAGCTGCAAGTACAGGACTTTGGGATATAATGCTTCCACTAAAATCAAAGGATGCTTTGTATGCTCTTGATCCTGATTTTAAAGAACTAGCAAATTATTCAGAGATAAATAATGTAGGCGGTGTCCATGCATTTACTCTTGATACTGAAGATGGAGTTGCGTTATGTAGAAATTTTGGGCCATTAGTAGGAATTGATGAGGAAGCAGCTACAGGAACTTCAAATGGAGCATTAACATATTATCTATTTAAGAACAATGTCATAAATGATTTTGATTGTGATTATACTTTTCTTCAGGGACACAGTATGGGTAGGCCTTCGAATATAACTACAAAGATTATAAACAAAGATAACCCAAGAATTATGGTTGGCGGAAAAGCAGTTATTTTAACTAAAGGTAATTTAGTTTAATAATAAAAGTTTAAATATATCTTAATATACAGTCTTTACATATTGTGTAAGTAAGAAAGGGGTATAATATGATTAAGCAATTAGATAATTCGCATATAAGCAATATTATGGATATTTGGTTAAAGTCTAATATTACTGCCCATAATTTCATACCAGAAACCTATTGGATTAAAAATTATGATATAGTTAAAAACGAATATATACCTATTTCTCAGACTTTTGTATATGAGGAAGATAACGAATTGAAGGCGTTTATAAGTATTATTAATAATTCATTTATAGGAGCATTATTTGTTTCAGAAGAATATCAAGGTAAAGGTATTGGAAAAAAATTGCTTAATTACTGTAAAAAGTTGTACTCAAGTTTAGAACTATGTGTTTATTTAGACAACATACATGCAGTAAATTTTTATAAAGCCTGTGGTTTTACTATAGTAAGAAAACAGTCAAATGAAGACTCTGATTTTATGGAGTATCTAATGAGGTGGACCAAATAATATAAGATTGTTTTGCAATTTTTATTTCATAGTATATTAAATCATAGCCGAGTATTAAAAAGACGGGGTCGTATTTCACGAGGTAGGGGAGCAAACTATGAATAAAAAAATTGTAAATGACTTTACTGAGTTTATACCTTAGTAAAAATAAAGCCTATATCTTAGATTATTACGTTAAATAAGATATAGGCTTTTTCAAATTCAAAGGTTACATAATATATCAAACATGAAGGTATCATGTGGGTACACAAAATCACCATCCATTTTTAAAATTAGGTTCTATTTAAACTAATGCTGATATGTCTCTTTTGCTAATTTCATCTGTTATTAATGACTTTGAAATATACATAGCATTTATTATGTTCTTAAAGCGAGTGTGATGAGATGTACCCTCAGTAAATTTTAGCTGTGCTTTTTCACATTTACTAATAACTGAAGATACTGGGCGTAGTGCTTCTATCAATTCTTCTTTTGTATATTTATCTATAACATTTTCATCTGTTATTAATGATTTTGAAATATACATTGCTTTTATCCTGTTCCTAAGGAGTGTGTGATGAGATGTACCTTCTGCAAATTTTAGCTGTGCTTTTTCACAATTACTGATAGTGGAAGATACAACTCGTAGCGTTGCTGCTAATTCTTCTTTTGTGTATTTATCCATGGCATTTCACCTCAAATTAATATTTATCTGAATTGTATTATAATACAATTGTTATTTGTTTTCTACAATACTAATCTTTTTTATTAGATAGTCTAAATCCGTTTATACTATCCCAAATACTAATACCAATAAAAACTACTGCAAATATTAAAAGGCTTCTTGACCATATTGATGCAAGTAGAGACATAGAAGTTCCTGTTAAATTAGAAAAGTTAGATATAAATTCCTTATTAAACAAAGATGTGTCATTTACAAGTACATATATAAGTATACACGATGCTATATTATAAACAGCATTAGCAATAGCCAAAGGACGAGTCCAATATCTAGATACAAATTTGTAGACAAAAAGACCAATCTGGACTATAGCAAATATAATAATTACATATATATAGGATTGCAGACGTTGGGCATCAAGTAGTGAAATTAGGGCAGCTTTTTCTCCTACTTTTGTATATATTCCAATAAGTTGCGGTGCAAAATATAATATTGATGTGAATAATACGGTACAAAACATTGAAAATACTGTTTCACCACGAGATATTTTTCCTTTACTCGATGATGGTATTTCTGGTAAATCATCAGGAGACCATTCTTTACTTGCAAATGGGATATCTTTCCCGTTAACTCCAGTTCTCTCTAATATAATAAATGTTAAGGTTACCCATAAGAATGTCTGAGTAATTCCTTCAATTGCAGCAACAAGCACGCTTACAAAAATATCAATCGATACATCAAAAAAACCAACATCACCTGATAAAGTGAATAATTCACTAATTAAATCTATAGATACAAACACAGATATAACAATACCTAATACTAATTTAAGAACTGAGATATAGTTATCATACAGGCTAGGACCGATTAAATATCTTTTAGTTGTATTATATTCATCAGCAAGCTTTATGGGGTTGCCAAGTACTTCAAGAACTTTACGAACATCATTTTCAGATGGATTTTCAGGTAACATATCATATATATTTGCACGTAATTCTTTGCTTACATCTTCACGAGAATTTTCGGGTAAACGATCAGTGACAGCATATACATAACGATCAATCAATTTCATTATTTTTATCCTCCCTCAATAATTCGAACATCTGAATTGAAATATATTTCCACTCACTTTTTAAACGTTCATATACTTGTTTTCCTTCATCACTTAATACGTAAAATTTACGTGGTCGACTTTCGCTTGTATCCCAGCTACTTGTTAAAAGTTGTTGTTTTTCTAGTCGACGAAGTAGGGGATATAAAGTTCCAGCATCAATTGGTGCATTTTTCTTTTCTAATTTTTGAACAAGGGAATAGCCATATTCTGGCCTATGGAGTTGGCTAAGAACAGAAAGTACCAGTGTACCTCTTCTAAGTTCAACAATAAGAGAGCCCATTAGTTCATCTATATTACTCATTTAATCACCTCTTAGTTTATTATACTGTATGACATACACTATTGTGAATAATTTAATATTAATATTTTAATATTATTTACAGTTTATTATTATTTTAAAAAAGGGTTACATCAGAAAATCTAATGCAACCCTTTGGAAATACTCATACTATGAAGTTTATAAATTATTTAGATAGCAATATTTTTGATACTAAAAATAATACTGGAAGCTCTATTAACGGTCCAATTATAAGAGCAAGTGATATTAATGGCTTATCAGGAAATGTAGCAACAGCTATTGCAAGTGCTATTGGTGAATTTCTAGCTAGGGTAGTTAAGTTTAAAGCTATACTATCTTCACGAGTTAATTTTAATTTCCTTCCTACAAACTGTGCAGTAATAAAGTTTATTATAAAGAATAATAATACAGGAACTAAAAGTTGTAGCAGTACTTGAGGATTTTTAATAAGTAGTTTTCCCTGTGATGCAAACATAGAAACTATTGCTATATTTAAAAAATATCCTTGATAATCACAAGCTTTAGGAACTATATTTTCTTCAAAGTTATCCATACCTTTTATAGCTATAATAATCTTTCTAAAAATCATGGCTCCTAGTAAAGGGATAAGTAAACTTATAAGTACTCCTTGAGTAAGATTTCCTATATCTATTTGTATACTCGAACCTCCAATGATAAAAACATATACTGGAAGTAATACTAACTGGAGTACAAAATTTAGTGGAAGAATTGATGCTCCTAGAGCAACATTTCCTTTAGCTATTCCTGTAAAAATAAGATACCAATCTGTACAAGGGGTTACCATAAGCATTATAAAGCCAATTAATAACTCTGGGCTATTTCCTAAAAAAATTTTTCCAAGTACAAATATTATTATTGGTGTCCATACAAAATTGATGCAAACAGCTGTTAATGTAAACTTAATATTTTTAAATGATTTAGTTATGTCTTTTAATGGAATTTGAATAAATACCAAAAACAACATTATTATTAATGATGGCATTATTATGTATTCTGAATAGTTTTGCACAAAAGGGAATTGTCCTAATATTATTCCGATGAAAACCATAACTAAGATTATAATGCTTTGAAACTTGTTTATATTTTCCATATATATCACCTCATAGTATATAGTAACACAATGTGATATGAATTATCATTATCAATATTGTTTTTAGTGAAAATTAGATAATTGATATAGGAAATAGGATAATTTTGGGTAAATGCTTAGAAAATTATTTATAATTGATGTTATTTAATTTAGAAGTTATAATTATAATAGTTATAAAAACAACTAAATAACGACAAAATATTTGCGATTTTTACAATAATGGAGGAGCATAAGTGAAGAAAATTCTTATAGTAGATGATGAGTCATCAATTAGGTTTCTAATATCTGAAACTTTACAAATAAATGATTATGAAATATATGAAGCTGAAGATGGGGAAGAGGCTATTATAATGGCTAATAAAATTGAGTTTGATTTGCTTTTATTAGATGTTATGATGCCAAAACTTACAGGCTATGAAGTAGGAAAAATTTTAAGAAAAAATAAAAACAAGGCTAAAATAATTATGCTCACAGCAAAGGGACAACAACGAGATAGAGAAGAGGGATTTGAAAATGGAGCTGATTATTTTTTGACAAAGCCATTTAGCCCTATAGAATTACTGGAATTAGTAGAAGAAATATTAGTATAAAAAATTATGAGGATGAACTTATGGATAAATATTATGAAGATATACTTAAAGAATTAAAACAAAAAACTATAGAATTAGAAGAAGAAAAAATAAAAAGAAAAAAAGCTGAAGAAGAGTTAGAAGATATTAAAAGAATAGTTACATACCAACAAGAATTTTTATATAAAGTAATTGATATAAACCCAAGTCATATTTTTGTGAGAGACTATAATGGTAAAATTATTTTAGCAAATCAACAAGCAGCTTTTTTCTACAGCATGAGGCCTCAAGAACTTGTTGGAAAAACAGAGATAGAAATTAATCCTAACAAAGAAGAAGCCTATAAATTTCTTATTGAAGACAAAGACATTATAGATAGAAATGATACAAAAATAATACCTGAAGAAATGGTTACGGATTTAAAGGGAAATATTATATGGCTAAAAACTGTAAAGGTACCAATAATATCAGAGAAAGAGGAGACATCTCAAGTGCTTGTTGTATCAACAGATATAACGAATTATAAAAAAGTAGAGAAAGAATTAAAAAAAGAAAGAGATAGAGCACAAAAGTATCTTGATGTAGCTGAGACTATAATGGTTGTAATAAATGAAAACGAGCAGGTTATTCATATTAATAAAAAAGCCTGTGAAATTTTAGAATGCAATGAATCGGAAGTTATAGGTAGAAATTGGTTTAATAATTTTATTCCAAAGGATATACAAGAGGAAGTTAGAAATGGATTCTATGAATTTATATCTGGTGAAGTAGATATACTTGAATTTGCTGAATATAGAATACTGACTAAAAGTGGAACAGAAAAAGTGATAGAATGGCATAATGGACACCTAAAAGATGAAGATAATAAGATTGTAGGAACTGTAATTTCAGGACAAGATATTACACAGCGTAAAGAAGTAGATAGAATGAAGTCCGATCTTATTAACACAGTTAGTCATGAAATTAGAACTCCTCTTGCTAGTATATTAGGGTTTGTAGAACTTTTATTAAAGAGAGAATTAGATCAAGAAAAAACGAGAAAGTATCTGCAAGTTATGCATAAAGAAGCTAGAAGATTAACTGATCTTATTAACGATTTTTTAGATATACAAAGAATGGAGACGGGCAAACAAATATTTGAAAAAGAAAGATTTAAAATAGATAATTTAATAAATGAAGTTGTGGAAATTTATTCAATGGATAAAGCAGATAGTTTTAAAATAGAAGTGCATGGAGACAACCTGTCTGTGTACGGTGATTATGATAGAATAAAGCAGCTAGTAAGTAATCTTATTTCTAATGCAAAGAAGTATTCCACTGATAAAGAAGAAATAAGCATAGAAATTATTGAGAAAGAAAAAGAACTAGAAATAGCAGTAGAAGATAAAGGATTAGGCATACCTAAAGAATCTATTCCTAAATTATTTAGTAAGTTTTATCGTGTAGATAATTCAGATCATAGAAAAATAGGTGGAACTGGATTAGGACTTGCCATTTGCAAAGAAATTGTAGAAGCGCATGGAGGTAAGATATGGATAAAATCTCGATTAGGTATAGGGACTAAGGTTTATTTTACTATTCCAAAATTAGAATACATAAATGAAGAAAAAAATGATGAAGGTAGAGATTATATCTTAATTGTTGAAGATGATATCTCATTAGGACAACTTATTAGCGAAAATATATCAAATATGGGGCTTAAGTGTAAAATTGTAGAAAGTGGAGAAAAAGCATTAAATCTGATAGAAAAAAAACCTCCTTTAGTACTTATTTTAGATATCAGATTGGATGGAAATTTAGATGGATGGCAAGTTTTAGAAAAGCTTAAAGAAAAGGGAATAATCAAAAAAGTACCTATAATAATATCCTCAGCTTTAGAAAAACCATTGAAAGAAGATGATAATGATATTTATGATGAATATCTTGTTAAGCCGTACTCATTAGATCAATTGAATAAAACAGTTGTTGATTTAATTGAATTCTCTAGTCAAATAAAGAGTAGAGAAGAAGTTGAGGTTGTTATTCAGACAGAAAAAGGAAATACAGATACTATTTTTAAAAAATTGTGTGAAAATGGCTTTGAGGTAAAGTAGGAGGAACCTGATATGGAAACATCAGAAACGCTAGAATCTATTATGGAAAAGGGTAGACATTTATTTATTTGTGATCAACAACAAAAGATTAATCAGGTTATGACTAGTCTTATGAAATATTGCTTGTATAAAAACAAAAAAGAACAAGATGAGCTAAAATTGTTTTTTCATTCATTAAAGGGGACGGGTTCAACTTTTAATTTTGAAAACATATCTAATTTAGGAAGAATATATGAGGATTACATAGATAGTATAGAAAATGAAGATGAGTTATCAGAGGAAGATATTTATCCCTTATTGATAGGATTAGCAGAAGTTAATGAAGAGATAGAAAAATTAAGCAAAGAATATTATGCAAAGGAAAAGCACGATATATCAGTAGAAACTAAATATAAATCTAAAATGAATAGTGGTAATATACTTATTGTAGATGATGATGTTATCTTATTAAATCAACTAGATAAAGTTTTTAGGTATGAGGGCTATAATGTTATAAGTACATCTAAATCCTATGAAGTAGCTAAAATAATACAAGAAGAAAATATAGATATTGCTCTTTTGGATATTATGATGCCTAAAATAGATGGTTTTGAGGTTTTTAATGAAATTCAAAAGGAAAAGTTAGATATACCAATAATATTTCTTACTGCAAAGACATTTACAAAAGATAAAGTTGCTGCTTTGAGTTCTGGTGCTGATGATTATATAACGAAGCCCTTTAAGGTAGAAGAAGTTGTTGCAAGGGTAAGTAGAGCTCTTGAAAGAAGCACACATTATAGAATGGATGAATTAACAGGAGCATATACAAAAAAGTATTTTAGAAAAAAAATAGGAGAAGTTCAAAAACGATTATTAAGAAATGGAGAAATCTTCTCTCTAGCATTTATAGATCTTGACTTTTTCAAAAAAATAAATGATGAATATGGTCATATGGTAGGAGATCGTATATTAGAAAAGTTTACTCAAATAATAAAACGTAATATTAGATCAAAAGATGAGTTGTTTCGGTTTGGAGGAGATGAGTTTATTATCTTATTTCCCAATATAATAGATACTCAAGTATATGATATACTAGAAAGAATTAAAAAGGAAATACAATTAAACCCAATTTATTATAACGAAACGAATAAACCAATATATATTTCTTTTAGTTCAGGAATTAATACTATGAAAGATGGAAATCAAACTATTGATGAATTTCTGGATATTACTGATAAATATCTATATAAATCTAAACAATGTGGTAGAAATAAAAATACATATCAAAACCTATAGATAAAAATAGGCTATAATTTAAAAATTATAGCTTATTTTTTATTATTGCTTTGAAGTTATTATTCTTATAATATCAGCACTAGCTTGTACTGGATAACTTTCTGCTACAGGACCTTTGAACACAACTTCAACTTTGTCTCCCATTTGAATATCTGATAGTTTAAATGATTTACTCAATGAATCCTTTTGGATTATTGTATCCTTTGGTACATGAATACTTGCTTTGTCATACTCTGTATCGTCTTCAACTTTACCTTCTACTAAAATACTTCCTTCTTCATTATCAATTGTAATTTGAGTAACAATACCTCTAATGCTAATAATATTAGTGCTATCATCAGATTTAGTACATCCAATGATAGAAAAGCAAAGAATAGTGACTAATATTAAAAATATAGTCTTTTTCAATTTGTTTTTCAGAAAGAGCACCTCCAATTTTATACGTACTATATTAATAACTATATTATAAGATATATTATTAATACAACATATTGGAAAAATTTAAAAAAAGGTAGCTATTTTATAAAACTCATGCTATACTAAGTGAGTATTAAAAAATAAAATCAAGCAAGACTTGATAATGGTTTAGGAGAATATATAAATGACTAACGGAACAGTAAAATGGTTTAACAATGAAAAAGGATTTGGATTTATAACAGTTGAAGGTGGAAAAGATGTATTTGCTCACTTCTCAGCTATACAAACTGATGGTTTCAAATCATTAGAAGAAGGACAAAAAGTAAGCTTTAATATAGTTAACGGGCCTAAAGGACCACAAGCGGAAAACATAACTGTATTATAATATATATGTTCTAATTCAAAAAAGGCCTTAGGGTCTTTTTTTTATACCTAAAATTATTTTATGAAAAATATTTTAAAAAAGGTAGCTATTTTTGATATAATATGTTATATTAAATAAGTAATAAAAAATAAAATCAAGTTTAACTTGATAACAGGTTTAGGAGAATGTATAAATGACTAACGGAATAGTAAAATGGTTTAACAACGAAAAAGGATTTGGATTTATAACAGTAGAAGGCGGAAATGATGTATTTGCTCACTTCTCAGCTATACAAACTGATGGTTTCAAATCATTAGAAGAAGGACAAAGAGTAAGCTTTAATATAGTTAACGGAGCTAAAGGACCACAAGCTGAAAACATAACTATATTATAATATATATGTTCTAATTCAAAAAAAGGCCTTAGGGTCTTTTTTTTATGCCCAAAAACTGGTATCTTATTAGGTAAGATACACTTTAAACCAAATTAAGTAAGGGGGGAGATAACATGGGAACTGAAGAACTTAATATAGTTTTATCAAGCTGTTGAGAAGATAAGGAAGAAGGTATTGGTCAATACCTTAATGAAAATAAAGAAAATTGTTTGATTTGTGGTGGGAGTCTTGAATATTTAGAAATAGGAAAAGAATTTACTTGTATTAGATGTGGTATAAAAGAAAATGGATACGTAAATTGTGCCAATGGCCATTATATTTGTGATAACTGTCATGGAAAAGATGCCTTTGATATTATTTTAAATAAAAGTCTCTCTTCAAAGAGCACAAATCCATTGATTATAGCTGAAGAAATACTTGAGATTTCTAACATACCAATGCTTGGATGTGAACATGCTTTAATTACTGCTGGAGCATTTTTAGGTGCCATAAAAAATCACGGGAAGATCGATATTAGCGATAAACAAGTTGAAGAAGCTTTTAATCGTACAAAAAAACAAGCAATAGCAGCTTATTGTGGTTTGACAGGTATTTGTGGAATAGCTCCTGCTATAGGGTCTTGTGTTAGTATTATATTAGGTGCAGCTTGTCCTAAGGATAAAGAAACTTCAACTACAATGCATGTTGTTTCTAAAGTTATTGAGGTAATTGCTAATGAAGCTGGACCATGTTGTTGTAAAAACTTTATGAGAAAAACTTTAACCTTAAGCTGTGAACTTGCTAAGGAGCATCTAGATATAGATTTACCACATAATTTAGATATTTGTTGTAATGATAGTGAGCGCCATCCACATGGATGTCGAAAAATTAAATGCAGTTATTATAAAAGTTTTTAAAGACGGGGCTAATGCTTACCGTCTTATTGTATTTATAAGGATATAATAATTTATCCGGTCTATGGATAAGTTATTATATTCAACTGTTAAACTTGAGCAACGAACCTGCTTTTCAAGGTCGTTGGCGACATGAGCATAGCGAATTTTTTATTCATAAATAGTTCACACTTGTATCTTAAAATATATTTATAAGGCTTTTAATAACATTAATTGGTAATACTAATCCTATTTAAATTATAATAGTAGGCAGAGGTGATATACATGGTTAATATTTTAGTAGTTGAAGATGATAAAAACCTTCAGAAGTTAATGATGGCAGTTTTAAAGCAAAATGGTTATAATGTTTTAAGTGCTAAAGATGGATTAGAAGCTCTAGATATATTAGATAAATCACATGTTGACCTAATTATTAGTGATATTATGATGCCAAACTTAGACGGATATGAGTTAACTAATGTACTTAGACAATCAAATTACAATCTGCCTATTTTAATGGTAACAGCAAAGGAAACCCTTGAGGACAAAAAGAAGGGGTTTCTTGTTGGAACTGATGATTATATGGTAAAGCCAATTGATATGGATGAGATGATTTTAAGGGTAGCTGCACTATTACGTCGTTCTCGTATTATAAATGAGTCTAGCATTACAATTGGAGATGTTGTACTTGACTATAATGCTTTAGCTGTAAGTAAAAAAAACAACTCAATATTGCTACCTAAGAAAGAATTTTATTTATTATTTAAGCTTCTTAGTTATCCAAAGAAAATATTTACAAGACAACAGTTAATGGATGAAATATGGGGTATGGATTCAGAAGCCGATGAAAGAACAGTGGATGTTCATATTAAAAGACTTAGAGAAAAGTTTGCAAATTTTGATGAATTTGAAATTATTACAGTTCGTGGACTTGGATATAAGGCAGAGAAAAAAATATGAAAAATATTAAAGTAAAATTAGCCTTATTTTTTATTTCTCTTATGTGCACTTCATCTATTTTATCTTTTTTTGTATCTACTTTTTTCACAAATAGTATAGGCAATGAAATAAAATTAGATCAAGAGGCAATAGCAGTATCTATATTTAAATTAGGACAGAAAACAGATTTAACTATAGATGAAATTGTAAGCGTAACATCGAATTCTATGTATAGTGTAAATAAAGTTGAAAATGTTGATTCTTTAGATGTAAATAATGAGGAACTAAAAGAAATCCAAAACAATGAGATAGTTCCCTTATCATCTCCAAAATCCAATGGAACTACCATGATAATGTTAGATGATTTTTATATTAAAATTAGTCTTCATTCAAACAACAATATATTTAAACTAGTTGCCTCCCGTGTAGGGTTTACCCTTACATCATATGTTATTATTGGAGCTTGTTTAATTACCTTATTAGGGAGAATAGCAGTTAGGCCAATATTAGAACTAACAAAGGCTACTAAAGAAGTAGCAAAAGGTAATTTCGATATACAAATTGAAAATGAAAGTGATGACGAAATTGGCCAACTTACCAAGAATTTCAACAAAATGACAAGGGAGCTAAAAAGTATAGAATATCTTCGTAAGGATTTTATAAGTAGTGTATCCCATGAATTCAAAACGCCAATTGCATCTATTCAAGGATTTGCAAAGCTTTTACAAAATGGCAACTTATCCCACGATGAACAGCAGGAATATACAAATATTATTGTTGAAGAAACAAATAGATTATCTAATCTTTCTTCAAATATTTTAAAACTTTCAAAACTTGAAAATCAAGAACTCATAGAGAAAAAGGATTTATTTTCATTAGATGAACAAATAAGAAGAAGTATTTTGTTACTCGAACATGAGTGGTCAAAAAAGAATATTGAATTTGATGTTGAACTCAAAAAAGTTGGGTATAAAGGAGATGAGGACCTACTACAACAGGTTTGGATTAATCTTTTGGGTAATGCAATTAAATTCTCAAATGAAAATAGCAATATTAGTGTAATACTTAATGTAGTTGATTCAAATATAAAAGTAGAAATTAGTGACAATGGAATAGGTATGAGTGAAGAAACACAGGCTCGAATTTTTGAAAAGTTCTATCAAGGTGATAAATCTCATTCTCATGAAGGTAATGGTTTGGGACTACCTCTTGTAAAGCGTATTTTAGATTTATGCGGTGGTAGTATCCATGTAAAAAGCAAATTATATAAAGGATCTACATTTACTGTCGAGTTGCCAGTATAGAAGGGGGAAATAATATGAAAAAACAAAATGGTCCTAAAAAGTCCATAGCTTATTATTATATAGTAATAATGGTTGCTGTATTGCTCTTAAACACATTTATTTTTCCACTTGTGTTCAGCAAAAACATTACTCAGGTAGATTATGGTAAATTTTTATCTGAAATTAAAAGTGGAAATGTAAAAACTGTAGAAATACAAGAAAAGCAAATAGCATTTGTTAAAACAAATGAAAAGAATAAAGAAAAAGTATATGTAACAGGACGTATGGACGATCCAGAACTTGTAAATCGTCTTTATGATGCAAAAGTTGAATTTTCTAGAGTTATTCCAAAAGAAAATTCACCATTAGTAAATTTTATTATGACTTGGATTTTACCAACAATTATCTTTATTGGACTTTGGCAGATGTTTTCAAGCTCAATACAAAAGAAAATGGGAGGTAAAATGGGCGGCAATATGATGGGCTTTGGAAAGAGCAACGCTAAGGTATATGTTGAAGCTCAAACTGGAAAGACATTTGCAGATGTTGCAGGACAGGATGAAGCTAAGGAAGCACTGACTGAAATAGTTGATTTTCTTCATAATCCAAGTAAATACAAAACTATCGGTGCAACTATGCCAAAAGGGGCTTTATTAGTAGGACCTCCTGGTACTGGTAAAACACTTCTTGCAAAGGCTGTAGCAGGTGAAGCAAAGGTTCCATTTTTCTCAATTTCAGGTTCTGAATTTGTTGAGATGTTTGTGGGTATGGGTGCAGCGAGAGTACGTGATCTCTTCAAACAAGCACAAGAAAAGGCCCCTTGTATTGTATTTATAGATGAAATTGATACTATAGGTAAGAAGCGTGACAATGGAGGAATAGGTGGAAATGATGAGAGAGAACAGACTCTAAATCAGCTATTAACTGAAATGGATGGATTTAATGGAGAAAAAGGTGTTGTAATTCTTGCAGCAACAAATCGCCCTGAGTCTCTTGATAAGGCATTACTTCGCCCAGGCAGATTTGACCGTCGTGTACCAGTAGAATTACCAGACCTAAAAGGGCGTGAAGCTATTTTAAAGGTTCATGCTAAAGGAGTTAAGTTAGATACTAATATTGACTTCAACGCAATAGCAAGAGCAAGTTCAGGGGCATCTGGTGCAGAACTTGCAAATATTATTAATGAAGGAGCTCTTAGAGCAGTTAAATGTGGTCGTGAGTATGTAATACAGAGTGACTTAGAAGAATCTATAGAAGTTGTAATTGCTGGATATCAACGAAAGGGAGCAGTTATTTCACCAAGAGAAAAACGAATTATTGCATATCATGAAATAGGCCATGCAATTGTTGCTGCAAAGCAGATGGAATCTGCACCTGTTCACAAGATTACAATTATTCCTCGTACATCTGGAGCTCTTGGATATACTATGCAAATATCAGAGGGAGAAAATGTACTTATGACCAAAGATGAAGCTTTTAATAAAATTGCAACTTATACAGGTGGTCGTGCTGCAGAGGAGCTAATTTTTGGAAATTATACATCTGGAGCATCTAATGATATTGAACAGGCAACTAAAATTGCGAGATCTATGGTAACTCGCCTTGGAATGAGTAAAGATTTTGATATGATGGCTTTAGAAACTGTTTCTAATCAGTATCTTGGAGGAGACGCCTCTTTAATATGTTCACCTGAAACTGCAGCTAAAATAGATAAAGAAGTACTCGATATTATAAAAAAAGCACATGAGAAGGCAATCAATATATTAAAGGACAACATGGATAAACTTCACCAGTTATCTAGATATCTTATTGAAAGAGAAACTATAACGGGAGAAGAATTTATGAGAATTTTGGAAAGTTAACAATTATACTTTGTTCACATATATTAATAATAGGACAGTTGTCTTATTATTAAACAAAAAGGTGTGATTATATGTATCACCGTGAGTTAATAGATGAATTAATAATTCCTTGTTTAATCCCGCAATACTCATTTACTAGATTTTTTAACTCAATGCCAGAATCACCAGCTATAGATATATATGTAAATGATGAACTACTAATAGCTAGTAAAACTTATAAAGGAATAACCCCCTATTTTCCGGCACTAGCGGGGGTGTATAATATACAAATATATCTAACAGGTAAAAAAGATACTCCTATAATTGAAATTAAAGAAGTCCAAATATACCAAAATCAAATAATTACACTTGTAATTGCAGGAACTATAACCAATATAGAAATAGTAACAGTAGTAGATGATATTAATCAAACTATAAAACCAGATGAATCTATGGTTCGAATTTTTAACTTAACTCACGATTTTTTAACATATAGTATAGGTAGCATGATATATAGTGGATTGGTATCAAATAAAGGAACAGCGTATATTAAAATGTCTCCAGGTCCTTACACATTAGAAGTTCGTCCTCCTCACAGAAGTCACATAATAGCAGTGAAGGTAAGTTTGATCCCAGGGAAAATATATACTATATATATTCTGGAAAGTGTACGACCAGATTCGCCACAATACCAAAGTGCTAATATATATCAGATATTACAGGTGGTAGATGGAAATACTATACTAAAAAAATGTGGGTTATATTAAATTAAATAAGTGTAATATGCAAAATAAGGGAATCTATATAGATTCCCTTTTGTAATATGTTTTTTAAAATTTTATATAAGATTAAAGTTCTAAATCTTGGGTAGTAATAATAGTAACAATTTAACATGAGAGTCATATAAATATATAGGATAATAATAGCTAAAATTAGTATATAAAATTATTTAAACTTTTATAAATACATATACTAGTTAAGTAAAACTTACAAAATGAGGAGGATTTAATATGTCAAATACAAATTTTTATAATGCTATAAAAGGAAGACGTAGTATATATGGAATTAGCAAGGAAACACCTGTTTCTGATGAAAGAATAATAGAAGTAATAGAAAATGCAGTAAAGCATACTCCTTCTGCATTTAACTCACAAACTGCAAGAGTTGTGGTTTTATTTAGAGAAAATCACAATAAATTATGGGATATAACAAAAGAAACATTAAAAAGGATTGTTCCAGAAGATAAATTTGCACCTACAGAAGAAAAAATAAACTCATTCCGTAGTGGATATGGAACAGTTTTATTCTTTGAAGACACTAGTATAATTGAATCTCTTCAAGAACAATTCCCTTCTTATAGTGATAATTTTCCAATATGGTCACAACAATCTTCAGGGATGCATCAATTTGTAGTATGGACTTCATTAGAAATAGAAGGCCTTGGAGCATCTCTACAACACTATAACCCACTTATTGATGATGAAGTAAAGAATGTGTGGGGTATTGATAGTAAGTGGAAGCTAATTGCACAAATGCCATTTGGTAAACCAGTAGCAAGTCCTGGTGAAAAAGAGTTTAGATCATTACAAGAGCGTGTAAAAGTATTTAAATAGATATTATAGGCATCCATGAAAATGGGTGCTTTTTATTTAATAGTTCATATTATACTAGTAAAGGAGTGATGTGTATAAATGTATATATATAATGGATTACCAAAAAAGTACCCTAGACAAGAATATAATGGATTTATACCTGACTACTTACTAGAGTTATATAAAAGTGAGACATATAAACTAATACTTGATTTAAGAGCAGGCCGTATAAGAACAGTGGCACTTATAGCTCATAATGGTAAATATGTCTCTGCAGTAAATGGAGGAGGAGATATACTAGTAGCGAATAAAGATGAAATAGGCCCATTTGAAACATTTACATTAGTACCTTTAGGGATTCAACAAGGAAACGTAGTTATAAGAACATCTAGAGGCTATTTTTTCTCAGCACCCGGAGGGGGAGGAAGTTCTTTAAATGTTAACAAAACAACTATAGGTCAAGAAGAATTTTTTAGTATAATTCCTCTATTTCCAGAGAGCAATATAGCAATTAGAACACGAAATGGGCACTACGTAGTAGCTGAAGAACCATCAGGTTTACTAAAGGCAGATAGGCTCGCAATAGGAGAGTGGGAAATATTTGAGATAGTACCTTTAGATATATCACAAAGAATATGGATATATTAAGAACAAAAATAAACGCTTAGTGCAGAATTATATTTCTATACTAAGTGTTTATTAATGTATAATATAAATTATGAATTTAATAACTTGGGGGATAAATCATGAAAAAAGAACTAAATCATAAAGATATTTATTTTATATTAGGGCTATGTCTTTTGTTAATAAGTGGATGTGTATTATTAAAAGTTTCTCTTGTATTTGGTTTTAGTATAAGCATTATATTATCTTGTATTGTATTAAATAAAAGGGGATTTTCTTTTAGAGAATTAACAGCAATAATGGCTAAAGGATTAGTAGAGTGTAGGATTATATATATAATAATTCTGATTATTGGAGCTACAGTATCTATATGGCTTTCTTCTGGAGTTGTACCATCAATGATGTATTATGGCTTTGAATATATGAAGGATATAAACTTACTATTTGTAGCTTTTTTAATAATGTCAATTAGTTCAGTGTTTATGGGAACATCACTTGGAACTATAAGTACTATAGGCGTTGCAATATTGGGAATAGGAGTAGGATTTGGCATTCCTTCCCACGTGCTATTAGGAGTTATAGTTTCAGGTGCATTTATTGCAGATAAGATTTCTCCAATTTCAGGACTTTTAAACCTTACTTTATCAACAACAAATACAAATTATAAAGAAGTTTTAAAATCTATGGCTATAACTTTAATACCAACACTTATATTAACATCTATTATATACTATTTTCTTGGAGTTAAGTATAACACAAATATAGATGTTTCAAGTATATTACAGTTTCAAAGTTCAATTGAAGATGCTTTTTACATATCTCCATACTTATTGCTAATGCCTCTGGTAGTTATTATAATGTCATTTTTAGGTATAAAAATGGTTTATTCAATTTTAACTGGACTTCTTGGGGGAGTAATAGTAAGTTTTGTTTATCAAAACATGACAATTACTCAAATAATTAAATCAATATTTTTAGGATATAAAGGGGATACAACATCTGCTAAGTTAAATGAGATATTAGTAAGTGGTGGAGTTGTATCTATGGTTGAAGTTTGCTTTATTGTTATGGGAGTTATTGCACTTAGCAGTATTTTAGAAGAGACAGGAGTAATTAGTTATTTTACCAATAAAGCTATTTCAACAATAAATTCAAAAAAAGAGCTTATATTAAAAACTAGCTTGATGAGCAGTATTTTAACTACTGTAACTTGTGATCAAACAATGGGAATTGTAATTCCGGGGAAACTACTGGCTAATAAATACGATGAGCTTAATGTAGACAAAAATGTGTTAGTAAGAACTATATCAGATACAGGTGTTATTATTGCACCATTAATGCCTTGGAATGTAAACGTTCTAATAATAGGTACAATAGTAGGGTTCAGTACTGGATATGCTCAATATGCAGTTTTGTGTTATATTTTTCCTCTTATGACACTTATTGTTGGGAGTATAAGTAAAGAAAGATATTTAGAACTGAAAGAATTTAATAGTGATACAAAATAAAAGAAGCTAATCTTGAGGAGAATATGTAATGCTAATAAACAAAGAGCAGAATAAATTAAAGATAGTCGTAAGTGTTGCAATAATAATATTAATAATATCAGGGGTTGCAACTTATTATACTAAATTTTACAAAGAAGATTTAAACAAGTCACTGCCAATAACTACTGTGTCTGAAAGTAAGAATCTTGAAGACATAGCTTATAAATTTTGGTTTACATATATGAATTCTTACACAGATAATAATGTTAGTTCATGGAAAAGAATTAACGATGTTCGTTACAATAAGTTTCAGTTACTAGCAGGAGATGAAAACGAATTTGCAATAGCTGTAACTTTCTGGGTCCAGCTAGAAAAGAAAAATTGGTCAACTCATAATAATTGGGGTTATGTGCAAGAAGATGGAAGTATTAAAGATATCAAATGGACCTTAAGGATTAAGAAAACAGGAGAAAACAAATATACACTAGTTAGGATTGAGGACACATCAAATGCTGTTAGTGGACTAGCTCCTGTTGAAGATAAATATCAAAAGGATGCGGGTATCAAAGTCCCAAATGAAAACAACAGATATGAGATTGTAAATAACGCCCTTAAGGTAACATATGATAACGGAGAACACTGGAATGAAGTTCCCGTTTCTTTGGAGGATCTGTTCAGAGGAGAGTATAATGGCTCCAAAAAGTATTTAATAGATGGAAGCTATGTTATAACACCACAAAAAACAGCATTTGTAACTGGGGGACATTATAACTTAGGAGATAATGACTTAAGAATTATACAATCTAATGATAAGGGAAAAACTTGGAATACTTCTAGTATAAAAAGTCCATTTCCAGCAATAAGAATGAGAATACTTGGATTTACCTCTGATGAAAATGGATATCTAATATTATCTGGAGATAGAACTATGAGTTCTGAAGCCCATGCTGTTTTTAAAACTAATGATGGGGGAAAAACTTGGGTAAATACAGGTAATGTTAAAGAAAATTATAGACTTATTACCAGTGGTGGGTTTATTAATGATGAACTTGGATTTATATCCTTTGGTGCTATAAATGTAAATGATGAGCTGCCAAGACCTTCATTATACAGAAGTGCTGATAAAGGAGAAACTTGGAATGAGGTAAATGTTCCAATACCTAAGGAATATAAAGGAATATTTACTGTAGCTGAGGTACCTACGTTTGATGGATCTCAAGGCACTTTACTTGTAAATCAAGGACCTAGTGGAGATTATCAAGGTGGTAAGGTATTAGCTAGATTTATTTCTTTAGATGAAGGAGCTACATGGTCATTTGCTAATTTAGTTGATCCAGATAATGTAATTGATAATTAACTATATACAAAAAAAGTGTTACACAAGTAATCTTGTGTAACACTTTTTTAATTATTCTTTTATAAGAATTTTTTGCACTTCAGCTATGTACATTGTATGGTAGTCTTTTTGAGAGTAAAATTCTTCATTAAGCTCTTTTTCAATAAAACATTCAGGTTTGAAATCTTGTGCATAAAGTTTTTTGCATATAAGAACAAGATTTGCTTCTTCAAAGTAAGGTGTATTATCGATATGTCCAACTGTCAAACTAGACTTAGAAAGTTTATCTTCATCTCTGCCAGATACAGATCCAAGATATCCTAATTCCTTTTTGAAGCTTTTATCAAAGAATGTTAAAGAAAAAGTATCAGAACTATCTACAAACTCCTTAGTATAACGTTGAGGTCTTAAAACAACATTAACTACATTCTTGTGCCACATAATACCAAAACCGCCCCAAGATGCAGTCATTGTATTTACTTTATTGTCTTTTTCAGCAGTTATAAGAGTCCATTCATTACCTATAAGTTGAAATGGGCTTTTATTTAGTTCTTCAGGTTTGATTTCTATAAATTTACTCATAATGTACCTCCTATAATAATATTAGTTACTTTTCAAAGTACCATTGTATATATTATTATATAAAAGAAGACAATTTTCAATTCATATGAAGAAATTTATATATAGGAAGGTTTATTATGAACAGTTTAAACTCAGAATTTACAATAAAAAACCATAAAATAAAAAATAGAATAGTTATGCCACCAATGGTGACATTTGGCTATGCTGATGAAACTGGCAAGGTCTTAGAAAAACATATCAAACACTATGAAGAAGTTGCTAAAGGTGGAGCAGGAATTATAATAATAGAATCCACTGCAATTAACCCTAATAGTAACAGACTAGGACTTTGGGACGATTCGCAAATTCAAGGAATAAGTAAACTTGCAAAAATCATAAAAGAAAATGAAGCATTGGCAATAATTCAGCTTAGCTTTGCAGATAATAGTGAAATTGATTTACTTTCAAAAGATGATATAAAAAATATTCAATATGCATATGTTAGTGCATCTATAAGAGCAAAAAGGGCAGGTCTAGACGGAATTGAAATCCATGGAGCTCATGGATTTTTAATCTCAAGATTTTTTGATGAAAGAAGTAATAAAAGAAATGATGAATACGGTGGAAGTATAGAAAATAGGATTAGAATTGTATCAGAGATTATACCTAAAATAAAAGAAAACTGTGGTGAAGATTTTATAATTGGAGTTAGAATGGGATGTAATATTCCGGATTCTAATGGGGCAAAGGAAGTTGCAAAAGCTTTAGAAAAATCAGGAGCAGATGCACTACATATTTCAACTGGTTTTGGGAATTTATTAGATAAAGAATTAAGTGTACCAAGTAATTTTCCATGTAATTCTATTGTTTACAATGGAACAAAAGTAAAAGATGCTGTCAACATTCCAATAATAGTTGTCAATGAAATAAAAACTGCAGGCAAAGCAAGTTACTTAGTAGAAAATGATTTAACTGATTTTGTTGCTATAGGAAGAGGCATACTTACAAATCCAAATTGGGCAAACGAAGCTTTAAACCAAGGGGTAAGTGTTGAATGTATGGGATGTTCAACATGTCAATGGTTTGTAGATTCATCAAGATGTCCAGGGAGAATGAAATACAATAAAATCAATAATATTGAGTAGATTAGAAAAGGCTTCATAAATAGGATTAATCCTATTTATGAAGCCTTATTAAATTTTATCATCAGTTTTGGTAATACCTCTAAAACTTGATACATATAAATAAGTATCAGTAAGGTTATATGACATAGATTAACCTGTATACACAAGTGTATACGATAAATATTAAAAATAAAGGGGAGAATTTAATGATAGTTATAGGCGAAAAGATAAACGGAACTATACCAAGTGTAAAAAAGGCAATTGAAGCAAGAGATGAGGAATTTATAAGAAATTTAGCAATTAAACAAGTAGATGCAGGAGCTAATTATATAGATGTATGCGCAAGTACTGCGCCAGAATTTGAAGTAGAAACATTAAAATGGTTAATGGATATTATACAGGATGCTGTTGATAAGCCATTATGTATAGATAGCCCAAATGCAAACACTATTGCAGAGGTATTTAAATATGCAAAAAAACCAGGAATAATAAACTCTGTATCTGAAGAAGGAGATAAATGTGAAGTTATATTCCCTTTAATCCAAGAGACAGATTGGCAAGTAATTGCATTAACTTGTGATAGCAATGGTATTCCAAGCGATGTTAAGACAAGAGTTGATATAACAAAGACAATAGTAGAAAAAGCAGAAAAATACGGAATAACACCAGACAGAATACATATAGATCCACTTGTGATGGCACTATCGGCAGACAATACGTCACTTCTTAACTTTGTTGAAACAACAAAAACTATAAAAGAAATATATCCTACAATAAAAGTTACTTCAGGTTTAAGTAATATATCATTTGGTATGCCACTTAGAAAAGTTGTAAATCAAAGCTTCTTAACAATGGCTGCTTTTGCAGGTATGGACTCAGCGATTATAGATCCATGTAACAGAGATTTATTAGCTACACTTCTTGCAACAGAAGCACTTTTAGGAAAAGATAAACACTGTAGAAAGTATTCTACTGCATATAGAAAAAATAAAATAGG
Organism: Sporacetigenium sp. TC11; assembly: GCF_058146105.1. Lineage (NCBI taxonomy): Bacteria > Bacillati > Bacillota > Clostridia > Peptostreptococcales > Tepidibacteraceae > Sporacetigenium > Sporacetigenium sp. TC11. The sequence goes on along the minus strand of NZ_JBYVNY010000008.1, from coordinate 12,278 downwards.
ACCTATAAAAGAAGTGTAAGACCAAATAGATAAATTAAAAGGGGGATTTTGGTTATGGATTTAAATTTATTAACACAATATGTTGGGGAATTAGATGAAGAAAGTGTAGTAGAAATGCTAAACGAGTTTGTAGCTTCAAATCCAAGTGAAGAAGAAGCTCAAAAGGTAGTAAATGCATGCCAAAGGGGTATGGCAGTAGTAGGGGATTTATTTGATCAAGGAGAGTACTTTGTTGGGGATTTAATATTTGCTGGTGAAGTATTATCAGGAGCTATAGATATTCTAAAACCTGTAATAGGAACAGACAATACAGAAAAAGTAGGAACTATAGTGCTTGGAACAGTAAGTGGAGATTTACATGATATAGGTAAAAATATATTTAAGAGTATGTCAGAAGCTGCAGGATTTGAAGTATATGACTTAGGTATAGATGTAACTGCAGAAGCATTTATAGAAAAAGTAAAAGAAGTTAAACCACAAATCGTTGGAATGAGTGGAGTATTAACTCTTGCAATAGATGCAATGAAAGATACAATAGAAGAGTTCAAAAAAGCAGGACTTAGAGATGATTTAAAAATAGTTATAGGTGGTAACCCAGTTACAAAAGAAGCATGCGAACTTGTAGGAGCAGATGCATTTACAACAAACGCAGCAGAAGGCGTAAAAATATGCCAAGGGTGGGTGAATTAATATGTCATCAATAGACGTTAAGAAACTACAACAAGAGAGAAATGAATTATATGATGATTTATTTGCAGGAAGAATTCCTAAAAGAGTACCTAATGGTGCAACGAGATTTTCAAGTGAGTTTGCCATACAATATGCTGGAGAAGATTTAGCAAAAGCACAATGGGATACTTCAAATCTTGAAGAAATACTTGATAAAGTATGCAGAGACTTTAAATCGGATAACCTTCCACTTAGTACTATAAGATTTCCTTCATATTATAAAGAGTTAGGTGCAAAAACATTTGTTATGAGTTCAAGTGGATTCTTACAACATCCAGAGGTCCATGGATTAGAGCCTGCAGAGTATGATGAATTCATAGCAGATCCATATAAAGTTATAATGGAGAAGGTATTACCAAGATTATATACTGAACTTGATACAGATCCAGTTACAAAATCTATGGTAATGGCAAAGTCTTTTAAACTTTATCATGATGAAAGTGCAAATATGAGAAAAGTATTTGGGAACTTATCTCAAAAATATGGATATGCAGATCCTTTATTTACAGGAGCTACAGAAGCACCTTTTGATCTTGTAGCTGATTTGATAAGAGGATTTAAAGGAGTTACTGGTGACATGAGAAGACATGCTGATAAAGTCGTTCAGGCTTGTGAAGCAGTTACACCACTTATGTTAAAACAGGCAATTCCTGCTAATAAAACAAAACATGGCTCAACATTTATTCCTCTACATATGGCACCTTACATGAATGATAAAAGCTTTGAAAAATTCTATTGGCCAAGTTTCAAAAAGTTAGTTGATGATATGGCATCAGCAGGCCAACCAGCAACACTATTTGTTGAACATGATTGGATGAGATTTATAGATTACTTATATGAACTTCCTGAAAATACAAGAATGATGTTTGAATACGGAGATCCAAAGATTATAAAAGAAAAACTAGGTGACAAACACATACTTACTGGTTTCTATCCACTTACACTATTAAAAACAGGTACAAAAGAACAATGTGTTGATAAGGCAAAAGAGTTAGTGGAGATACTAGCACCAGGTGGAAAATATTACTTTGGATTTGATAAGAGTATAATAACACTTGATAGTGTTAATGTTGAAAATCTACAAGCAGTACTTGATTATGTAGCTCAGTGTAAGTATTAAGGAGGGGTAGTATGGAAACTCAATATTATAGAACGTGGGAAGAATACAAAGAAGACCATCCAGAAATAGAAGAAAAATTAGATGATGTTATGGCTGCTAAAATGCAACCATACGAAGAAATGATGTTCGGTTTTGTTATGATGTTGTTAATGTAGAAGCTAAAGGGGAGAAAAGTATGGAAACAATAGTTGAAAAGGAAAAAAGCCCATATAGATGGACCATACTCCTGTTAACAGTTGCATGTTTTATATTTACTTTTATTACTAGATTTACATGGCCTCCATTAATTCCTGTTGCTATGCCTGACTTAGGTATAGCAATGACACAGGCTGGAGCATATATGAGTGCTTTTTATATAGGTTATGTTATAACTCAAGTACCATCAGGTATACTAGCAGACAAGTTCGGAGTTCGTGTAATATTGGCAGTTAGTCTTATTGTTGAGGGTATTGCTACACTTGGAATGGGATATATTACAGGATTTGAAGGAGGATTTTGGCTTAGAGTTATAACCGGATTAGGAGCTGGTGCAGTATTTAGTTGTTGCTCACGTGCAGTTGCAGAGTGGTTTTCGCCTAAGGAACGAGGAACAGCTTTTGGAATTTTACTTGCAGCACCATCAGCAGGCATAGTTTTATCAAACTATATAGTCCCTGCTCTTAATAATAGTTTTGGTTGGCAGGGAGCATTTAAAACTGTAGGCATTGCAACTATAGTAGTTGGTGTTTTGGTTTATATGTTAATTAAAGCAGATAAACAAGAACAAAACTCTGGAAAAATAATAGACGGATTTAAAGTCATTTTCGGAAATAAGGATTTAATATTAACTTCACTTGCAGGATTTTGCTTAATGTGGGTAGAACTTGGAACTGCAACTTGGGCAAATGCTTATATGAAAGGTGAACTTGGTATATCTGTAGCACAAGCAGGGTTAGTAATGATTTTCTACGGACTTGGTGGAGTATTAGCACCTTTATTATCGGGAGTTATATCGGATAAAATAGGTAAACGTAAACTCATATTAATATTTGCTTTTGCATTAGTAATACCTTTGACTATTGCTTTTGGATATATGAAAACTATACCATCATTATCAATAGTTGGTTTCTTATTTGGATTTGTATCATATATTGCCAATCCACAGTTAACAGTAATGGTTACTGACTTTGCTGGTAAACAATGGGCTGCAACTGCAAATGGTACATCTAACTTCTTGTTCCAATTTGCTTCAATAATAGGGCCAATGGTTATGGGGTTTGCGGTAGATTTCTCAGGTGTGTTTTCGTCAGTATGGTGGATTATGGCAGCTGGGCCACTACTTGGAATATTACTTTTGTTACCTGTAAATACAGAAAATAAAAGAGCTTAGATAATATATAGTATGAATAAAAGCAAACTATCTGAAAAATGAAAAACTAGATAGTTTGCTTTTATTTTTTGGAATATTCTTTAAAAGTGACTCATATATATTAGTGTAAATCTGAAAATTTGCAACAACTGGTATATACAAGTCTATACCTCAATTAAGACTAAAGAAGGAATAAAAACATAAATGGCATTTATTAAAAACCAAATTAAAAGGGGGATTTTGATTATGGATTTAAATTTATTAACGCAATATGTTGGAGAATTAGATGAAGAAAGTGTAGTAGAAATGTTAAACGAGTTTGTAGCATCAAACCCAAGTGAAGAAGAAGCTCAAAAAGTAGTAAATGCATGCCAAAGGGGTATGGCAGTAGTAGGAGATTTATTCGATCAAGGAGAGTACTTTGTTGGGGATTTAATATTTGCTGGTGAAGTATTATCAGGAGCTATAGATATATTAAAGCCTGTAATAGGTACAGATAATACAGAAAAAGTAGGAACTATAGTGCTTGGAACAGTAAGTGGAGACTTACATGATATAGGTAAAAATATATTTAAGAGCATGTCAGAGGCTGCAGGATTTGAAGTATATGACTTAGGTATAGATGTAACTGCAGAAGCATTTATAGAAAAAGTAAAAGAAGTAAATCCGCAAATAATAGGAATGAGTGGAGTTTTAACTCTTGCAATAGATGCAATGAAAGATACAATAGACGAATTGAAGAAAGCAGGACTTAGAGATGACCTAAAAATAGTTATAGGTGGTAACCCAGTTACAAAAGAAGCATGTGAGCTTGTAGGAGGAGATGCATTTACAACTAACGCTGCAGAAGGTGTAAAAATATGCCAAGGGTGGGTGAAATAATATGAGTAATATAGTAGCACTAAAAGAAGAAAGAACACAGTTATTTAAAGATTTATTTGATGGAAAAATTCCAAAGAGAGTACCTATAAATGTTAACTTCTCACTCGAATTTGCTATACAGTACTCAGGAAAAGATTTAGCAAAATCCCAATGGGATACTTCAGAGCTAGAAGAAATATATGAAAAAGTATGTAATGATTTTGTTACAGATACAAATCCAGCAGGACTTCAATTGAGAAATCCTCTACTATATAAACTATTAGGAGCTAGAAACTTTATAATGAGCTCTAATGGATTTATGCAACATCCTGAAATTCACGGATTAGAAGCTAGTGAATATGATGAATTCATCAATTCTCCATATGACTGTATAATGGAAAAAATACTTCCAAGAATTTATAAAGAGTTAGATACAAACCCAGGTCAAAGATCAGTAGCATTTGCAAAGGCTTTTAAGGCATATTACGATGAACTATTCAGAGACTTAGGAGTAATCGGAAAGTTAACTGAAAAACATGGATATTCTCCTTTAGGGGGAATAGGACAAATGACTGAAGCTCCTTTTGACTTTGTAGCGGATCAATTAAGAGGATTCAAAAATATTACTGGTGATATAAGAAGATATCCAGGAAAGGTTGAATCAGCTTGTGAAGCAGTAACACCTATTATGATAAAACAAGGAACTCCACCAAATCCATCAAAATATGGAGCTACATTTATACCTCTTCATATGGCACCATTCTTACGTGAAAAGGACTTTAGTAAATTCTATTGGCCTACATTTAAGAGATTAGTAGATGGATTATATGAAAATGGTCAGCCATCACTATTATTTGTTGAGCATGACTGGATGAGATTCCTAGATTACTTATATGAACTTCCTGAAAATACAAGAATGATGTTTGAATATGGTGATCCAAAAACTGTAAAAGAAAAATTAGGTGACAAACACATACTTACTGGTTTCTATCCAACTGGTTTATTAAAAACAGGCACAAAAGAACAGTGTATAGATAAGGCAAAGGAGATTCTTGATATTATGGCACCAGGCGGAAAATATTACTTTAGCTTTGATAAGGTAATAATAACTAAAGATAGCGTTAATATAGAAAATTTACAAGCGGTACTACAATATGTATCAGAAAATGGTAAGTATTAAGGAGGGGTATATATGGAAACTCAATATTATAGAACATGGGAAGAATACAAGGAAGATCATCCAGAAATAGAAGAAAAGTTAGATGATGTTATGGCTGCAAAAATGCAACCATATGAAGAAATGATGTTTGGCTTTGTAATGATGTTATTAATGTAGAAAAATTTAAAGAATAGCTGCAATCCTATAAAATCATAGAAATTGCAGCTATTATATTTATATAAAATTAACGGGGGATAAAGATGGATAGTTTAACTGGGTTAAAAGAGTTGATTATTGAGTATGTAGAGCAACTAGATGAAGAAAACGTAATAAAAATAGCTAATAAGGCATTAGATGAAGGTATTGAACCATTGTCTCTACTGGAAATGATAAATGATGGAATGAAAAGAGTAGGGAAATTATATGAACAAAAACATTATTATATAGCGGATTTAATAATGTCAGGTATTATTTTTAAGCAAGTTCTAGAATTAGAAAAAATGGGAAATCACTTTAGAAACAATGAAAATACATATATAGGTAAGGTACTTTTAGGAACTGTAAAAGGGGATATTCATGATATAGGAAAAGATATTTTTAAAGGCATATTACAAGTAAACGGATTTGAAGTAATAGATATTGGTGTAGATGCTGAAGTAGAAGTATTCGTAAAAGAATTTATAAAAAATAAGCCTGATATTGTGGCAATGAGTGGACCTTTAACAAATACTATAGATCCAATGAGAGATGTTGTAGATGCCTTTGTTAAAGCTAATATAAGAGATGAAGTTAAAATAATTGTAGGCTCTAGCCATATTAATAAATGTACATGTGAGTATATTGGGGCAGATGGTTTTGCCAATGATGCTTATTTAGGAACTGACATATGTTTGAAGTGGATGAATGACACAAATAGGCAGGGAGTATAAGACAATGATAAATCCAATGTATATTAAAATTGCTGAAGATATTAGAAATAAAATTAAAAGTGGAGACCTAAATTCAGGAGATGATTTACCATCTGAAACCTCTTTGTGCAAAGAGTATGAGACGAGTAGAATGACAGTTAGAAAAGGTCTTGCAATTTTGTCTAATGAAGGATATATCTATTCAGTTCCGGGAAAAGGATATTTCGTCAAAAAACCTGAGTGCAATAAGTACACAGTCCATTACGATGAAATGGATAATTTAATCAATAATGTAGATAATGCAAAACTGTTATCAGTAGATATTATAAAACCAGATGAAGAATTAGCAAGCAAATTACAAATTAGCGAGAACAAAAAAATTATAAAAATAAGAAGGTTGTTTTACACTGATGGTCAACCTATAGCTTATGACATTAAATATTTTATGTATGAAAAAGGAATGCCTATTGTAGAAAAAGAAATTGAACAAGCAACTTTTCCAGAAATGATATCGAAAAATATATCTCCTTATGAACTAAAAAAAGAAATCATGATATATGCTATAGCTCCAGGCGATAAAACTAAAAAGCTACTTAATATATACAACGAACTTGCTTTATTGGTTGTAGAACAAAAAATATATGATGACAATAATAAGCCTATGGGACTAGGCGTAACTTATTTTAGATCAGATTATATTAAGCTACAGGGATTTAGTCAGTAATTCATGCAAATGAAAGAGGGGAATTATTGTGAAAAATTATAAAGTAGTTTTTAGACACTCAAGTCAAAGGATAGAGGTGGCTTCAGGAACTACACTTATAAAAGCAATTAGAGATGGAGGAATAGATTTTGATTTTCCTTGTGGTGGAGTAGGAAAATGTGGAAAGTGCAAAGTTAGAATATTAGAAGGTAATATTAAACATAATGATTCTGAAAAAAAATTCTTAACTGAAGATGAAATAAATCAAGGTATCCACCTTGCTTGTTTTACGGAGGTATTGGGAGATATTGTTGTTGATAATATAGGAACAAGTTCTAAATCACACAATATTTTACTAACATCAGAAGAAAAAGAATTTAACATAGATCCTCATATAACAAAGACATATATTGAAGTTAAAAAGCCATCTATTGGAGATTGGGAGTCTGACTGGAGAAGACTTAATGATAGTTTGTTTAAGGAATATACTTATCTGGAAAACGTAAAAATTCAAATTCTACAACAACTTCCAAATATGATAAGAAAAAATAATAATCATATTACTGCAGTTACATATGATAAAAACATTTTGCAAATTGAAGAAAATGACACTACAAATATCCTTATAGGTATGGCTTTTGATATTGGAACTACAACAATAGTAGGTTATCTTATAGATATGTATACGGGAAAAGAATTAGGAGTTGTTTCAACTTTAAATTCTCAAACTAAGTACGGTGCAGATGTTATTACCAGAAGTAATTATGCTGGTAAAGAAGAAGATGGATTAAGAAATTTACATTTAGAAGTTATAGAAGATATAAATGAACTTATACATGAAGCTTGTGTTAAGGTAGGTATAAAAAAAGAAGATATATATGCTATAAGTGTAGTTGGAAACACCTGTATGCACCATCTTTTCTTAGGAGTAAGTCCAAGTTTTGTTGCAAAAGCGCCATATATACCAGCTATTAGTGAGCCTGTAGTTTTAGATGCAAAGGATCTATCTATTGAAATAAACAATGCAGGAAAGGTATTTGTACTACCGAACATTGCAGGATTTGTAGGTGCAGACACTGTATCAGCAATTTTGGCTACGGAAATGGACAAAAGTGAAAATATTAAATTAATGATAGATATAGGAACTAATGGAGAGATAGCCCTTGGGTGTAGAGATAGAATACTTGCTTGTTCGGCTGCAGCGGGTCCAGCCTTTGAAGGTGCAGAGATAAGTAGCGGTATGAGAGGTGCACAAGGTGCAATTGATCATGTTGTATTTGGTGAAAAACTAGAGGTTTCTGTAGTCGGTGGAGGAAAACCAAAGGGAATTTGCGGTTCTGGACTATTAGATGTAGTAACTGGATTAATAGAAATCGGAGCTCTTGATAAAAGAGGAAAGTTTTTATCTAATGAAAAGATAACAAACCCTAAAGCAGAAGTATTTAAAAATAATATTATCGATTATGATGGTGCAAAAGCCTTTTTATTAGCTGATGAAAACTATACTTCACACAAAAAACCTATTATGATAACTCAAAAGGACATAAGACAACTACAAATGGCAAAAGGTGCAATGTCAGCAGCTATTAAGATACTTATGGATAAATATGGAATTAACGTAGATGAAATAGAGGAAGTACTATTAGCAGGAGCCTTTGGAAATTATATGAATCCACACAGTGCATGTGTAATTGGACTTATACCAAAGGAATTAGAAAGTAAAATAAAAATGGTTGGAAATGCAGCTGGAAGTGGATCAAAATTATCATTACTTTCTAAAAGTGAATACAAACGCGCAGAAAGTATTGGTGAATTTGTAGAATTTGTTGAACTTGCCACTTACCCTAACTTTTCATCCATTTTTTCAAAATCTATGTACTTTTAAGGAGTAATGATTATGAAAAAAACAATGCTTAAAGCAGCTATATTATCTATTTCACTATTAATGTTAGCTGCAACAGCAGCATCTCCTGCACTTGCAGACATAAGCCAGGCATTTCCAAGTGCAGCTCCAAGCACTATAGGTTTAATAGTATCACTACCTTCACTACTAATGATACCTACCACATTATTATGTGGAAAACTTTCAAACTCAATAAGAAAAACAAGACTTCTATATTTTGGGGTTATCCTGTTTGTAATTGGGGGTGTAGGTCCAGGATTTAGCAATAGCTTAAGTCTTATATTAACTTTTAGAGGGATACTTGGAATAGGTTTAGGATTTATTGGTACCCTTGCATCAGGATTTATTGCAGATTTCTTCGAAGGCGAAGAAAGAGCAACTATGATGGGACTTCAAAGTGCTATGGTAAGTATAGGCTCAATAGTTACTACATTAATAGCTGGATTTTTAAGTGCAATAAACTGGCACTATACATTCTTTGTTTATTTTATTGGATTAGGTGTTCTATTGCTTACATTATTTAAATTACCTGAACCACAAAGAGTTGAACTTAGCGGTGATAAAAAGCAATCACTAGGTTTCTCAGTGTATGGAATTTCAGCTTTGTTTTTAATTTACTCACTTTTATTATTCTCATTCTTTACAAATATAGCTATGGTAGTTACAAGTGAGAATTTAGGGAATGCAGCATCTGCAGGAATTGTACTGACAATTATGACTGTAGGAAGTCTTATAGCAGGTATATTATTTGGTAAGATATCTCAATTACTAAAGAAACACGCTATATTTGCAGGCATAACATTAACCGGAATTGGATTTTTGATGTTAAGTTATCCTTTAGGTTTGAATATGATTATATTTGAGTCATTGATTATAGGTATGGGATTTGGAACTACAATGCCTTCAATTATGGTTAAGCTTTCAATAGTTGCTCCAAAAGCGGCAACAACACTTGCGATTGCAATTGCCACCAGTGCAATGGGAGTAGGGCAGTTTATTTCACCTTTTGTTTTAAATACTCTTGGAAGTGCAATAGGGAATGGAACGTTTAGATTTAATTTCTTAATATCAGGAGTTGGAATATTATGTTGCGCTGCTATATGGTTTGTATTGAATCAAAAAATTGAAAAGATATTAAATAATGCTACGAATTAAACATAAAAGGGCTATCCTAATATAGGAAGCCCTTTTATGTTTAAGCAACGATTTTTTTAATTACGTGTATGGTCTAGTGTAACTTTTTCGCCTGGATTTATTACTACAAATTCTTCATCCCATGGACCAGTTAAAAGTTTTTCTATATATCTTAAAGTTCCAGGTATTACTTCATGTTTTAAATTAAGTCCTTCTGCAACAACTTGCGTTCTCTCAAGAAATTCTTCTAATTCATAGGCCCCAGTTGATACTATTCCCAACCTTTCGTAATGTTTAAGCATTATCTTAAAAATTCTATCAGCTCTAGGTTTTCCATATTTGTTAACTGCATCTTGGTATTCTACCCATATATTCAGTTCGTAATCTAGCCAGCCTTTTGTAAGAAAATATGTTCCGGATTGTGCTGAAATTTCCTTTCTTCTTTGACATGAACCTAACATTAATGTTATACAGTCATCTACATTTGGAAAAATAATGCGGGCATTAGGTGCAGTTAGTCCAATAAGAGAGTTGCCACAAAGACCAAAGGCCAGAACAATATTGTCCACATTAGAAATATGATCTATTTCCTCTTGAATTTTAGCTCTTAATAAATCTGGATATGTATGTAATCCTGAATCAACCCAAAGCACAGGATAGTCGCATCCTGTTTCTTTTAGAGCTAAATTTAGCTCGTTTGTTATAGTTTTACAGGCAATAATTAAATTATTCAAGATCTTACCCCCTTTTTATATCTACGTTATATTTTATGATTTATAAAAACAAATTAGAATACTTGTACTAATATTAAACTTAATGATATTATGAAAATATGAGGTTAAATTTATTTAGATTATAGGAGAGACAGCATATGAGCAAATACAGAGTTTGGATATTATTAATCTTATGTAATTTATTTTGGGCAGGAAATTATGTAATTGGAAAATATGTAGTCGCAGAAATAACACCTCTTATGATTACTTTTTCCCGTTGGCTTTTGGCATCTTTTTTACTCCTTGGTATAGCTTCGCATTTTGAAAAACCAAAGTGGAAAGTTGTAATCAAAGAGTGGCCATTGCTAACTATCCTAGGTATACTTGGAATTATAGGTTATAACTTAGCTCTTTATTCTGCGCTGGATTATACATCTTCTACAAACGCATCTCTTGTTAATGCATTAAACCCTGGAGTAATAGTAATATGTTCAACTATTTTTCTCAAAGAGAAATTTTCAAAACTACAAGGTGCAGGCATTATTGTATCTTTATTAGGAGTAATGGTTATTTTAACTGGAGGAAATATAGCTCAGGTATTTGAAATGGAATACAACAAAGGTGATTTGTTGATGATAGTTGCTATAGTTACTTGGGCTTTGTATTCTGTATTAGGAAAAAAACTTAAAAATACACCTCCAATAACTGCAAGTGGATTATCTGCTTTAGCTGCTACTATTATTATGGCTCCTTTTGTAATATCTCAAGGTGTTGATTTTGGAGAAATTAGCTCATTAGCCATAAATGGTATTTTATATATGACTGTTTTTCCTTCGGTATTGTCATTTATTTTTTGGAATTTAGCTATAAGAGAAATAGGAGCTAATCAAACGGGGATTTTCTTAAATTTAATTCCAGTTTTCACTGCTATTATTAGTTGGATACTTGGAAATAATATTACAATTGTACAAATATCTGGAGGAGTCCTTGTATTTATGGGCGTGTATTTGGCAACTGGAATGCTTGAAAGAAAAATAAAGGAATATAAGGAAAAAACAAAGGGAAAAAATATGGATAATATAAAAAAGGTTAGTTAAATATTATATATGGAGGGAAACATGGATTATAAATTTACTTACGATGATAATGTATATGAACTTAAAGGAAGTAACTTTAGTGATTTAATAAACGATGAAGAAATTCCAGTTAAGGGAATTACAAGAGAAGATATATTAAGACTTCTGAGTGAATATGAAGATGTGGATTTTGAGTTAGCTTATTTTGATCAGGCTTGCCAAAAGTGTTTTGCAGGTAGAGAAGAAAAGGCAAAGTACTTCAAATTTTTAGAGTATTACTTTTATATATTTACAAAGAATGGTGATTATGTAATAAGTAGTATAGATAAAGAATATGAAAACACATCATTTAACAAGTTATTAAAAGAAAAGAAAGTTGATAATAGCTATATTGTAAGCGTATTAGTATGTGCTAATTGTAAAGAATATTCTATAGTAATTGAGCAATGTGAAGTCTAAAATAATTAAAAACTAGTAAAATACCCCTAGGTAACTTGTTGAAGTGATACCCTAAAAATAGACACACGTAACCCCTATGCAACATCAACATGGCTTCTATACTCAATTGGAGCCATGTTTTTAAGTTTCTTTTGAAATCTAAAATTGTTATAAAAATGAATATAT